>DAOULQ010000155.1:0-33751 GCA_034419095.1 Anaerolineae bacterium | reverse complement strand
CATCATGGCCTTCATGCGGGGAACATGCCCCTGATGGTCAGCCCCCCAGACATCTATCACCCAATCGAAGCCCCGCTTTATGAACTTCTGGTAATGATAGGCGATATCGGAAGCGAAATAGCCAGGCTCCCCTGTGGAGCGGACGACCACCTCGTCCTTGTCACCCCCCATCTCGGTAGCCGCAAACCAGATAGCCCCCTCTTCCTCAAAGATGTGTCCCCCCTGGCGCAGGATCTCCATAACCTCTGCAAAGTAACCATCCTCGTATAGGCTTCGCTCTGAGAACCACCTGTCGTACCGGATGCCCAAGAGTTCCAGGTCCTCCTGGACACCCCCTAAGACCTTCGATAGCCCCACCTCGCCGATGGCCTCCAGCGCCTCCTCACGGCTCATCCGCAGGTATCTCATACCCTCGGCCTCGGCTATCTCTCGCCCCCACTCCACCATATATCGGCCTCGATAGCCACCCTCCGGTATCTCCTCCTCTCGCCCCAGCGCCTGGGCGTAGCGGGCGTATAAGGTCTCGTTGAAGAGACGCATCTGGGTGCCCGCATCGTTAACGTAATATTCCCGCTGCACCTCGTATCCTGCCGCCTCCAACAGGTTGGCCAAACCGTCCCCCAAGACCACATTGCGGGCGAAGCCCACATGCAAGGGGCCGGTGGGGTTGGCGCTGCCATACTCCACCTGGACCCTCTTCCCCTGCCCCAGATCCAAGCGACCATAGGAGGAACCTTGAGCCAATATGGTCTCCACCTGTCGAGCCAGCCAGCCGTCGTCCAGGGTAAAGTTGACAAAACCAGGGGCAGCCACTTCCACCCGACTGATGAATTCGGCTTCAGGCAGGTACTTAGCGATGACCTCCGCTACTCGGCGAGGGGAGGTCTTAACCTGGCGGGCTATCTGCAAAGCTAGGTTGCTAGCGTAATCCCCATGCTCCTCCCGCTGGGACTGCTCCACGATAAGCGGAGGTAACTCAAAGGGCGGCAGATCTCCAGCCTCCTGCGCCTTCGACACCGCATCATTCAAGAGTTGGGCTATCTCCCTTTTCATCTAAGGCTTATACTCCTCTCCCTTCCCTACGGGATCCCGAGGGACGGGATCCTGCAAGGACATCTCCTCCCAGTTCTTCCCCACTTTGACATCCACTTTGAGGGGAGCCCTCAACGCATAGGCCCCTTCCATGACAGAACGGACAAGGGGAGCCACGGTTTTCACTTCCTCTTCTGGCACTTCCAGGACCAACTCATCGTGCACCTGGAGGGTCAAGCGGCTGGCTAACCCCTTCTCTTGGAGAGCCCCATAAAGGCGGATCATCGCTATCTTGAGGATATCGGCGGCACTACCCTGGATGGGCATGTTAATAGCCATCCGCTCCGCCGCTCGTTTCACCCGGCCATGGGCCCGACTGGTAGATCGAAGTTCTGGGAAGTAGCGACGGCGACCGAGGATAGTGGAGACATACCCCTTCTCCCGCGCCATCCCCTTGGTTTCCTCTATATATTCCCGCACCTTGGGATAACGGGCGAAATAGTTAGCGATGAACCCAGCGGCCTCCTCCTGCGAGAGTCCCGTCCTTTGAGCCAAGCCGTAGGCGCCCATGCCGTACGAAAGGCCGAAGTTGATGCTCTTGGCTATGCGCCGCATCTCAGGGGTTACCTGGGAGAGGGGGACGTCTAGCACGGTAGCCGCGGTGCTGGCATGGATATCCTCCCCCCGTTCGAAGGCGCTCAAAAGCCCCGGGTCCTGGGAGATGTGAGCCATGACCCGCAACTCCACTTGGGAGTAATCGGCGGACAAGAGCAGGCAACCCTCCTCCGCTATGAACGCTCGCCGCACCTGACGCCCTATCTCCGTGCGGATGGGGATATTCTGCAGATTGGGATCGCTAGAGGAGATCCGCCCGGTTACCGTTCCCGTCTGATTATAGGAGGTATGGACCCGCCCTGTCCATCGGTTTACCAAGAGCGGCAGAGAATCGAGGTAGGTGGATTTCAGTTTGCTCAGTTGCCGATGCTCCAATACCAGTTCGATGATGGGGTGCATACCCCGCAACTCCTCCAAGACCTCAGCCGAGGTAGAATACCCGGTCTTAGTCCTGGCTTTGGCCGGGAGCCCCAACTCCTCGAAGAGGAGAGTGCTAAGTTGCTGGGTGGAGGATACGTTGAAGGGGTGACCAGCCATCTCGTAGATCTCCCCCTCTAGAGCGGTGATACGCAGATATAGTTCCCGGGACATCTGCTTCAGGTGCTCTATGTCGAGCGCCACCCCGGCCATCTCCATGGCCATCAAGACCTCGACCAGCGGTATCTCCACCTGGACGAAGAGATCCCAAAGTTGGTGTTCTTTCAGTTCCGCCTCCAAGAGCCTAGCCAACCGCTCCGTGGCCTCCACATCGGCGACAGCGTAGGGGGCTGCGGCGGCGATGGGGACCTGGGCCATGGTCTTATCTTTCCCTTTTCCGATCAGTTCGCTGATGGAGGTCATCTCCACCCCCAGTTTCCGCCAAGCCAAATTCTTCAAGCCGAAGCCCCTTCCCCCGGGGTCGAGGAGATAAGCAGCAATCATGGTATCGAAGGCCAGTCCCCGCACCTCTAAACCATGACGGCGCAAGACAACGAGGTCATATATGGCGTTATGGGCCCATTTGGCCACCCCATCGTCCTTGAGGATGGGGGCCAAAACAGCCCTAACCTCCTCCAACGACAATTGCCTTCTTCCCTCGGGATCCTGTAAGGATAGGGACGACTCTAAGTGACCGAGGGGGATATAGTACCCCCCTCCCGGCTCCGTAGTGAGAGCCAACCCCACCAGATCTACGGACATGGCATCTATGCCTGTGGTTTCCACATCCAAAGCTAAGTGAGAAGAGGGGGATAACTTGGTCGCCACCCTTTCCAGCACCTCTTTGGTGGTCACCACATGATAATCAACGGCCTCCTTCTCTTCAGATGTCAAGAGCATCAACTGCTCCGCCTTCTGTTCCTTGGGCAACCGATCCACCAGACTCCGAAACTCCAACCCCCTGAAAACCTCCATCACTCGATCCCGGTCGTAGTCGCCAGTGCGACACTTCTCCAAATCTAGAGTGATGGGGACATCGGTGACGATGGTAGCCAATCGCTTGCTCAAGAAGGCCTGCTCCTTGCCTTCAACGAGGGCCTTTCTCACCCTGGCTAGTTCGATCTCCTCCAGATGCTCGTAGATCTCCTCGATGGTGCCGTACCGTTTGATGAGATCGGTGGCGTACTTAGGCCCTATACCTGGGGTTCCAGGTATATTATCCGAAGCGTCTCCCACCAAAGCCTTGTAATCCACCAGCAGGGGGGGGCGAAAGTCGTACTTCTCCTCGAGGGCTTTCTCATCGAAGAGCCTGGCTTCGGAGAAAGGTTGTCGGTGGCCCCCGGTGGTCAATACCTTCACCTGGGGAGATACCAACTGAAAGGCATCGTAATCGCCAGTGAGGATGAAGGTCTCCACCCCCAACTCCTGGGCCTGCTTAGAGAGGGTGCCGATGAGGTCGTCGGCCTCGTACCCCTCCACCTCGAAGATGGGGATACCGAGAGCCTCAATCACCTCTACTATGCGAGCCATCTGATCCCGCATCTCCTCGGGCATACGAGCCCGCTGAGCCTTATACTCCCTGAACTCTTGATGCCTAAAGGTTTCCTTCCCCGCATCGAAGGTCACGGCGATGTAGTCGGGCTTCTCTTGCTCCAAAGCCCGAAGGAGCATCCGGGTGAAGCCGTACACCGCGTTGGTCAACTCCCCTCGGGAGGTGGAGAAGGCATCTATGGGGAGAGCGAAGAAGGCCCGATAGGCTAAAGCGTGCCCATCCACAAGAACCAGTTTCTTGCCCATCACCTCACCTAATATCCATTCTAGCCGCTGGCAAAGCCAAAGTCAAAGAAGGGGTAACGAAGGTGTGAAAAAAGCACCCCACCTAGCATAGTGGCCTAGTAGCCAAGGGAATGCGTTCTCACTATCTCTTCCTGTCTCTTACGATCAGTCAAATTCTGACGGCTTGGGGGAAATATTCTCGATGGCCAAAGAACTTTCCCCCTTTTTCAAGGGTATCGAATAGCCTTAGATGTCAGGCTTGAAGAAAGAGAGACCTATCTGGGATGCTCCCTTCGATAAGAGGAAATCTAGGAGCCCTGCCTGAGAAGCGTGGCAATTATATAAACCAGGAGAACCAAACCCGCTCCCACGAGGAGAAGATGGATGAGACAACCACCGATCTTCTTGATCATTCCGAAGAGCCAAGTCGCGATAAGCACAGCGATGACCAGGCCCGCCAGGATAGTGATGGCACTTCCCACTCGATCCCCCCTTTCCGTTTGTGGCTATTCTAGGGAGCCAAGGGCCAGATGTCAAGGCGGAAACCACTACATAGGTTATCACTCAAAGGTGGCTGAAAAGGGCGTCTCATGATATACTGGAAAACGAGGGGCGGGGCTATGATCGATCACTTCATCCCCAGCGAGGGAAGAGAGGAAGCCATCCCTCTGGAGCGGTACCTGGATCCGATGCCGGGAAACGTGGTCTCCCGATACATCGAAGCCTATTCCCAGCCTGGGGGCACGATCTTAGACCCCTTCTGCCAGACGGCGGTAGTGATAGAGGAAGCGGTCCGCAAAGGGAGATCAGCCCTGGCTGCTCACTTCAGCCCCCTAAACGTGCTCATAGCGCGGGCCACCCTCAGGCTCCCTCCACCGGAGGAGATCGATGCCGCCACCACCCGCCTCGGCGATGCTCCAAAAGTAGGAACCTCTCTACGAGAGCACATCACCCAACTTTACGCCACATCTTGTCACCGATGCCGAAATCCCGTGGTGGCTGACCACTTCGTCTGGGATAGGGAACAAGGGTTACCGGTAGAGAAAGGGTATCGGTGTCCCCATTGCGAAGCCCAAGGCGACTTTCCCGTAGAGGAATCCGACCTGGAACCCCTGGCTAAGATAGAGGAACGGGGCGTCCACTATTGGTATCTTCTAGATCGACTAGCCTCCCCCGGCGAGGAGGGGCGGGAGTTAGCCCAAAGCCTCCTGGAACTCTATACCCCCCGCAACCTATACGCCCTGGTGAACCTCTCTATGAAAGTGGAGGCCCTCTTCTCCGGCTCCCCCATCTTGGAGACGCTACAACTGATACTCCTCATCTGCCTTGATACCTGCCGTAAACTGGAGGGAGAAGGCCGAGCCCGACTTCGGCCCCCGCGGAGTTTTAGGGAGCGAAATGTCTGGCACGCTTTTGAGGAGGCTTACATTCCACTGCGCTCTCTCTCCTCGAAATCCAGGCTCTCAGATAAGGTTCCGCCATCTACTGAGGCCATAGTCAGACGGTCTATTCGCGGCTTGGCTTCGAGTTTGGAGCGAGAGAGCCTAGAGTTGGTCATAACGGCTCCCCCACCCCTCGATCGTCCCTTCTGGGTCCTATCTTATCTCTGGACCGGCTGGCTCCTGGGCAGGGAGGAGGCAGCGGTCTTTAAGCCGCTCTTACGACGACGATCCTTGGACTGGCCATGGTACCAAAGGGCCACCGCTGCCGCCATGCGATATCTTGTGCGCCTCCTGCGCCCCGAGGGGAGGATAGTCTTCATTTTAGAGTGCGCCCAACTCCCCCAAGCCGAGCGCCTCATCCTGGCGGGAGCAGAGGTCGGTCTTCAGTTGGAAGGGCTCTTCCTTCAACCTTGCGAACCGAGCAAGAGTGTTCTCTTGCGAAAGGGGAGGACAAACCGTTATCGCCTCTCCATGGTCAAGAACCCAAAGGAACCCCCCTCTGCCCCCCACCTCGCTTCTCGGATGCGAAGATCTGCTTTCGAGGCTTGTCAGAAACTCCTCCGAGAGCGTGGCGACCCGTCGCTCTTCGAGTGGCTCCACGCGGCCATCCTCAAGCGATGGAGCGAAGAGGACCTCCTGCGCCAGGCGGCGCTCCTAGAAGAGGCATCTCTCGCTCAATTCGCCGCTGAGCAGATAGAAGAGACTCTGAAGGAGAGCCTGGAGAGATTTATCTTGCTGGATGAGAGAGGAGAGGTTAGAGGGGACGAGGAAGCAGATTGGGACTCTTCCCTCTGGTGGCTAAAAGAGGCGCCGCCTCCCTCCCCCCTTGGCGACCAGGTGGAGAAGGCGACCTCTCAATTGCTCCAAGAGGTAAAAGGGTTCCAGCAAGTGAGAGAGGAGGTCTACTCTCTCTTTCCGGGGCTCCTAACCCCCGATCCGGGGCTGGTGGAGGAGGCTCTCCATTCCTATGGTCAGGGGAGCCCCGGGGCCTGGCAGCTCCGGCCCTCGGAGGATATACGAGAGGAGATGATCGCTCTCCTCCTTCGCCTGGGAGAGCGCCTGGGGTTCCAAGCCTGGGCTGGTACCAGGTTGCCCCGCTACGCCGATGTGGCCTGGCGGGATGGGGAAACTTCTTATCTCTTTCTTATCCGTCAGAAGGTATGGCTAGGGGATCTCTGCCGGTGGATGGAGAAGGGACCCAAGGTTCGCCATCTAGTCCTCATCCCCGATGAGCGGGCCTCGCTCCTACGACTCAGGCTGGAAGGCTCTCCCCTCATCCGAAAGCGACTGACAGAAAGCGATTGGGATTTCGTGAAATTCAGCCACCTCCAGTCGGTGGCCACCCAAGAAGAGGTGGACCGCCACGACCTGAAGAAGATCGTGGGACTCTTACCCCCTATAGAGAGCGCAGAGGCACAGTTACCGCTCTTCCCTTAGAAGAGAGGTGCCCTATCTTGAGAGAGGAACTCTCCTCGCCTATGACTGGCCCCTCTGCCCACCTCCTAGAGGAAACGGCGAATCTAACGCAGAGAGGGGTATGCATCTTAGGGCCGCCGAAGGTGAAAGCCATAAAGCTGCTGGCCCGTACCGAGGGAACCCTCTTAGACCTCGTTTATATCGAACGGGCCTTGGCAGGCCTCATAGATCTCATCCGAGAGCCCCTTATCTTCTCCCGCTCCCCATAGGGTTGTTACCCCACCACACGCTCTAAGGGTCTTTGGGTATACAAGCGCCGAAAATATCTCGCCACACCAACTCCCGTTTTGAAAGAACCTCCACATCGCTTGCATCGAAACCCCTACAGGTATGCGCCGTAGGTATAAGCATTAGATCTTCATCCCACTATCTCCAACTTTCTCAGGCTATTCCCCGAAATTTTAAGGTTCTGGCGCTTGACAAAGCAGGCAAATCTGACTATAATAAGACGTAGTTATTAATCTAACGCCTAAGTTATAATACTAACGCCTAATTCAGGGAGAAAAATGAACAATGATCCTACTGACAAACTGGTGGAAATAGGTTTCTCGGAGTATGAAGCCAAGGCCTACCTAGCCTTGCTCAAGGAGAGCCCCATCACGGGGTACCAACTCTCCAAGATCTCCGGCGTTCCCCGTTCCATGATCTACGAGGTTTTGGGCAAACTCACCGCTCGTGGCGCGGCGATGATGCTGCGCAAAGAGGGTGCCACTAAGTACGCTCCGGTTCCGGCGGTGGAGTTCCTCGACCAACTCCACCGTGACCACGAAGACCTCATCGCCTCGCTCAAGGAGGACCTGGCCGCCCTCGACTCAGCCCCCGACCTCGAATACATCTGGAACATCGAGGGCCGGGAGAACATCTTGGCCAAGGCGGAGGAGATGATCGGCCAAGCGGAGGCCCGCATCTATCTGGCCCTGTTGCCGGCCACGTTTCCAGAGTTGCGGCCTGTGTTAGAGGAGGCCATCGGGCGAGGGGTACGGGTGGTGATCTACACCACGGGCGACCTCGATCTGCCGGGCGGTCAGGTGGTCGTCGCTTCCACGTCCGAGGAGGCCCTCAGCCAAGCGGGTGGGCTAGGGTTGATCCTGGTCATCGACGGGGAGGAGGTGTTGATCGGCGAATGGCTGACCGCGACCAGGGCGCGGGCCTCCTGGACCAGCACTCCTCTCCTCGTCTTCGTGGCCGAGCATCACCTGCGCACAGACCTCTATCTCCCCCAACTCCTGGCCCTTCTGGGGGATAGGGCGCGGGAGGTCATCCATGAGGAGGACTGGGAACTCTTCGCCCGCGCCATGGAGAGCCACATCAGTGGCTAGCGGAGTTCGCAGCGGTTTATGACAAGATCAAGAAAACCAAGTCGTCAATCCTAAATGGGTGCGAAGCCCCTGAACATCGTCTAAGGGAAATAAATGGGGAAAAAAACAGGGATGGCAGACCCGGAGATTTCCTACTTTGAATTGCAGGCTTACGTCGGCACCACCAAACACATGGGGGGATTAGAGACCACAAAGGCGCTCATCGAACTGTGTCACGTCGGCCAGGATACCCATCTCTTGGAAATCGGTTGCGGCGTCGGGGCGACGGCCTGCTATCTTGCCAAAAAGTATGGCTGTCGCGTGGTTGGCGTAGACATTAGTGAAGCGATGATCGCCAGGTCAAATGAAAGGGCACAAAGTGAGGGTGTAGAAGATAGCGTTGAGTTTAGAGTCGCCGATGCACAAGACCTTCCCTTCGAGAACGCGCTTTTCGATGTCGTCATCAGCGAGTCGGTGCTTACATTCATCGTAGATAAACAGCGCGTGGTCGGCGAATGTGCTCGCGTGACCAGGCCAGGCGGATACGTGGGGCTTAACGAGGAGCTCTGGATCGAGACACCACCTGCGCCGATGGTCGAACATGTAAGACGCATTTGGGATATAAAGCCGGATATTCCAACGCTTGAGGGCTGGATGGGGTTGCTGGAAGGCGCTGGGCTGCGCGACATAGTCGTGCGGACCTACAAATTCAGTGCGGGACGGGAGTCCACTCAGATTCAGCGGTATCGTTTCCAAGATATGTGGAGGATGTTTTATCGAACGCTGTTCCTGTACGTCAAAAATCCGGCTTTCAGAAAGTATATGGCAGAAAGACGGCATCTCCCGAAGGATCTTTTCGAATACCTGGGATACGCGATATTCGTTGGGAAGAAGTGAAGATGAACGCCAATACGTCTGTCAATCAAGCAAACGAGAAATCCGACCTGACTCGCAGGGTTCGGAAACGGATGGTGCAAGTCGTTGTCCAGTTCCTGGTCCTGGCGGCGATCCTGTTCATCTCATCGGGCCGCCTGGATTGGGCGTGGGCCTGGGCCTATCTCGGCGTGGGTGTGGGCATTTTAGCAATCAATGCGCTCGTCATGTCCCCGGAGTTAATAGCAGAGCGTGGCGAGATCAAAGAGAATGTCAAGGGCTGGGATAGGTTGCTTGGTGCCCTCATCGGCGTTCTAACGCTGGGCGCGTTAGTCGTGATGGGGTTGGATGCACGCTTCAGATGGTCGCCCCGGCTAGATTGGGCGATTCAGCTCGGCGGGTTGGTTTTCTGGGCGCTGGGGCAAGGCCTCTTTAGTTGGGCGATGGCTTCGAACGTGTTCTTCTCAGGGGGTGTTCGCATCCAGATAGATCGAGACCATACTGTCGCCACCGGTGGCCCTTACCGATACGTGCGCCATCCGGGCTACGTCGGGTATATCACATCCTGGCTCGCAACCTCGCTGGCCCTCGGCTCCCTGTGGGCACTTATCCCAGGCGGGCTTACGGCCATCCTGATAGTCGCCCGCACGGCGCTGGAAGACCGGACTCTCTACCAGGAACTCGACGGGTACAAGGAGTATGCTCAGCGGGTGCGCTATCGCCTGCTGCCGGGTGTATGGTAGGGAGTTCTTGGAGTTCGTTTCAGGCTGCCAGACCTGAGTCACTTGTGTTCCAAACCGGAGAGTGAGTTATGATCGAGAAAGGTGAGACGAGCCAGAAACCAGTTGGTACCCGCGAATGGTACGATTTCATCGGCCAGCTCGCAGGCGCATTGCCAGGCATCCACCTGGGAGGGCAAGACGCCACGCACGCGCTGCTGGAGATGTGCCGACTGGACGCGACAAGCCGGGTTCTCGACGTTGGCTGTGGCCCCGGAAACACGGCCTGCCTCATTGCTGAACAGTATGGTTCGCGAGTCCATGGGATCGACATATCCGAGGTCATGATTGCTAAGGCCGAAGAGAGGGCGCGCCGGCAGAGGTTGATGGACAAGGTTGAGTTTCGGGTTGCTGACGCCTTCCACTTGCCTTTCGAGGACGACTTGTTTGACGTGGTGATCGTCGAATCAGTCCTAACGCCGCTGCCCGGCGACAAGAAGCAGGCACTGACGGAGATGGTGAGGGTCGTCCGACCCAGGGGGCGGATTGGAGCCAATGAAAGTACTGTCGATCCATCCGCACCGCCGGAGTTGCTGGCGCTGTTTGCCGAGCATCCGGCCATCCATGGGTACTTCACGCCCCAGACGCTACGCAGCCTGTTCGAGGGATCGGGACTGCAAGTGGTCCAGATGACCGAAGTCAAGAACGTGGAAACCCCGAGCGTGCTCAAGGCGATGGGGCTACGTGGCTTGCTGTCCTTCATGATCCGGGTCTATCCGAAGGTCCTGCTCAAACTGCTGCGCGATGCGCGGTTCAGGAAAGCCGCCAGCATCGATGACAAAGTCACGAAGCGCAGCAAGCAATACATGGGCTACACCCTGATCGTTGGGCAGAAGCCTGGATAGCGTTGGGTAGGTTGTGCGAACTTCGCTGGAAGACCGGACTCTCTACGAGGAACTCGACGGGTACAAGGAGTATGCTCAGCGGGTGCGCTACCGCCTGCTACCGGGTGTGTGGTAGTCGCCGGTACATAGCAACGGCGAATTATCAAGGAGAAAGAAATGAACGCAAACACATCTGTCGAGCAACCGGGTCATCAACCTGAGACAACCCGCACCATTGTGAGGTTCCTGGTGAGAGAAGCGATGGGCCTGCTGATGCTGGCAGCGATCCTCTTCCTCGCCGCGGGCCGTCTGGACTGGGTGATGGGGTGGGCCCTGGTGGGCATAACCTTCCTCTGGGCTAGTGCCACCGCGCTGATCGGGATCCTCCGAAACCCGGGCTTACTCGCAGAACGCCTTGGCCCCAGGAAGGGCGCCAAAACCTGGGACACCCTTATCATGAGCATCTTCGGCCTAGCCACGCTAGCCAGATCCATCGTGGCCGGGCTGGATGTGCGATTCGGGTGGACTACGGGGATTTTGCCCCCGCTCCAGGTCGCCATGCTAACAGTTGCCGCGCTGGGCTACGCTTTGGTCGTCTGGGCCACTGCCGCGAACGCCTTCTTCTCGCAGATTTTTCGCATCCAGAAAGAGCGGGGCCATACCGTCGCCACAGGCGGGCCATACCGGTATGTGCGCCATCCGGGTTACGTGGGGACGATCCTGTTCGAGCTTGCCGTGCCGGTCATGCTCGGCTCATGGTGGGCATTGATCCCCGGCGGCCTGTCGGTGCTGCTCATCGTTGTGAGGACTATCCTGGAAGATAAGGCGCTGCTGGACGAACTCTACGGCTACAAGGAGTATGCCGGGCAGGTACGCCACCGCCTGCTGCCGGGCATCTGGTAGTCGCTAGTGTGCGAAGCAGTTACACATCATCGAGAAAGGAAGCGGGAAAATGGGAAATCAAGCAACTATCTTCGACTTTCAAGCTGAAGTGGGCCTCACAAAACAGCTTGGAGGTCTCGGGGCCACAGAAGAGCTCATTGAGTTATGCCACATAGACCAAGACAAATACGTCTTGGACGTTGGCTGCGGCGTCGGCGTAACGCCTTGCTACCTGGCAAAAAGGCATGGCTGTCGGGTGGTCGGCGTGGACATCCGAGGCCGGATGATCGATAGGTCGATTGAGCGGGCGAAAAGAGAAGGGGTAGAGGATCGCGTTGAGTTTCGGGTGGCAGACGCCCAGGACCTGCCCTTCGAGGATGACCTTTTCCACGCGGTCATCTGCGAGTCCGTGCTCGCAATGGTGCCAGACAAGCCAAAGGCGATGCACGAATACGTGCGGGTGACAAAGTTGGGAGGATACATCGGGCTTAATGAGTCAACCTGGCTAAAGGTATCGCCTCCACCGGAATTGGTCGCATGGGCATCCCAGGATTTGGGTGCTACCACGAAACCTCTAACTTCTGATGGTTGGGTGGGATTGTTGGAGGGCGCTGGGTTGAGAGAAATAGTCGTGAGAACCTACGAAATCAACACCCAAAACGAAGCCAAAGGAATAGTCCGACGGTATGGTTATATAGGCATGTTGGGTGTTTTAGGCAGAACTCTGGCCCTGTACGCCAAAAGTCCGGCTTACAGGAGATTCGTGAAAGAACAACGAGAGGGTGGGATCACACCCGAGAACCTGGATGAGTATTTCGGATACGGAATATACGTTGGGAGAAAGTAGGGTGCGCAGGGATACGCCCAGGGCGTACGCTATCATCTGCGGCAGGGAGTTAGTAGTAGCAGTTGACAAATTGAGAGTTTGAAGTTATAATGCAAATGCAAATCACCTGCAATAACTATAATGAGGTCAACTATGATCCTTAGAAACCTCTTGGGGCGCAAAACCCGGACCTTCCTCACTATAGTGGGCATCGCCATGGGCGTGGCAGCCATCGTCGCGCTCGTGGCCATCGCCGACGGCTTTGCCTCTGGATATTATGGTCTTCTCTCCGGTAGTGAAGCAGACCTGGTGATCACCCAGGCTGAGTCGTTCGATATGGCCATTAGTGTCATCGATGAGGAAGTGGGGCCGCAATTGGCAGCCATTCCTGGGGTGAAAGAGGTCGAGGGCATGATCGTCGGCGAGGCTACCACCGAGGGACTCCCCTACTTTATGGTCTTCGGCTATGACCCTGAGGGCATCGGCATTCAACATTTCAGGGTAGTGGAAGGGAAGGAACTGACGACCAGGAGAGAGATCATCATCGGCAAACTAGCCGCCGAGAACCTGAAAAAGGGGGTAGGGGATACCGTTAGGCTGTACGACAGCGCCTACCGCATCGTGGGCATCTATGAGACCGGGGCTTTCTTCGAGGAGGGGGGAGGGGTGATCTCCCTGGCCGATGCCCAGGCCATGCTCAAGAGGCCACGCCAGGTGAACACATATGCCGTCAAATTGGATGACGCGGACCAGGCGGAGAGTGTGCGCCAGAGGATCGAGCGGCGCTTTCCCGATCTTCTAGTTGTCGAATCGGCAAATTTCGCCGACCAGCAACTCGGGTTGCAGTTCGTTCGCGCCTTCGCCTGGGTTCTCTCCCTTCTGGCCGTCATCATCGGCGGGGTGGGGATGATGAACACCACGCTGATGTCGGTCTTCGAACGAACCCGAGAAATTGGGGTGCTTAGGGCATTGGGCTGGCGGAAGGGGAGAGTGCTGGCCATGATCCTCGGTGAATCCCTTCTTTTGAGCCTGTTGGGCGGCCTAGTGGGAGTCCTGCTGGGGGTAGGCGCGGTAAAGGCTTTAGGTCGCCTGCCAGCCGTGAGCGGTTGGCTGCAAGGCGAGTTCTCCCTTGGCCTATTTGTACAGGCGGCAGTGGTAACCCTAGCCCTAGGGGCCACAGCGGGGCTCTACCCCGCTTGGTGGGCCTCCCGACTTCACCCCGTAGAAGCGTTGCGCTATGAGGGCGGTGGCGGCGAAGGGGCCTCGCCTCGCCTGCCGGGGGGGATGATCACCAGGAGCCTTTTCCGGCGCAAAACCCGCACCCTTCTCACTATGGTGGGCATCGGCATCGGTGTGGCCACGATAGTGGCCCTGGTGGGCCTCACCGACGGCTTCATAGAAGGCTTCACAGCCATAGCCACTGGCAGCGGAACGGATCTGATGGCCGTGGAGGCCAATATCTCCGATATGGCCTACAGTGCTATCGATGAGAGGGTGGGTAAACGGATCGCCGGCCTCTCTGGAGTGAAAAGCGTATCCGGCACTATCTTCGGCTTCACCATGACTGAGGAGGCCCCCTTTATGATCGTATTCGGATACCACCCCGCTGAGTACTCCTTCCGACATTTCAAGATAGTGGAGGGGGAAGGACTCAGCGCCAACCGACAGATCATCCTGGGCCGCAGTGCAGCCGAGGCTATGGAGAAGCGGGTGGGAAATAAGGTGCGTATTTTCGACAGTTCCTTTCGCATCGTGGGTATCTACGAGACAGGGGCGAGTTACGAGGACAACGCCGGGGTGATCTCCTTGCGGGAGGCCCAGGCTCTCTTCGGAAAGCCCCGCCAGGTCGGCCTACTAGGCAGCAAAGTAGAAGACCCCCATCGAGTGGAAGAGGTTCGGCAGCGGATCGAGAAAGATTTTCCGGAGGTCACTGTCTCCCTCTCCACCGAGTTCGCGGAGAGGCTGCCTGACCTCCAGGCGATGGAGGCCCTGGTGGGGGGCATCTCGCTTTTGGCCGTCATCGTGGGCGGCGTGGGGATGATGAATACCATGGTCATGTCGGTCTTCGAGAGGACGAGAGAGATAGGGGTCTTGCGGGCCCTAGGCTGGCGGAGGAGCAAAGTGCTCTTTATGGTCGTCCGTGAGTCGCTGCTCTTGGGGGTGGTGAGCGGCCTGGCAGGCGTGGCTATGGGGGTAACCATAAGCAAGGCCCTGGCACTCCTGCCCTTCGTCGGCGGCCTCTTGGAGCCAAGTTTCAGCCCTTATACCCTCGTCCAAGTCCTGATTATGGCTCTGATCTTAGGCATGATCGGGGGGCTCTACCCCGCCTGGTGGGCCTCCCGACTTCACCCCATAGAAGCACTACGATATGAATAGCATTTCCTGAGGAGGAGACGATGAAAACTCTCATCAGAATAACGGCGATATCGCTTTTGAGCCTTGGTTTATGGGGCTGCTCCGGGTTGGGGGCCTCTCCACCGGAAGCCACCCCACCCCCAGCAGAAGATATGGAAAGAGTGGTATCAGCCACAGGCGTAGTGGTCCCCGCTCGCTGGGTCACCTTGGGCTTCCAGATGAGCGGTCGCGTGGAACAAGTGATGGTGGAATCGGGAGACCAAGTTGAGGAAGGAGAACTCTTAATCGAACTCGACTCCACCGATCTAGAGTACGCCGTTTCTCAGGCGCAAGCGGCCTTGGCCACCAGTCAAGCCACCTTAGCCCTAGCGGAAGCGGGAGCCAGGCCCGAGGAGATCGCTTCCCTGGAGGCCCAATTGGCAGCAGCCAAGGCGGAGTTAGCGCGCCTCCTGGCCGGAGCCCAGCCGGAAGAGATCGCCCTGGCCCAGGCCCAACTTCAACAAACAACCACCGACTTGGCCCACGCCCAAAACCGATATGATAGGTGGCGTTGGATCGGTGAGGAACCGAGAGGAGGGGCTACAGAGGAAGAACTCCGCTATCAAAGGGATGCCGCTGCTGCCGCGAACGCCGCGGCTCAAGCCCAACTCGATCTGGTCATGGCTGGGGCTTCAGAGGAAGAGATAGCCGCCGCCCAAGCCCGGGTCGACCAGGCCCAAGCCCAATTGGACCTTCTGAGGGCAGGAGCCAGGTCCGAAGAGATAGGGGTGGCCCAAGCCCAGGCGGCCCAAGCGGAGGCGGCCTTGACCCAAGCGCGGTCGGCTTTAGAGAAAGCCGAACTGAGGGCCCCTTTCACGGGCACCATCGGCGAGATAAAGGTGAAAGAGGGAGAGATAATCAATGCCGGGGTACTACTCCTCACTCTAGGCGATCTAGGCCACCTACAAGTGGAGACCACCGATTTGAACGAGATCGACATCCCCCTGGTGAAGGTGGGACAGGAGGCGAGGATCACTTTCGATGCCTTGTCCGAGAGAGTCATACATGGTCAGGTAACGCATATCGCGCCTATGGCTAGCCTGGAGGAGGGAGGCACGAACTACACGGTCATCATAGAACTAGAGGAGCAAGATCCCGACCTCCGTTGGGGGATGACCGCCTTTGTGGATATCCTAGTTGAGCGGTAGGGGGGAAGAAGATGGAAGAGAGAAGCGTAGTTGTCGAGACCCGCGACCTGGTTAAGGTCTACGGCGATGGGACCGAGGTGCGGGCCCTCGATGGAGCCACTATGAGCATCCATCGGGGCGAACTGGTGACCGTCATGGGCCCCTCCGGCAGCGGCAAGTCGACCCTCCTGAATATGATAGGGGCCCTCGACCGCCCCACTAGCGGCCAGGTGATCGTCAAAGGCGAAGACCTCTCCTCTATTAAGAATCTAGACGCTTTCCGCTCCCAAGAGGTGGGCTTTGTCTTCCAACTCCATAATCTGATCCCTACCCTTACCGCCTTGGAGAATGTGGAGATACCGATGCATGGACAGGCCAGGGCAGGGCAACGCCATAAGCGAGCACAGGAACTCCTGTCCCTGGTAGGGCTCATCGACAGAGCAGGCCATCTGCCTAGCCAACTTTCGGGAGGCGAGCGCCAGAGGGTGGCTGTGGCCCGGGCCCTAGCCAATCAACCGGCTATCCTCCTGGCCGACGAACCCACCGGCTCCCTAGATACCGCAGCCGGCCAGGAGATCATGGAACTCCTGCAAAAGGTGAATCGAGAACGGGAGATGACCATCATTGTGGTCACCCACGATCGCAAAGTGGCTCGCATGACCCAGCGTATCCTCGTCCTAGAAGATGGCCACATCGTGGACGACCATCTAGTGCAGACCCCCCTTATCGAGGATCTCAGGGAACTAGCCCGCTCCCAACTGGGGCAGTCTATACTAGATCGGAGAGGAGAGCGCCTTAAAGAACTGGGGCTGGGGAGCGATGAGGGTCTGACGAAAGATGGAGAATACCTGCGGGGACTCCTAGTGCGGCTGACCTGAACTCCTTGTATATTGTTATTGTGAGCGAATTGCGCCTAACATTTCCGGGCTTTGCGAAGTGAGAACCAGTTGGGCGAATAAAGTGAGTCGCAAAGCCCTTGTTATGTTAGGCGACGCTTTGAAGATGTTCAAATAATTCTTTAGGCGTACATACTTTTATGCTCTTATCAAGCCCTTGCCTTTGGATACGACTGCGGAACGTATCATTTGCAAGATGCTCTCTATCAGTAGTAAGTAGAACTTCTACTTGAGAATTGCATACTGCGTCAGCGAATATCTTTCCATCGAAGTGAGGAATGTCCTGAAAAACCTCTTTCAGTGTTTTGCTCTCTTCTTCTGTGGGGAAAATTGCTGGAAAGGAGAATGGAAATCTGGTTATGTTGTAGTCCGTGAAACGACACTTCTCGAATTCCTGCAACAATCGCGCTCTCCTTCGCGGGCCTTTTGTAGCCTCAATCTCCATTCTTACAGTCGGGTTCACAATCAAGCGAACAACACCACTTTCTACATATTGCTCAACTATTCTGGTCAGATATTCTCTATCCTCTTCCCACTTAGTATCTTTGTCCCTCTTCTCCTTGATGCGTAGTATTCTATTGACCGTGCTAGTGTCCACAAACACGCCAATAGTTCTCATACCATCTCTCAAAAATGCCGACTAACGCTTTCCTTGTGCAAAAGTGTACGCAAAACCCAAAGCAAATCGGCTTAAGCGGGTAAATCCAACTCCCGGCAGCCAACTAGGCTTGCCCAGGCTCCCCAGCGAATCTATGCCGATAGAGCATTATCCCGCCGCAGACCACGATGGTCACTACGGCTATTATCTGGGCCACGGCGATACCCCCTACCTGCCAGGCATCGGGGCGTTGCATCTCGGCAAAGAAACGGCCCAGGGGGTAGAGTATCCCCCACAGGAGGAAGATGTCCCCCCTGAGAAGCCGATCCTCGTACCTCCGGGCGATGTAGAGGAGCAAGCCGAAGCAGAAAAGGCACCAGAGGGACTCGTAGAGGAAGGTGGGGTGAAAACGGGCCGTCTCCGGCAGGTCAGCGAACTGGGGGAGACGGTACTTCTGTGCAATAGGTATCCCCCAAGGCAGGGTTGTAGGGTAGCCGTAGAGTTCCTGGTTAAAGAAGTTACCCCACCGCCCTATCGCCTGCCCCAAGAGCAACCCGGGAGCCGCGAAATCCGCCCAAGTGAGAAAATTCAACCTCTTGATCCAAGCATAAAGCCAGAGAGCGAATACCCCTCCCGCTACAGCCCCGTAGATAGCCAACCCCCCCTGTCGAATCATCAAAATCTGGAGGGGATTCGAGCGGTAAAATTCCCAACCTCCACTCGTCCCTTGGGGGCTGGAGAAGACGTGATATAGGCGAGCCCCGATGATGCCAAACAGAACGACGAGAAGTAGTCCATTCCAGACATGGTCTGGGTTCTGGCCCCGCCGTTTCGCCTCCAGGCTGGCTATGTAACCCCCAGCCAATATAGCCAATACCAGGAGGATGCCATACCAGTAGATAGCCAGAAGACCGATTCTGAAAGCCACAGGGTCTGTCATTTTCTCACCCCTTTCCGCAATTTTCGCACCATTATAAACCCTCTCACCTTTTCAGTCAAAGGAGAGGGTTTGCCCCAGGCGAGGTAGTCCAGTATAATGGAAGTAACCTTAGCAGATAGGCCTGCCTCTACCACTGCTGGTTTGAACTGGAGCCACCCTATCTCCTGTTGCTAGCCTGCTCATGCACAAGAGGGGACTTTTCAACCCAGTAAGAGACGTCTAGGGCGAACCGCTGAGGCGACTAATCTATACGAAAAGGAAGTGAGATGAAGAAGAGAATAGGGTACCTTTTGGTCGAGGATATCTTCCGCTATCTTGGCCCTCAGGAACGGGAAGAGGTAGAGCGTTCCTTTTCGGAGACCACCTTCCGAAGGGGCGAGGTCATCTATACCCCCGAAGAAGAGATCCTCTTCCTCCTCAAGAGAGGGATGGTTCAACTCTATCGTCTTACCCGAGAGGGAGAGAAACGGGTTGTCGACACCCTTGGCCCGGGCACTATTTTTGGAGAGATGCCCCTCATCGGACAAGGAATGTACGGTACCTTCGCCCAGGCCATAGAGGATTGTGTTCTCGGAACCATAGAGCGCATCGCCTTGGAGCGACTCCTCCTTCAGAGGCCCATGGTAGCCTTCCGGATACTGGAGGGTGTGGGAAAGCGCCTATTGGAGGCGGAATCGCTCTTAGAGGACATCACCTTCAAGCGCGTCCCCGCTCGTTTGGCCTCTCTTCTCCTTCGTCTGATGAAGGAACAAGGGCCCATCATCGCCGGCTATACCCACCAAGACCTGGCTGACATGATAGGCACCTACCGGGAGACCACCACCTCGACTTTGGGCCTCTTCAAGAGGCAGGGTCTAATCAGGATCGGCCGCAAGAGGTTACAGATCTTGGATGTGGAGGGCTTGAGAGAGATAGCCGAGAAGTAATAGAACTATCCTCCTAGTCGGTTAAGAGGAGTATCGGGCAGAAGGGAACGTACTCCCAAGCCGCTTGTTAGACTCAATTCGCCCTCAGTCGTCAGTTGGAGCACCGGGGGGGCACGGAGACTGCCCAGTGCTCCAAATTACCCCTGATCACTGGTAATTCTTCAGCATGATCGGCACGTAGACATGGTAAAGCCACACCAGCCGCCCGCGGATCTCGTAGTCGCCGCCGGCGGAGTTGTTGTCCTCCTCAGCCATCAGGCAGTCTCCGGTGGTGGCACAGGCCACGGCCGGAGCTCTTTGCGAGCTCGTGTCATTGTCTATGGCAAACTCGGAGCCCGCAGGCGAGTCCTGACCCGGCATCACGTAGCGCCCATAGACATCGTCGCCCGTAGTTCCGCCAGAGGCGTAGCGCCAGGCAACCAGGTAGCCGTAGCCTGCCCCATAGGCCACGGCCGGCTCAATACATGCTTGGCCGGAGTGATCGGCGATGGGGATGAATGGTTGCAATGTGCCCGTCCCGCTCACCCGTCGGCCGTAGATGGTACGGTGGGTGGGGCTGGGGCCATCCTCCCAAACGGCCAGATATTCGTCGGGGCCGGCGGCTAGGGCAACGGTATCCTGCTCATAGGTGTTGTAGACGATTTGAATCTCGCTGCTGAGCGTTCCCATGTTGGCCGAGGTCACTTTGCCGAAGATGTCGCCGTCGGCAGTGGGAGGAGATTGGTAGGTGTAGGCGATCAGGTACTCGTTGCGCGTCGCGTTGTAGGCCACATCAGGCAGACGGCGTATCTGGTTCGCGGCGCCGGCGATGTTGCGCCAACTAAGCAGCGACCCGTCGCTGGCTTTCACCCGCTGGGCTTCGATATCGCGTCGGGTCCCTGAGATGTACTTCTCGTAGACCACCAGGTACTCGTCATTCTGGCTGTTGTAGGCCACGGCGGGATACCAGTCCTTGTCAGTATCCGTGTCGATAGGGATCTCGGGGCTCATCGAGGACCCATTCCAGTTAACGCGCCTGGCGTAGATATCGTAATCTGTTGCACTGAAATTGTAGGCATAGACGATCAGATACTCGTCTTGCGCGGGGCTGTAGGCCACGTCAGGCAGCCAGTTCCACTTATTGGCGTTCGACACCACGGAGAACCAGCTTTTCACGGTACCGTCGCTCGCCACCCGCCGGGCGTAGATATCCCTGGTTGCGCCTCGGTCGTTCTCCCATACCACCAGGTACTCGTCGTGGCGGCTGTTGTAGGCTATCGCCGGGTTGAGGTTGTCCACCCCGAATTCCAGCCAGATGTTGATGAAGGCGCTTAGCTGTGGGCTCTGCATCACTGCCTGGTTCCTTCCCGCGCTCACGGGTTGGGCCATCCAGCCTCCGAGGATGCCGAACAGGGACAGCGATAGCCCCAGCGCCAAGAACAAGGCGAGCCAATGTGCTTTTTTCATTGCTGATTCTCCTTTCAACAGTGCGAGCAGTAAACGGTGTCTGATCACATAGTCTAACCACTGGGGGAGAATATAGCAAAGGGGTGAAGAATGCAAGGTTCAGCCTAGCATAGGCCCGCAGAAGACCGTTTAGTCAGTCCACTTTCTAGTGGCGAGCAAGTTCCTTTACATCGGCATGGCCTGGGAGGACCATATTGCGTTTACTCCTCTGGAGGGGACCATTGGGATTCGGGCCAGTCCCCCATCACCCGCGCCGGGCCCCATTCGAACAGCTCTCGAGCCTCGCCAAAAGCAACGTACTTCTGTGGGTTGGCAAACAGCTCCTGATCTACGCGGTCATAAGCAGCGTAGTTCTCCTTTTCTACCCATATCTCAAGATGATACTCTCCGCCAAGGCCAAACTGTACCGCATAGGCCTTCACTGACTTGACGCCGGGCAATGACTCGTACGTGACCTTACCCTTTTCCTGCCACCACTTCACCGCTTCATCCGATTTCCCACGTCTAGTCTTCGCTGTCCAAACGTGGTAAATCCGGTACATTCCCATGACGAATACCTCCTTTGATCCGATAGGTCAAGGCTTCCCAGGCCACTTTCCGATGTTCAGAAAGGACTCCTCCAGAAAAAAGAGAATGAGCCAACTTCGGCTAACGGCTGCGAGCTGAGCGGCGCGCTAACCACTAAGCGCGTTTGCCCGCCCTTCTGGATGAGGCGGCCTACGCTTGCGGCGCTACAAGGCGGCGCGAGCCTTGTCCAGGTCATCGACAGCGATGACCGTGCGGTTATTCGTGGCCATGTAGAACCGGTCGATATTTACCCCGGCATTGGCTATGCGGCGAGCGACCTCCCCTCCCGCGCCTGGTCGGTCCTCGACCTCCAGAACCAAAACCTCGCGCTCATCACCCGCCTCAATGCCCACCTCTTCCAAGATCCGGCCGGCAGCGCCCACGTCCTCCACCAAGATGTGGATGATCCCCTCGCCTTTGATGGGGTATCCACACGCCCCCTCGATGTTGATCCCGGCCTTCCCCAGAGCTTCGAGCATATCAGCTAGCGTACCCGGACGGTCTTCCAAAATGACGGTCAGGTCCTTCATCATGATCTCCCTCCATTCGCCTACTTATTGAAAATGAGCCTCGTCGGCAGGTCATATCGTTGGTCTGAAAGGTTAGTTCGCGCGGATCACCGCCTTTCGTTCGCATGGGCCAAAAATCAGTGGGGGAACACAAATCTCGCCTACTAGAATAAGGTGGACAATGGAGGAACGGAACGTTCGGCCTAGGATAAGCCAGCGGAAGACTGTTTAGTTAATCCACCTTCTCAGCCTTAGGGGGTTCCTCTATGAGGAGAGGCTCCATCTCTCCCCGCATGGTGCTCAATCCGTTAAAAAACCCCCCTTCGTCTATGAGGAACGAGCCCACAGAGATATCGCCCCACACCTGACCGGTGGAGAGGATCTCCAGTCGACCATTGGCTTCTATGTTCCCTCTCACGGCTCCAGCCACGGAGATATTGCGGCCCGTGATATCGGCCACCACCTTGGCCGCCTCGCCGACGATGACGTTGCCCATGGTCTCCACGCTTCCCTTAAAAACCCCATCGATCCGCACGCCACCATCGCACTTGAGATCCCCGCTGACACTGGCCGTGGGCCCGATGATATTCTCGATCCTATCGCTTATGGGACTGCCCCCACTCCTCTCTCTCAAGCCTCTTCCCTCCTCATCTAGGTTCGCTATCTTCCCATCCTGTAGGCTTTGGCGATGGATTGCTTCTCCTCATCGGAGAGAGCATAGGTGGAATCCCATCTCTTCAAGGGCTTAGCATAGACCCGGTTCTCAGTCCGACCTTGAAGGCTGGAGATGACCACGCCATCGCCGTGGTTGTCCAAGAGAGCGATGGCGAAACTTTGGTCGCCACCCACTTCGGGAAAAGCGTTGAAACGCACCACCCCTACTCTCTGGATGCTGCGCTCTAGCCTCCTCCCCACCTCCTCCGAGCGATGAGCCAATTCCTTGGCTCGCTCGGTGGTAATCCGGATCTCTTCCAGATGGTCGCCAAGAACTCTCTCCCAGTCTTGGGCCTCTTTGGCTTCTATTTGCTCCTGAAAACGGCGAGCCAGGGCTCTCAGGCCCCTTCGCAGGAATAGGAGCCAGATGAGGAGAATGAGACCCAAGAGAAGGAGCCCCGACCAGAAAAAGGGCGCGTACGTGTCAAAGAAAGCATAATCTATTTGCACCTCAAACCCCCCTTTCGAGAGTGTTGAAAAACACCTCCACCTTTAGCATGGTGGGAAAGAAATCGCATCCGACTATCTCTTCCTGCTTTCTGTCCCTATAGTCATTCAAATTCTAACGGTTTGGGGGAGAATTTATCGATGGCCAAGGGCTTATCCCACTTTCTCAACACTCTCCTCTTCCGACTTTGTACGATGCCCCATTATATGCTACAATTTTTCGTTAGTCAATACCTAGGAGGCCAGGTGCAGAGGCTGCTTATAGCCACTAATAACCCCGGAAAGTTGAAGGAATATAGAGAGATCTTCAAAGAAT
This sequence comes from Anaerolineae bacterium, assembly GCA_034419095.1. Taxonomy (GTDB): domain Bacteria; phylum Chloroflexota; class Anaerolineae; order UBA7937; family UBA7937; genus UBA7937. The sequence continues at coordinate 10,631 of DAOULQ010000155.1, read as the reverse complement.
TAGCCTTGGCCGTCACTTCGCCCCAAGAGGAAGGGATAAGCCTCTTCGTGGAGGAGTGCGGCCGAAGCTACGCCGAGAACGCTATCTTGAAAGCCAGAGCCTATGCCCGAGCCAGCGGCCTTTTGACCTTAGCCGACGACTCAGGCCTAGAGGTCGAGGCTTTAGGAGGTGCACCGGGCATCTTCTCCTCCCGCTATGGGGGAAAGGCCAGCGATGAGGATAGATATAGGCTCCTTCTGGAGAAGATGAAGGATGTCCCCCGGGAGAAGCGGCAGGCTCGCTTTGTTTGCGTCGCCGCCCTGGCCACCCCCGGGGGAGAGGTGGAGCTCGCAGAGGGCTCCTGCCCAGGGGTCATCGCCTTCGCCCCTCGAGGGGAGCATGGCTTCGGCTACGATCCGGTCTTCTACCTTCCCGAACAGGGCTGCACCATGGCCGAGTTGGAACCGGAAGTGAAGAACAGGATCAGCCATCGCGCTCGAGCAGCGCTCAAGATTAAGAAGGTACTCCAGAAGAGAATTCCGCAATAGCCTCGGTAGTCTCTTGCGGCTTCTCCAGCATCACCATGTGGCCCGCCTCAGGGATGGTTACCAGCCTGGCCCCCTGGATATGATCGATTAAGAATTGCGAATATTTAAGTGGCGTCAGTTGATCCTCCTCCCCACAGATCACCAAAGTGGGGAGCCTAACTTCGCCCAGGCGATCCATCACGTCGAAGTGGTCGCAGGCCAGAAAATCCCCCCGAAGCACCTCCTGGCCAATAGCCAGCATCTCCTCTCGGCCCAACCTTACCATCTCTTCGCTGGCCAAGGGGCCATAGGCGTACCGACAGAGAAGGTCCACCGTCGATTCAAATTCCCCCCCTACTCCTTCGAGAAGGCTAGGCATCACCCGCAATCGGGCTCCGGTGCCCACCAGCACCAAGCCACCTACCTTATCCCCGTAGCGGAGGGCTAAATCTAAGGCTATCGCTCCTCCCATGGAGTGGCCCACCACTGCAGGGCTCTCCACATCGAGAGCGGCTACGAACTCCGCCACCAGGTCCGCGTACGCCTCGACACTCTGGCGTCCCTCCCCCTTGGAGCGGCCATGGCCGGGCAGGTCGAGAGCGACAAGAGTAACACCCCAAATGCTCCGTACCTGTTTTCCCCAGTGGCGATGGGTGCCCCCCGCTCCATGGAGAAAAAGCAAGGAGGGCCCTCCCCCTCCCTTTTGAAGATAGAATATCTCATCTTTGCCGATGGTCACTTTGCTCATCTGCCCTCCATGGGAAGATCATGCCTCTAGAGGTTTCCACCCTGGGTAGACTCTATCCTCTAACTCGGCGATGTACCTTTCCACCTCCATGGCCGCTTTGGCCCCCGTGCCCACGGCGGTGGCTATCTGTCGTAGAACCCGCTCTTGGACATCCCCAGCAGCGAAGACCCCGGGAACGCTGGTCCGCTGTTCAAGATCGGTGACGATATATCTCTCCTCATCCAGTTCCAACTGTCCCTCGAAAAGAGCGGTATTAGGGGTGTTGCCCACATAGATGAAAACCCCCTCAGCAGGGAAAAGCGATTCCTGGCCACCTTTCAGATTCTTGAGGCGCACCCCAGTTACGTTGTCACTTCCCACGATCTCGGTCACCATCGTATCCCAGATGAACCCTATCTTCTCGTTTCTCTTGGCCCTATCCTGTACGATCTGTTCAGCCCGCAATTGACCCCGTCGATGAACAATGTAAACCTTGGTGGCGAACTTGGTGAGGAAGAGCGCCTCCTTCACCGCCGCATCCCCTCCCCCCACTACCACCACTCTCTGGTCACGGAAGAAGAAGCCGTCACAGGTAGCACAGTAAGAGACCCCTCGCCCGGTGAACTCCTCCTCCCCGGGAACCTGGAGTTTGCGAGGGGAGGCGCCCGTAGCGACGATGAGAGCCTGAGCCTCGTACTCCTGGCTATAGGTCTTCACCTTGAAAGGGCGGGTAGATAGATCGACTTCCACTACTTCATCCAACTCCACACGGGTGCCGAAGCGTTCGGCCTGCTCCTGCATCAGTCGAGCGAGTTCAGCACCGCTTATCCCCTGGGGAAAGCCAGGATAGTTTTCCACCCCCTCGGTGAGGGCCACCTGGCCTCCCAGGTCGCTCCCGGCGATGAGAAGGGGAGCCAGGTCGGCTCGAGCGGCGTAGATGGCCGCTGCTAACCCCGCGGGGCCCGATCCGATGATGATTAACCTATGCATATCGCCTCCCACTGTAATAATATCCTTCTCTACTTTCTTTGGCAAGGTGAGTTGTGCCTTCCCCCTTCCTCTAGTAATATTACGAAAAGGAGATGCCCATGACCCTTGCGGAACGGGAGGCCGCGGTCTTAGGTTGCCCCAGTTACCTCTGGCGCTTCGGCCAGGAACGGCGTCTAGCCCTCATAGACAGATACACTCCCCTGGCCGATAAGATGATCCTGGATGTAGGATGTGGCCTAGGCACCTATGTGGAGAGGTTCCGCCGTTTCAGCGACCGAGTTTACGGTGTGGACCTGGAAGCGAGTAGAGTGGCCAAGGCAGCGAGGAGAGTACCTAATCTCGCCGCTTCCCGAGCCGAGGAGTTGCCCTTTCCCCAAGGCTGCTTCGACGTCGTCCTTCTCCATGAGGTGATAGAGCATGTGGAGGATGATAGAGAGGTGGTGCAGGAGGCTTATCGGGTTACTAAGGCCCAGGGCCGCATAGTCATCTTCGCCCCCAATAGGCTCTACCCTTTCGAGACCCACGGGGTATATTGGCGAGGCAGATATAGGTTCGGGAATTTCCCCTTGGTAAACTACCTGCCGGATAACCTGCGGCGACGTCTCGTTCCCCACGTGCGTGCCTATACAAGAGGAGGGCTCCTTCGCCTCTTTGAAGGTCTGCCTTGTGAGATCGTCGTTCATACTCAGATCTACCCTGGGTACGACGAGATAGAGGCTCGAAGCCCCAGCCTGGCTAGGTTTCTCCGCCGCCTCACTTATGCCCTGGAGAGGACGCCCTTACGCCTCCTCGCCCTCTCCCATTTCTTGGTGGTAGAGAAGAGAGAGGGATACCCTTATCCTTGAAGCGGCCTTGCGCATTCAGCCCGCTTGAAGTAAGATATTTTATGATTGATTTGAAGAAGGGCGAACCGTGAGAAACAACGCCAAAGCGATAATCGTTCGCCGCCGTCGAGAGCAAGTTTACCGGAATAACGGCAACAAGGTCACCAAACTGCTCGCCTCCAGCCTCATCCTCCTCACCCTGGTGACGACCCTGACCATGGTAGCCGGTTTGGGCAGTGTAGTAGGCGTCTACGCCTATTACGCCCGCCAACTGCCCCCGCCAGAGGCTATAGAGTTCCGTTCTCAGGCCACCTTTCAGACCACCAAGATTTACGATCGTACGGGAACCGTGCCCCTCTGGGAGATATTCCCCCCCGAGTGGGGCAAACGCACCGTGGTCCCCCTGGAGCAGATACCTCTCCACCTCCAACAAGCCACCATAGCCATAGAGGACAAGGACTTCTATAGTAACCCAGGGATAGATATGCGAGGCCTCGCTCGGGCTGGTGTGGGGAACCTAACCGGTCTACTCTGCGAGATGGAGGGTACCACATCTTTGTGCGATGCGCTGGAATCGGCTCTACCGACACCCTTTGCCGCCATCCTTCACTACCAAGGGGGAGGCAGCACCATCACCGTCCAACTGATCAAGAACGTGTTGATCCCCGCCGAGGAGAGGGTACAACGAACCATGGCCCGCAAGATAAAGGAAGCGATATTGGCCTTGGAGATCACCCGCCGGTACGATAAGGATCGGATCCTGGAATGGTACCTGAACAACATCTCCTACGGGAACCTGGCCTACGGGGTGGAAGCGGCCGCCCAAGCCTACTTCGGGAAGCATGTCCAGGATCTAACCCTGGCGGAATCGGCGATGCTAGCCATCCTTCCCCAGGCTCCAAGTGGCAACTCTCCGCTGCAAAACCCGGAGAGAGCCAGGGAGATGCAACATCTGGTCCTCGACGCTATGTACCGTCAAGGTTACATCACCTATGACGAGATAGTGGCTGCCAAAGCGGAGGAGTTGCATTACGCCTCCCAGAAGTTCGATATCATAGCCCCCCATTTCGTGATGTATGTGCAGCAACTCTTAGAGGAGAGGTATGGTCCGGAGGTAGTCCACTCGGGCGGGTTGCGGGTCTATACCACCGTAGACCTAGAGATGATGGAAGTGGCCCAGCGGATCGCCAACGAGCATATCGCTAAACTCCAGGAGGAGGGCCGAAATGTAACCAACACCGGGTTGGTGACCATAAAGCCCTCTACGGGGGAGATCTTGGCCATGCTGGGGAGCCTCGACTACTTCAACCCTGATATCGATGGGCAGGTGAACACCACCCTGGCCTCTCGTCAGCCCGGCTCCTCTTTCAAGGTTTTCACCTACTCTACGGCCTTCATGCAGGGCTATACCCCGGCCACCATGATCATGGATGTACGCACCACCTTCGATGACTATCCCAACCCTCCATACACCCCAGAGAATTACGACCGCAAATACCATGGCCCCTTGCGGATACGCCAGGCCCTGGCTCGCTCAGTGAACATCCCGGCGGTGAAGGTACTGGATATGGTGGGGGTGAAAAACGTCATCGCCACCGCTCATCGCATGGGCATCAACACCTTGACCAAGGATTACTATGGGTTGAGCCTCACCTTAGGGGGTGGTGAGGTGCGTCTTTTGGATATGACCTACGCTTACGGGGTCCTGGCCAATGGAGGGGTAATGGCCGGGCAGCCGGTCCCTCCCGAAAAGATCCGGCTCGGCTACCGGGAGTTGGACCCCGTAGCCATCCTACGGGTGGAAGATGCGCAAGGGAACGTATTGGAGGAGTACCTGGTTCCCGAGACGAGAGAGATCTTGGATCCCAAAGTGGTCTATCTCATGACCAGCATCTTCTCGGACAACGCGGCGCGAACCCCCGCCTTCGGGCCCAATAGCCCGCTCCTTCTCAGCCGACCAGCAGCGGCTAAGACGGGGACCACCGACGACTTCCGTGATGCCTGGACCATCGGGTATGTGCCCCAGTTGGTGACCGGCGTCTGGGTAGGGAACTCCGATAACCAACCCATGGAACACGTTCCCGGTTCCTTGGGCGGCGGGCCCATCTGGCACGACTACATGGAGGAGATCCTAGCCTCCTATCCGGTGGAGGGGTTCGTCGAGCCGCCAGGGCTGGAGCATGTGGAGGTGGACGCCACCTCGGGGCTCCTCCCTACCGAGTACTCCCCCAGCACGATAGAGGAGATATTCCTCCCCGATACAGAGCCCACCACCTACGATAATGTGCATCAAATCTTCCGCATCTGTCCAGAATCGGGCAAGTTGGCTACCGTCCATTGTCCCTCTGCGGAGGAAAGGGTCTATGAGATCTACCCCCCAGAGGCAGCCGATTGGGTACGAGAAAACGAGATCCCTCAGCCACCTACCGACTATTGCCACCTCCACGGGCCAGGCCCGGCTACGGGAAATGCGGCTATCACCCGGCCTCGCCCCTACGCCTACATTCATGGGCAGGTTCCCATCGAAGGGAACGCACGGGGGCCCAGGTTCCGCCTCTACCGGCTGGAATATGGCGAAGGACTGAACCCCTCGTCATGGGTCCGGATCGGCGGGGACCATCATACCCAAGTTGACCACGGACTCCTAGAGATGTGGGATACCAGCAGTTTGAACGGCCTCTACACCTTGCAACTCACTGTAGTCCGAAACGACGATAGTTACGAACAGGCTTCCATTCAGGTCACGGTGGATAACACCCCTCCCGAGGTGGAAATCACCTACCCTCCAGATGGCGCAGAATACGTAATGGAAGACGATGAGTGGGTGAGCATCCAAGCGGAAGCGCGGGATAACTTCTCCATAGAGAGGGTGGAGTTCTACATAGATGGTCACCTCCTCAGTTACGACACGGTAAGCCCCTACAACCAGAAGTGGACTATCACCATGGGGTCGGCCGTTATGGAGACCCATACTATCCATGTGGTGGCCGTCGATGCCGCCGGGAATCGCACAGAGAGCGAAAAGGTCAAGATCAACGTCATCCCCAAGAGAGAAGAGTCCCCTTAGAGAGATAGGAAACGAGAGAGGTTCCTGTGAAGATCCTTGCCACTAACGATGACGGTATCGACGCTCCGGGCCTTCGGGCCTTGGTCGCAGCCCTACGAGAGGTGGGGGAGGTAGTAGTGGTAGCGCCCGACCATAACTGGTCGGCCGCTGGCCTCACCAAAACGATGCATAAGCCGCTGCGGATAAGCAAGGTTCGCCTCCCCGATGGCTCCACAGCCTATACCACCAACGGGGCCCCCTCTGATTGCGTGGCTCTGGCCCTCTTAGGGATCCTGCCCCAGCATCCGGAACTGGTGATCTCCGGGATCAATTTAGGGGCTAATATGGCCAATGACACCCTCTATTCCGGGACGGTGGCCGCGGCCATGGAAGGGGTGATCTCGGGTATCCCCTCGCTGGCCGTCTCCTTGGATGCCTTTGACGAGGAAGCGGATTTCACCTACGCCGCCCGGTTCACGGCCCAGCTGGTGCGCCAAATGGGAGAGAGGGGCCTACCCCCAGGGATCCTCCTCAACGTCAACGTGCCTTACCTCCCTCCCTCAGAGATAGCCGGGGTGGAGATCACCCGCCTGGGGAGAAGGCTTTATAAGGACGCCCTGGTAGAGCGGCGGGATCCAAGAGGCCATAGTTACTATTGGATCGGCGGGGAGAAACCAGGAGGGGTAGTGGAAGAGGGAACCGATATTTGGGCTCTGGCCAACAAACGGATATCGATCACCCCTCTTCAGTTGGATATGACCGATCACTCCCTCATCGCTGAACTCAAAAAGTGGGAGATCGAGACCTAACAGATGGACTTTTGGGAAGTTATCGAGAGAAGACATAGCCTGCGTGATTTCGACTCCTCCCGAGATGTGGCTCCCGAAGATATGGAGAAGATCTTGCGGGCGGCGATTAGGGCTCCCTCGGCGGGGAACCTACAACCCTGGTTCTTCGTGGTGGTGAGAGAGGAGAAGAAAAAGGAGGCCCTGGCCCGGACTGCGTTGGATCAGCGCTTCATCGCTCGGGCTCCGGTAGTAGTCGTGGTCTGCGCTGACCCGGCCCGCTCAGCCATGCGGTACGGTAGGCGCGGGACTAACCTATACTGCCTTCAAGATACCGCCGCGGCCACGGAGAACCTGCTACTCGCCGCGGTAGCCTTGGGTCTGGGGGGCTGCTGGGTAGGAGCCTTCCATGAAGAGGAGGCCGCACGGGCCCTCGACCTCCCCCCCCACCTCCGGCCAGTAGCCATCGTACCCTTGGGATACCCCGCCTGGCCCGCGGCGGGCAGAACAAGCCGGCGAGACCTGAAAGAGGTGAGTACGTTCGTATCCTGACAAGACGAATCTAAAGCCTGGACAAGGGTGTTGACGGTCATGCCCCGGGGATCGTTTTTATTAACAGGATCCCGTGGGAAGGGATGGGATAGGAGGCTAGAGAACTCTTCATGGAAAGGAGAAAAATGGCCAAGACCAAGTACGCTTTCTTCAAAGGTCAGATCGTGCCCATCGAGAGGGCCAAGGTGAGCATCATGACTCACGCCTTGCACTATGGCACCGGCTGTTTCGAGGGGATACGCGCCTATTGGAACGACGAAGATGAGGAGCTATATATCCTCAAGGCGCGAGAGCATTACCAGCGCCTCCACCGTTCCTGCCACATCATCAACATCTCCCTACCCTACGACGTAGATACCCTTTGCGATATCACCCTCGAACTTCTGCGCAAAGAAGGGTTTCGCGAAGATACCTACATTCGGCCCCTGGCTTATAAGAGCACCGAGGGGATCGGCGTGAGGATACACGACCTAGAGGATGAGTTCGCCATCTTCGCCACCCCCTTCGGCAGATATATCGAGAAAGAGGAGGGAGCCAAGGTCGGGGTCTCCTCCTGGCGACGGATAAGCGATAACGCCATCCCTGCCAGAGCCAAGATAACCGGCGCTTATATCAACTCCGCCTTCATCAAGAGTGAGGCGATGATGAACGGCTACGACGAAGCCATCGTCCTCACCCAAGACGGCCACGTCTCCGAGGGGAGCGCGGAGAACCTCTTCATCGTCCGGGAGGGGAAACTGATCACCTCGCCCGTAACGGAGGATATCCTAGAAGGGATAACCCGCGCGGGGCTGATGGAGTTGGCCCAAAACGAACTGGGAATAGAGGTGGTGGAGAGGCATATAGATAGAAGCGAACTATATGTGGCGGAGGAGGCCTTCTTCTGCGGCACGGGCGTCCAGATCGTGGCTATCACCTCTATAGACCATCGCACGGTAGGCACGGGGGAGGTAGGCCCCATCGTAAGGCGACTGCGCGACCTCTACTTCCAGATCGTCCGGGGAAAGAACGAGAAGTACGCCCCCTGGCTCACCCCTGTCTACGCCGGAGCGGGGCGAGAGCGACGGGCAGCCACGTAAATTCTCTGACCATGGCCAAATGAGTAGGGCAGGTATGCAAGCATACCTGCCCTTTCTATATCCCTAGTAACCGCTCCGTCTTTCCCTATCTCCCTCTCACCCTGCCGCAGAAGATTCAGTCAAGCGGCAACGGCCGGTCTTGTGAAGCCGGACGTACCAGACACCCCCGGATTGCCCATCGCCGCTTGAAACCAGAGCCAGAATAACAGCCCGCTGGCTCGTAGTGTTACTTGCTTAGTTCATCGCATCGTGGCCGGGACCCACTGCGAGAAACTCGCCAGGTGCTCCCAGTAGGCCATATATCCCGTCAGAGCCCAGATCAGGGCGGCTCCTATCAACACGATGGCACCAATCACCCGCAACACCCGGTTGGTCTCCAGGCTTAGAATCGGCTTGGCAAGGCAGCAAAGCCAGGCAAAGACGCCACCCAGGCCTGACAGGATGAAGCCGATGCCGGATATCAGTGGTCTCTTGGTCATCCCCAGGTTGATGACCCGCGTTCCGACCACAACGGCGGCCAGGCCGGCGAAGAAGGCGTAGATGGCCACGGTAGGCATCTCCCAACCTTTCCACAGTGCCAGCGCTGCCCCCAGGAACAAGATGCCGAAGAGCACAGACATCTCGCCGTAGGCGATGTTGAAACTACCAGGGAGGGGCCAGGTAAAACTCATATGCAAGCCCGTGACTAGCGCGATGAATCCTGTCATGGCGAAACCAGGAACCCACTTTTGCGGATTCTCGTCGTCGAGGCCCCGGTATACGTAGTAGGCCAAGAGCAACAACCCCGCCGTCATACTGACGAGCATGAGGGTAAGATAGTCGATAAGCATAGATTCACCTCCTTTCCTGTGCTGGCAGGAGTTGCCTCCTGCCAGTCGTAGGGGCGGGGCTTGTCCCCGCCCTCCTTATTGTCTACCTCCCCGACAACCGCCTCGTCTTTCCTCTCTCCCCTCTCACCCTGCCGCAGAGGGGTTGGGAGCGAGTAACTCCTCAAGTTTGGGGGGAGTAGTAGGCCACTTTCCCCTCTCCATCAGCCACTTCTTTTCGTTGCGTAACGCAAGGTGGAATTCGTGGAAAGTCTCTTGCAAAGCGCGATCCTGGTCATAACGCGCCAGGATAGAATGCAAGGCTGCCAGGTAGAACTGAAAGGGATCTACCTGCGCTTGTCGGCGGGCAAACCCTTCCTCGTCCAAACCCCACTTCACCTGCAACTCGCCCATGAGTTCCTCGGTCCCGAAAGCCAACTGGTCCGGGACACTCTCCAGATTCTCGGAGATCTGAAGGATCGGGGCAGGTGAGCGGAGTGAATACACCGTCTCTCCGGACACAGAGACCGCTTCCAGCGAGCCGCCAAAGACAAAGAATGACACACGCTTGTCCCTGCGGTCACGCAAGACCACGCGTCCGGGGCAGACGTGTATCGATCCTCTGATGGGCAACTCTTTTGGTGAGTCGATCCAGAGTGTGGTCCATCTGACTTCCTCGTGCTCATCATGGAGCAAACGGAGCCAGACGCGCATCGACTGGGGGTCGAAGTGCTTTCCAGTGGGTTCTTTGCGGATGGCGACAAGCAGCCCGGTGTAACCCGGACTTTGCGGATGAGGCTTGGGTAGGAGATAGTATCCCCAGTTTGCCATGACCTGCAGAATGGATTGCTCTTCCATTTGCCACACCCTTTCTTGTTTCCTACGTCCCCGACAACCGCTCGGTCTTTCCCTTTGCCCTCTCACCCTGCCGCAGAAGAGGGGGACAGCCAGCCACACCCTCACATTTGTCTTCCCACTCTGCCACGAGATGGTGAGTTCTTCGGGTAAGTGACGTTGCAACCCTCTCAATTATTCGAGCTTAAACCCCTTCTCGGCAAAGAGCCTCAAGCAGGCATCTACCACGTCAGGATCATAGAGGACACCCCTGTTTTGCGAGATTTCCTCTAGCGCCTTATCTATACCGAGAGCCGGTCGGTAAGGTCGATGAGAGGACATAGCCTCAACTACGTCAGCCACGGCTAGGATTCTTGCCTCCAAGAGTATCTCCTTACCGACAAGCCCCTGGGGATATCCAGAACCATCCATCCTCTCGTGGTGTTGGAACACGATTTGGGCAACGGGCCAGGGAAATTCTA
>DAOULQ010000154.1:0-38418 GCA_034419095.1 Anaerolineae bacterium | reverse complement strand
CGGCGTATTGCAGGGCGCGTACCAGGTTGGGACTGATGTTGCGCTCCAGGTCGCCACCACCTACGGAGAAGACAAAGATCATATCATTGCCGTTTAGGCGACTTCCCTTCAGCCAGTTGATAAAGACCGATTCCCAGCCGTCGTCGTTGACCCGGGCGGTCAGTTCGGACACGTTGTCGGTGGGCGTGTACGCCTCGATACCGACGATCTTGCGGAAGTCATTCACAGCGTGGGAGGCGTGGCTGGCGCCGCCACCGACGCCCAGGAAGAAGAGCCGACCGCCACGCTCACGAAGGGCAACCAGGAGATTCACCATCCTCTCAATGGCCTCCACGTCCAACTTGCTCAGGATCTGGGACGCTTCTGACAGGTAGTTTGCTATGTAAGACATACTCACCTCTACGCACTTCTATGGGCCCGCAGGAGCGGCAATTAAGTGGCCAACGGAAACCCGCTTGGTTTCCGCAAGTTCAACGCATCGGATGCGTCGCTTCGCTCTGCCCTTCGGCAGACTCGGGCCAGTGCTCGACCGGCGCTAGAAGTTTACCAGCACCTTAGCACCTTCGAAGTCGAAGTCAAAGGGCATCTCGCGGAGGCCCTCAGCAGCCATGGCTTGGCGCAGCCGGTCCTTATGATTATTGAGACAGTAGAACAAGAAGAAACCACCCCCGCCTGCCCCCATGATCTTGCCTCCCAGAGCGCCATTCTCCCTAGCAGTATCGTACCAGCGATCGATCGCCGGCTGGCTGATCTTGTCCGAGCGACACTTCTTATTCTGCCAATGTTCATGCAACAGGAGACCGAAGCGTTCTAGATCACCCTTCTCTAGCGCTTCCTTGATCCGATACCCCAATTCCTTAGTGCGATGCAGGCTATCGACTACGGTGGCGTCACCACGTTGCGTATCAATCTCCTGATCCTGCAGAATATCCCGACTACGCCGGCTGATGCCTGTGTAGAAGAGGATGGCGCAGTTGCGCAATTCTTCCACAGTGGTCCTGGATATGTTTAGGGGGCTGACGTGAACTGTGCCATCGCAGTCGATATCTAGGCAAGTAATGCCACCGAAGGCAGCCAGGTAGTGGTCTTGCTTACCTACGGGATGATGGGCTAGATCCATCTCGATATGGCAGGCTTGCTCGGCTAGCATCTGGGTTGGCACCTGCTTTCGCTTCAAGGCATACAGCGCGGTCAAGAGAGCAACGAGATAGCTCCCTGACGAGCCCAGGCCAGTGCCAGCTGGGACATCAGCCATGGAGACGATCTCCAAAGAAGCGTTGAGGGTGAGAATCTTCAGTGCCGGGCGTACCAAATCGTGTTGGATGTCATCAACCCGGCTTACCTCCTCATATCGGGAGTACTTGATCCGCAACAGATCGTCGGCCGCCGGGCGATTAGTATATATGTAAACGTACTTGTTGATGGCACCGCTGAGGATAAACCCGCCGTGCCGCGAATAATAGGAAGGTAAGTCAGTTCCACCCCCTCCCAACGAGATCCGTAAGGGCGCTCTGGTCAAGATCATGTCCACTCTCCCTCCTCCCAGACGGCTCTCACTCGGTGCAGGTCCTCCGCCGTATCAATCCACCAGAGATCTTCGCCTTGGGACATCCGATAGCCGTATATCACTTCTCCGCCAGACAGCAAAGACGGGAACAGATCACGACCGAAGTCAGATGGCATCCCGTCCGGGATGGTATCGAGCACTTTTGGCTCTAGCACGAGGATCCCCGCGCTGACCCAGTGGCTGAATAGTTGATCAGGCTTGGGTTTCTCCACAAAGCGGGTGATCCGGTCTTGATCATCTAGATCAGCGATACCGCTGGCAGTAGGGTCATCCCGATAGTGAAGCGCGATGGTGGCGATACCGCCCTTAGCCCGGTGGAAGATGACAAGCCGGCTCAAGTCGCAGGTAGTCAGGTTATCGCCGTAGAGAATGAGGAAGGTGCTATCGAACTGCTCTTGTACTCTTTTCACAGCCCCAGCCGTGCCAAGAAGTTCTGGTTCGAAGGAGTAGGTGATATGAACACCCCAGCGGGAGCCATCGCCAAAGTATTCAACGATACTCTGAGGTTGGTAGTGGAGATTGATCACTACTTCGCCAATGCCGTGACGCGCTAGAAGCGTTAGATTGTATTCCAGAATAGGCTTGCCCGCTACAAGCACCATCGGCTTGGGGATGCGATCCGTTAGAGGTCTTAGACGGGTGCTCTGACCCGCCGCGAGGATTATAGCTTTCACAGCCATGATCGTTGATCGTTAATCATCAGCATCCGTTAACTTCACAACGCGGCCAGTCGTTGCGGATTCGTACACCGCGTACGCGAGCCTCAGGGCCTGCCATCCATCATAACCGTTGCCCAGGGGCTCTCGATCTTCCCAAATGGCCGTGACGAACTCGCGCCATTCCTCCTCCCAGGAGACATCCGGTCCAGGGAAGTCGAAACGTTTCTCCTTGGGTGGCCCTGATTGGGGGAGTCTCTTTCCCCAGATCAAACGTTCCAGTCCGTAACTCTCCCCTAGCCCCTCGACAATCAGGTAACCATCTCGGCCGAATATCTCGAAGGAAAAAAGGTTCTTCCACTGAGTCCAACTGGCATGAAGGGAGGCCACCTGCCCTTCGGCTGTATGGAGGAGAGCAAAGGCGTTATCCTCGACGGGTGTATTCCAGAAAGCGGTTCTTATAAAACCCACTACCTCGTGAAAATCACCTAGAAACCAGCGGAAGAGGTCTAGGGCATGTATGCCTTGATCCAACAACTCTCCACCGCCAGATATCTCTGGATTGGCCCGCCATTCGCTATCGTAGCCTGGCCTCCCTCCATGCCCGTAGCGGCAGCGAATAAAACAGATCTCGCCTATAGTTCCTTGATCGAGCAGTTCACGTGCCTTCCGAATGGCGGCATGGTGTCGATGGTTGAAGCCTGTCTTTAGCTTGACCTTGTTGGCGTGAGCGGCCTCGATTACCTGCCAGGATTCTTCTGGGTTCCGCCCCAGGGGCTTCTCACAGAGGATATGCTTGCCGTTTCGCGCAGCAGCTATGCTGATAGGCGCTAACCAATCGTTGGTGGTGGAGACGATAACGGCATCCACATCTTCTCTGCCCACAACTTCTCGCCAGTCGGTCGTCGCCAAACAACCTTCTTCCCTGGCTACCTCCTGGGCACGGGTTCGATTCACATCAGCCACGATGACCAGTTCATCTCCCGCCGACTCACGCACGACAGTCGCTCGCTGGCGGCCCATGAGACCACATCCCACTACACCAACGCGCATCTGTTACTCCATCTTGTCCATCAGCGGCCTCAGGGTGTAGGGATCCATGCGACGCAGAGTGAACCAGGGCGCTGACATCACCTCTGCGATGCGGTTAGCATCCCAGGATTCCCAACCATCATAAGGAGCAGCAATCAGTTTGCCAGTCAACCCATCCGATTCATCGGAGGCCAGGAACACGACCAGTGCTGCCGGCAATTCTCGGACTACGCCACCCTCGCCGGTTTCCCTCAATCTGCGGATGCGAGCAAGTAGATCGCCTGCTCGTTCTCCAGCCGCCAACACCTGGTCCTGAAGACGAGTATCCACCGCACCGGGAGCCACAGCGTTGACTTGGATGTTGAACTCCTTCACCTCCTCGGCCAGCGTCTCGGTCAGCCGTACATTGGCCGTCTTGGAGACGCCATAGGCCGTGAAGCGCGGGAGTGGCGATGTAGCCCCGCCTCCAGAGAAGTTGATGATTTTACCTTGTCGTCGTGGGATCATGTGGGGTAAAACAGCGTGACAGCATAGAAAAGTGCCGAAGAGATTGATATGTACAGCCTGAAACCATTCGTCTACATTTGTCTCCCACATGGGACCGATGGGCCCGTAGACACCAGCAGCGTTGACCAGGATGTCAATCTGACCATAGGTGGTCAAGGTCCCCTCAACCAGCCGCAGCACATCATCCCGTCTGGACACGTCAGTGCGGATAACCTGAACCTGACCACCCATCTTCCGGATTCGGGCTGCAACCTGCTCAAGCTCGGCTTGGGTCCGAGAAGCGATGGCGAGCCGTGCACCTTCTCCCGCGAAAGCCAGAGCAATAGCTTCGCCGATGCCGCGTCCTCCGCCGGTCACGATAGCGACTTTACCTTGCAGTTTCACGATTGATTCCTTTCCAGCGAAATACCCCGGCCGATCCCTGAGTAGACAAACCCTAGTTGAATCATTTCGACCGGGTCGAAGATGTTCCTGGCGTCAATGAACACTGGTCGGCGCATGGCAGCGCGCAGGCGGGGCATGTCTAGGTCGTGAATGCCCGCCCACTCGGTTACGAGCACCAGGGCATCACTTCCCTGAGCAGCAGCATAGGGGTCGGGACAGGGTTCAAAGGAGGGCAGGTCAGCCACTTCATCCAAGCGGGCCAGTGGGTCGAAGGCCTTGACCGAGACCCCCCGAGCAGTCAGGTTGCCGATGATGTCCAGCGCGATCGACCGCCGCAGGGTGCTGGTGCCGGGCTTGTAGGTCAGGCCCAGTATGCCCACCTGAAGGCCCTCCAGCGAGTCGTATATCCTCTGAAGGCGTAGCCCCACCAGGCCGGCACGCGCCTGATTGACGGTGATCACCGCGTCCATCATGGGGGTGTCACACCCGTGTCGCTGACCGAGCCTCTGGAGTGCCCGGATCTCCCGCCCTAGGGTACCCCCGGCGAAACCCAGCCCCGGGCTGAGGAAGGCGTATCTGCCAATTCGCCGGTCGAGCTTCATGATTTGGGCAACCTGCAATGCGTCGGCACCAACTTCGTCACACAGGTTTGCCATTTCGTTGATGAAGCTAATCGAGGTGGCCAGAAACGCATTGGAAGCATGCTTAGCCATCTCCGCGGTGCGCAGGTTGGTGATGACGATGGGCCGACCGAGGGGGCGATAGAGGGCCGCAATCCGCTGGGCCACGGCAGGGTCATCGGCACCCACCACGAAACGATCTGCGTGCCGGAAGGTATCCACCGCTGTTCCCAAACGCAGGAACTCTGGCACGTAGGCCACGTCGAAGACTGCCGCTGGATTCTCTTCTCGCACGATGGCGGCGATGCGCTCGCAGGTGCCTACGGGCACCTGCGAGCTGATGATCAGGATCAACTCCCCCGACATGGCCTGTCCGACATGCTGGGCCGCATCGAAGATAGTCCTCAGGTCCGACTCATCGTCCGGTCCCACCGAGGTGTCAATGGCGATGTAGGTGAACTCTGCTCCGCCCAGCGCCTCTCTGTAATCTGTCGTGTAACTTAGCCGCTCTACCCGCAGGTTGCGGCGCATGATTGTCTTGAGTTTTGGTTCGTGCACCGGAGGTTCACCTGCGCTCAGTGTAGCCACAACCTTCTCATCATCACCGACCCCACGCACCTGGTGCCCCATATCGGCCAGGCAGGCGGATAGCACAGATGCTTGGTGCCAGAGGCCGATGACACAAATGTTAGCCACACTACTCCTCCAAGAAAGGGCAAGGGAACACCGGGGAAAGGACAAGCTTCGCCTTTCTGTTCTCCATCTTCCTCATCTCCCCTCCACCCTCTGTACGACACCCTGCTCCCGCATAAGGCGCTCTGCCTCTTCCAAATACTCTCTGGTGCCGCGCTGCCCTTTGATCCAGGCCACGTACTCGGCCACGTTCTGCTCCACCGGGATTGTGGGCTCCCAGCCCAGAGCACGGAGTTTGGAGATGTCCGATACGGTGTGGCGGGTATCACCGATGCGAAACTCCTCGGGGATGAGAGGCTCTAGGTCACTGTCGAAGGTATCCAGCATGATGCGGGCGAACTCTAACACAGTGACGGCCCGGCCACCGCCAATGTTGAAGACCTGGTAGTCAGCCCGGGAGTCCTCCATGACCAGGACGTTGGCCCGGGCGATGTCACGGACGTTGACGTAGTCGCGCAGTTGCCTACCGTCCTCGTAGATGATGGGAGGCAGGCTGTGGAGCAGGCGCAGGGCGAAGCGACGGGCGATGCCGGAGTAGGCGTTGTAGAAGGAGTTGCGCGGACCTTGCACGTAGGTGTAGCGCATGGACACCGTAGGGATACCATACCTGCGACCCAAGCCAAAAGCCAATAGCTCGATGGCATATTTGGAGACGCCATAGGCGGTATGAGGGTTGCTGGTAGCCTCGTCTATGAGGAGTGGGCGCATCTTTGCCCCACAAATGGAGCATTTGATTTCCCAGTCGCCACGCCGCAGTTGCTCCAGGGGCCTGGGGCCAGGGTAGATCACTCCGTGCTTTGGGCACTCGTATTTTCCTTCGCCCGCGACGGCTTGTGAAGAAGCGAAGATGATCTTCTTGATGGGATAACCTTTCTCCACGATAAGTTCGAACATGAGGGCAGTGCTTTCGGTGTTCACATCGATGAAGGTGGAGAAATCGGTCATGTAGTCCTGATAGGCAGCCAAATGGAAGACATGGTCCACCCCTTGTAGCGCACGATCGAGCTCTTCCCGTACCGTTACATCACCCTGGATAAACTCGGCCTCTTTGGGCACCCAGGGGGGCTTCCCTCTAGGGTGCACCCGGGGGTGCAGGTTGTCCAGGATACGAACCTCGTAGCCTTTCTCCAGCAACAGATCCACTGTATGGGAACCGATGAAACCGGCCCCCCCGGTCACAAGTACTTTTGCATTTGGCATATAACTGACATCTTATGGATGATGTTTTACCTTAACAGATGGCGGTGGAGATGTGGAAATAGTCCACAGTCAGTGGTCGGTCGTCGGGCATGGGTTAGTAATTGCTGCCCGACAGCACATACCACGCCGCGCCGAAGAGGAGTTTGATATCTAGCCAGATAGACCAGTTATCGATGTACTCCAGGTCAAGTTTCATCCACTCCTCGAACTCTTCAGGCTTGCCTCGGACGTCCCATAACCAGCTCATGCCAGGGGTGACGCAAAGTTTGCGGCGTTGCCAGTCTTCAAAAAGTTCCCATTCCTGAGGGCCGACAGGCCGGGGACCCACCAGGCTCATCTCTCCCTTGAGGACGCTCCAGAGCTGGGGGAGTTCATCAAGGCTGAACCTGCGCAGGATGCGGCCCACGTGGGTGATCCGAGGGTCGTTTTTCATCTTGAAGACAGGGCCGTTCCTCTCGCTGTATCGCCAGAGATCCTTCTTCAATTCGTCGGCGTTGATGACCATGGTGCGGAATTTGTAGCCAGTGAAAGGTATACCATTTCGACCAATGACATCCCAGCGGTAAAGGATTGGGCCAGATGAGGTGAGTTTGGTGAGCAGGGCGATGACGGCGAAGAGGGGGAAAAGCAGAAGCAGAGACGCAGCTGATATGACAATGTCCAAAAGTCTCTTAAGCAGTAATTGCCAGGTGGGGAAGTGGTGTTGGCTTCGTACGAAATATTTCACTAATACCTCTCTAGGAATGAAGAACGATTTCTGACTATTCCGATACTTGAGCGTTCCTTGCTAGAGATTCTTCCTGTAACGCCTTCGAGATCGTTATTCTTCTGGGATTTGCTGCTTTGATCGGGCGCTTGCGGGCCGTGCCCAACCCAGCAAACGCCGGCTCACGAAGGCTCTGAAAACAAGGCAAACAAAGACCATATTTGTGATCAAATAGCGTTTCCACAAACGTCGGGGCTCCTGGATAAGGCGGTAAAGCCATTCCAGGGCCAGTTTGCGCATCCACGCGGGAGCCAGTTTGCACACTCCGGCGGCCACATCGAAGCTACCGCCCACCCCCAGGCATACCGGTATCCCCATCCGTTCCAGGTTCCGCTCCACAAAACGCTCTTTAAGGGGGCTGCTCATGCCGACGAAGAGGATGTCAGGTCGCGCTTGAGCGATCTGCTGCACGATCTGTGCCTCGTCATCGGCTGTAAAGTATCCGTTGCGGTACCCCACGATGTTGAGGGTCGGGTACTGTCGTTTCAGGTTGTCAACGGCCTTTTCCAGGATCTCCTGCTTCGTGCCCAGCAGGTAGAGCCTGTATCCCTCCTCCGCCGCCTGTTCGACGAGCCTGAAGAAAAGAAGCACGGCACTGACCATCTCCGGCACTCGATCACCTAGCAGGCGGGACGCATAGTAGATGCCCATGCCGTCGGCCGGCAGCAAGTCGCAGTTTTCGTATACACGCCGGAGTTCCTCGTTCTGGCGCGACCAGATCAGCAGCGCCACATTGGGACAGAAGACCTTGTGCGGTGTGCCTTCTTGGATGAACGCTTCGATCCGGGCGACGGCCTGGTCCATGGTGATTCGGTCGAAGGACAGACCGAGAAAATCCACCTTGTCACGCATCGAGATTCTCCGTGCTTTCTTCTTGCGCGGAAAAAGAGACGTCGGCCTTATCGATTGACTCCTGACCAAGTAGAACCTGTGACAGGTCAATCTCCACCGGCTCCCCCAACCGTAGCGATTCCTTGATCTGCAGTGTCGTCAGGGTGGTCAACACGATCTCCTCGAAGGGGATAGGCGCTGGCCCTCCCTGCTGGATGGCTTCTACTAAGGCTGCCACCTCATGACGGTGGCCCATGTCCTGGCTCCAGCGGCGCATCCTCTTGCCTCTACCCCGTCGGGTGAAGACCGCCTCGCGAAAGTTGTCTATGACGGCCACACTACCATCGGCGAAGACCTCCAGGCGTTCGCGGGGGAATGAGGGGTCGCCAGCGGCGGAGTAGGTGATAATGCCTATAGACCCGTCTGTGAAGGAGATGGTCACCTGCACGTTGTCCTCATCGGGGATGTGACCGCTGTGGGTGTGAGTGGTCTGGGCGAAAAGACGGCATGGCCTGGCTCCGGCCAGGTGCTGCAGTAGGTCCACAAAGTGGCACACCTCGCCCAAGATGCGTCCTCCTCCCTCGACCGGGTCGTGGACCCAGTGGTCTGGAGGAACATAGCCCGCGTTCACTCGATAGGTCATCACTATCGGCCCGGTCCGATGGGCCAGGAACTTCTTGAGTTCTTGAATGAAGGGGGAGAAGCGGCGGTTGAAACCGACCATCAGGATGGGGGAAGGGCGAGAATGGAAATTGGAAAGGGGGACGTTTCCGTTTTCTCCCTCACATCTTTCGTCTTCCAATTTCCCCCTTTCATTCTCCTGGTAGGCTTCAATGACCTCACGCAATTGCCCCAAGTTGAGGGCTAGGGGCTTCTCTACAAAGACGCCCTTGCCCCGGCGCAGGGCTTCGGCAGCCAGGGAAGCGTGCAGGTTATGGCGGGTAGCGATGACGACGCAGTTGATTTTGGGGTCATTCAGGATCTCGTGGTAGTCGCAGGTGCCGTAGGCGAAGCCGAACTTGCGGGCGACGTTGGCGGCGCTGACGGATGTGGCTGTGGCTACGCCACGCAGAACCACGTCGTCGAGACGGCGGAAGTTCGGCAACAGATAGGCTTTCGCAAAGTTGCCAGCACCGATAAAGCCAACCGTTACCCCTTCGCACGTTGCACGTTGAGCGTTATCCGTGAGCCAGACGACGCCAGTTGATGGTCGGCGGCCTGTGGTGAGCCCAGTCGAACCATCGGCGGATGTGTCGTACTCGAAGAGGATGCCCAAGACCTCACCTTGAGGACTGAGCAGGAGATCGTAAGCCTTGGGGGCTTCATCTATGGGAAAGCAGTGGGTGATGACGGGGTCCAGGGTGATCCGCCCTTCGGCCACCAGGTTGAGGAAGGCCTCCATGTTGAGTTGAGCCGTCCAGCGAACGTATCCGTAAGGATAGGCCATGCCCCTTTCGGGAATTGGAGCGTAATAAGGACCCGGGCCAAGTCCGCGGGAAATCGTCAGCCGCAATTCCTTCTCAAAGTACTCCTTTCGTGGCACATCCACCGGCACCGCACCTACCACCACGACGGCACCCTTCTCCCGGCACAGCCTGCCAGCCGTCTCAATCGGCTCCGTGCTGGGCGTAGACGCGGCAATAATCACCGCATCGAACCCGTAGCCATGGCCATCTTGAGCGATCACCTGCTCGATCTCGAACCGGTCGCGGCGAAAGGCCCGGTCTGCGCCAAGGTGGCTGGCTAGTTCCACCCTTGCTCCATCTACATCCACGCCGATCACCTGACAGCCGGCTGCCTTAAGTAACTGCACGGTCAGCAGTCCAATCAGGCCCAGACCGATCACCACAACCCGATCGCCCAGACTTACGCTGGCCACCCGCAGACTCTGGACAGCAATCGCCCCTACCGCCGCGAAGGCCGCCTGGTCCAGTCCCACCCCCTCAGGCACCAAAGTAGCCATATGACGTGGAACATAGATCACCTCAGCGTGACAACCATAGCCCTCTCCCGCCACCGCCACGCGGTCGCCAATCTGCAAATCGTTCACTGACGCCCCCACGGCCACCACCGTGCCAGCCGATGCATAGCCCAGTGTGACAGGTGTGTCAAGCCGAGTCAATACTTTCCTCATGGTGGGGAGCACGCCCTCTTGGCGGAGGTTTTGCATGGCTTGTTCTACCTGGTCTGGCCGGCGACGTGCCTTCTCCAGTAAGTTGCTGCGCGCGCTCTGTACCTTCGAGCGCTCTGTTCCGATGCTGATGAGGGAGAAGCCATTGCGAACCAGCACGCCTTCGGGGCGAAGTGCTGGCGGGGGAACATCTGCAACCTGAAGATCACCGGTCTTGAAATTTAGAATAACTTGTTTCATAGCCTTGTCCTGCTTCGCTGATCAGGTGCACGAGCCTCCCGCGCTCCGCACTAGACGGAATCGTCCACGCCGCTCTTCCCTACCGCAGCGACGCACTAGTGAAAGAATCATTCTAGTTGAGGCACGTGCGCATCACCCGTCCTGGCAGCCTTCCGCCGCTGAAGGTTCGCAGCACCTTGTACAGGCCACGCTTCACAATTGTTGGAAGCCAGGTGCGGAACTTTACGAACAGTTCGTAGTTAACGTCTAGGAGTAGAAGGACCAGGGCTTTCCTGATACTTATGTGTCTCATTACCCTGAAACGAAACATCTTCTTCTGCCACACTATTTCTCTCGCCGATATATGTGGATAATTCATGATGGAAGTCAACTTATGAGAGACTGGCATCGTCTCTGTAAGTAGCCAACCTTTCTCCTTGCACAATGCATGAAGTTCGGTGCCAGGATACGGTTGGAAAATAGAAACCTGTAGGTAGTCAGGCTCGCACTCGCGATTCAGCCTGATTGTTTCCCAGATGTCCTCTTTCGTCTCATAGGGTAAGCCAATAATATTGTACGAGTTGGTCTTCATGCCCCATTTCTTGGCTGCCCTGAAAGCGTTGACGATTTGGCCATTCGTCATGCTTCGGCGCAGAACAGTCTTTCTCAATCTCTCACTGCCTGACTCAATGCCTATGTGAAGTGATGTACATCCAGCATTTGCCAAATACTGAGCCATTTTTTCGTCCAGGGCTTCCACCCTGCCATTGCAGCCGAATGGGAGCCCACACGCTTGTGAATACTTTGCGGCAAAATCTGCGACCCATCTCTTACTGAGGGCAAAGACGTCATCCTGAAAGAAGAGGTAATTGACCTGCTCAGGGTAACTCTTCAAGGTGTGATCGATCTCAGCCAGGATGTTCTCAGGGCTTCTAAATCTTACTTGGCGTTTGGTGGCGCTGTTGATTTGATGGAGCTTGTGGTTTATGCAATAAGAGCATTTATGAGGGCAGCCTCGGCCTGCGATCAGGTCGATAGTGCCATCTGTGGCTTCAATGTATCTCTCCATATCCCAAATGTCTCTGTCGGGAAATGGAAAGAGATCGAGATCGAGTTCAAGCGGAGCAACTGGATTGCGAACGATGTTACCATTCTTCTTGAACACAAAGTTGGGCACTGAGAAGTAGTCCTGTTCATCCACCATTCTATCCAAAAGCTCCCTGACTGCATGTTCCCCTTCCCCAACGCACACCATATCCACACAATCGTGTAGTATCGACGTTTCAGGGGCAACAGTCGCATGAGCACCACCAAAGATGATTGGGAGTTGCTTATCAACCCGCTTGATGGCTCTCGCTACGTTGAGGGAAAAGGGCAAGTCCCCGCTGGTTAGGGAGAACCCAACTACATCTGGCTTGTCCTCCTCAATTTTGTCAATACAATCCTGCACGGTTCCACCCCATGTGTAATCCATTACCTCAGCGGTGTGACCAAATTGTCCGATATACGAGGAGATGTATGAGATACCCAAAGAGATACTCTCGTGATGTATCTGGTTGGGATAGACGAACAGGATTTTCATGCCCCTTTCCTTCCCGCTCAGGCCACCGGATCGCCGGCCCGGAACTCCTGAACCCCCTCACCGACCTCGATAATCATACCGGCCGAGCAGTAGCCCAAGGTGATGCGGGTATCCAGGCGAGATACCACCTTCTGGTAGATGGGATAAGCCCCTCCTGGTGTAGGTTGTTCAACACCCGGCCAACCTGATCGGGACGCTGGCGGGCTTTGTCCAGGAGGTTGCTGTGGGCCAGTTTGATTTTGGAACGCTCGGTGCCGGCGCTGAGTAACGAGGAAGCGTTTTCCACGAGAATTCCCCCACGAATATCAGTACCACAACCCAAGTTTAAGCGCGTCCCCATTAACAAGCGCGATAGACCGAGTCTGCCAAATACTGCATAACATTTGTCACGAGTTGGTAGAGCAGTCCTGAGCCAACAAGTGTGCAGACAATGATTGTAGGGTCAAGCAGTGTCTTCAATCCATGACGCCGAAACCCTTGGATGGCCACCGTCGCAATGATGCCGAATGCTGTAGCCAAGAAAGGCGCGACATGCCCTGCAACCCAGTAATAGTGCACGTAGGAATGCTGAGGAAAAACAAGCCACCATGTAACAGACGACAATGCAAATATGCTTATGAATGCTGCTGCACCGGGATAAACCTTTCTGACAAGGTAGAAGGCAAGAGGAAGAGCAAGCAACAGACTAATACGATCAAAGGCGCTGGTAATGGCGATACCTGTCTCCAAATGGCTCAGGTATCCGAAAACTGTGAGTCCGGTCGGCTCATAGACTGCATATACATTTTCTAAAACTGGTGTCTGTGGGATGACTTCAAAAGTCCTATATAGAATGCTAGACCAAAGATCCGCAGCGGCCGGAACAAGCCCACCGAGAGCCCAAACGTTTTGAGCGAAATGCAGTCCTATGCCGAGCAACAGGGCAACCAGGCTACCCAAGATTACCTGTCTGAAGCGAGTGGGGGCGACAATAAGAGTGTACACGAGGAAGAAGGACAAGGTAGCAGGCAAATACTCATACGTGATCAGAGACAAAAGAAAGAGCGCTACAAAGGCAAGCCTCAAGTAAAGGGCCGGAGAGGGTCTCCAAAAGGTTCTGCCTCGATCTTCCTTACTCCCACCAACAACACTTTCGAGCCCGCGAACAAGCAGCAATATGGAAAGAAACCGGAACAGTTCAGGAAAAGGGTGCACATGAAGGGGGTCTGCGTAGATTAGATGGAACCCGCTGAAACCCAGGTAGCCTACACTCAAGACCCCGACAGCCCAAGACCTGAAGCGATCTTGCAAGATATTGAACAAAACGAGAAGGGCTAGAGTAGAGAAAAGAATTGAAATTAGACGGAACGTAGTTACGGAGTGGATGCCTATGTGCCTGAGAAAACCATTGAAAATATAAGGCAACGGGGGCAAGTGGGTATAATAGACCGGCTGTCCTTGCTCAAATTTTAGTACTGGAAGAAACTTCAGTTGCAAGAACCCAAGGCGGTAGAAATTGTCTCCCACTGCCAAGACCCAACTATCAGTGCCAGCGTCACCACGCCTACACTCGTTCAATTGATTTAACAGAATAGGCATAGGAAGCAGAAGGACCAGAACAATAAGCGCTATCCGCCACCGTGTACTCGGCGCGGTTTCGTCCAACGGAAATTTAGTCCACATGCTGTATCTCTCAACTTGCAGCGCTATGGTCGCTCTTTCACTGGCAGCACAACGATAACCGGATCTATGCTGAGACAGCCCAAGCACATTGACTGCATGCCAAAAGAGACAATTGGTTCATAATCGCGCCACTTCTCGTTCATTCTTGCCACCTCCTCACTCCTCTTAGTGTCGGAACTGCGAAAGGATTGAGCGGTAACGATATAGTCATATCCCTGTTCAACGTAGTACTCATAACTCCAATCCAAGACGCTGGGTTCATATACCTCAATCCCCGTCTCACGCAGCCATCTGAGGTGTAGCTTGAACATGTCCAGTTCCTGCATCACCACAATCCTGGTACCAGCAGGCAGGCTTAATAGCCAATCATAGACCTTTATTCGAGAGTCAGTGCCTTCTTGCTGATGCCATTTCGAAGTGTCGGATGCCGCTATTCTGAATGGTTGTGCAACTACGGCAAGAAGAAGAATGATTAACATCAGCCGTGGGACTACATGCTTTTCAGACAGGCGACGCGCGATGCTCACAGTGATGGCATCCAGGCCAAACGCTGCAAACACGGCGGCAAAAGGCTCCAAAGGCAACATATTGCGCGGGAAGGCTACCTTGGCCAGTGATCTCATCCCAATCCATACTACACTTGGGAGGGCCAACGCTAATGCTGCTTGCCGCTGTTGAGTATCGGTTTTGCTCACAGCCCATCCTAGGCCAATGCCCGTCGCAACCAGACCTAGTACGCCCAAGCTGTCACGCAAGAAACTAACGTTTGCAATAAGATGGAGTAGACCTGGAGATACCGTTGCTCCCGGAATACCAATGACCGTGTTCTGGTAAATGGAGTACCCCGCTCCTGTAAGAAACTCTGGCAGAGCTAACAGAGCATAAGGAGTGCCAAGTAGGAATCCTACCATCGTGGCTAGAAATACAAGAGCTAGACGTTGGCCTCGACGCCAAGGCTGAGCAAGGAGAACGGCAGCAACAGGAAACAATACCACTAAGAACGCATCGTACTTGCTGGAGACGGTAAAGCCAGCTGCGAGACCTGCCAAAAGCGACGCAGAGTAGGTTTGTCTGTCCATAACCCTAAGGGCGAGGAGCGCGGTCAGGACCACAAGGAAAGTAGTCGGCACGTTGGGCAGCACAAAACGTGATTGCACGACATGCCCAGGACTGACTGCCAGGATTAGTGCGGCGACAAATCCCACTCTTTGGGAGAACACGCGCCTTCCCAGCAGATACACCAGCACTACAGTGAAGGTGCCCAAAACTACTACAAACCCGCGGGCCCAGCTCCAGAACCAGGGGTGACTGGCCGTCCACGTTACATAGGCGCCCAATGCTCCGGCGATAGCATCAGGGCTTGTCGGTACGATGTCCTTCAAGTCCCAGACTATCGAGCGAGGGATACCTACAAAGTAGGCAGCGACAGCAACAACCAGTTGCAGGTAGATCGATAGCGAGGGGTAAATAAAGAAGTGAGGGTTCAAGTCTCCCGTCTTCAGCATCCACAACACAGCGTTCATGGAACCTGGCTCATCGCAGTGATATAGGTAGGGAAGGCCAAAGTTCTTACCAACCCATCTCAATGAAAAGCCCACAACAGTGATGCCGGCCAGTACTATGGGTGAAGCTATCCCACCTCGTTGTCGCACGGTTTCTAACGCCCTATCAAGTCGGAAGCCCCGGACACGCGTTAGGCCGCTTTTGTTCAATGAGCTAATCTTTCCTTGCTTCATCCTTTTGCTCTCGTTGAAGTCACCACAGCGTTTCGACTTTCCTGACCGAGGTATTCATAAAGTCACAATATCCGGACTCTCTGCCGGCGTTCCCATCTCTTGCGCTGGATCATGAACTGCTGGAACGTTTCATCTGTGACCCCCTTCGGGGAAACATTGTGAACCGTCGGTTTTAGGCTATCTGTTTCCTGGGGTGACGCGAGGATTTGCTTGAGTACGGAGAAAACGTGTTCGGGTAACAATGCATTCAAGCACAGGTGGTGCGGGCATCGAAGGTCAAGCCGGTCATCAAAGCAAGGGCTGCAGGGAAGATCAAGTCTTACAACATAACCACGACATCCCCATGGTCCTGTCCTAGCCGGGTTTGTCGGTCCGACCACGCTCACTGCTGTCATGCCCAGCGCTGCCGCGAGATGGACCAATGCAGAGTCGTTGCCTACCAATGCATCCAAGTGCCTGATGACGGCTGCAACCTGTGGTAACGACAGATTGCTGATGATAACCGGTTCCGTTGCCATCTTTGCGGCAATCCCCCGGAGTAGTTCCGTTTCACTCGACGAGCCAAACAGCAAAGGCACTGCCCCGAGTTGACGTGCAACTCTGTCAGCGACTTGCGCATATGCAGTAGGTGACCACTGCCGGTTAGCGCTCCAGCGCAAATTGCCGCTGGGATGGAACCCGATCAAAGGACCATACCGTTGCCCAATGAGAGAGTGCACGTGCTGCTTCCCCCAGGCTATCTCCTCATCTGTTAACGGAAGTTCGATCCTCAAGTCAGTGACTTCCACCCCCAGGACGCGCACCAGATCTGCGTTCCTCTCCACCACATGGTCTGTACGTTTGAATGTAAGCAACGACTGCCTTGGCCACAGCCGACGCGATGAAAAGAAGCCTTCCCCCTGGTGCATGATGCTTCGATGCGCACCCAGAAGTATATCCAGGATTTGCTTCTTGACCGTCGTGACTGCGAACGGCCAGATCGAAACCTTATACTGTTGCCGTCTGAGTTCGGCAACGCTACATAATAGATCGCGCCATTGAGATTGCGTTCTCGAGGCATGCCAGCGAGTGAAGGGGAATGTGATCACCCGGTCCACCAGCCCCCTATTCTTGAACAGATCTGCTGAACCGCTCGGTAGCACCAGCAGATCAACAATGGCCTCGGGGGATTGTGCCCGCAAAGCCTTCAGCGCGGGGAGAAAGAAAAGAAGGTCACCCACGCCACATAGTCCAACGATCAAGATGCGTTGTGTCTGATTCAGAGGCATCTTTGACCCGCTCAGCTCTTGGCAAAAAGGGCCTGTTCAATCAAATCACAAAGGATGTGCCAAACAGTGATATGCGCTTCTTGGATGTGAGCGGTGTTATGCGAAGGAACCTGGAAGCAAACATCCACCAGCTCTCGCAGTGCCCCTCCGGTGTAGCCGGTAAAGCCGATGGTAACCGCTCCTTTCTCACGGGCGACACGGATGCCCTCGAGAACGTTACGAGCGTTGCCACTGGTGCTGATACCCACCACTATGTCGCCCGGGGTTACAAGGGCCTCTATCTGGCGGGCAAACACCCGGTCAAAGCCGTAGTCATTCCCGATTGAGCTGAGTATCGAGGTATCGGTGGTGAGAGCGATCGCCGGCAACGCTGCCCTATCTATTCTGAACCGATGCACCAACTCGGCCGCCACATGCTGAGCATCCGCCGCGCTCCCACCATTGCCAAAAATGACCGCTTTCCTTCCACCCTTAAACGTTTCAATGAATAAGTGGGCTATTCTTGAAATAAGGGGAGCATTCTCTTCAATGATTCTCTCCATAACCTGGATGCTCTTTTCCAGGTGGGAGCGAATCACGGGAGTGAAATCATTTGACAGCGCTTCGTTTTCCATCGGCGACATATAAAAGTGCTTAAGCGTAATAGTAGTAGAGATCCAGGGCTCTGAGCAACTCTTTGCGGGTTACGTTGGCCGTTCCCACCTTGCCTACCACAACCCCTGCGGCGTGGTTAGCCAGGTTCACGCACTCGAACAGGTGCGCACCCGCTGCCAAGGCCAGGGATAGCGTCGCTACCACAGTGTCACCTGCACCGGTCACGTCGTACACCTCTCTACTGAACGCTGGGAGGTGGATAACACCGCCGTTACTTTCAAACAGGGACATCCCTTCCTCACCTCGTGTAATCACCACAGCCTCACAGGCCAACTGGTTCAGCAAGGTGCGACCGACATAGATTAAACTCTCTTCATCCATGATCTCTCTATCTACAACTTGACCTGCTTCTCTCTTGTTGGGCGTAACAACCGTTGCTCCCCTGTATTTGGAGTAATCGCGCCCCTTAGGATCAACAACGAGTGGTTTCTCGAATCTACGTGCTACCTGGATTAGCTGTTGGAGCAGAGAAGCCACAGTCATCCCTTTAGCGTAGTCAGACACCACCACTACATCTATCTCGGAGATCACATCCAAGATGTAGCTCTGTATCCTCTGGGCGATGTCATCGCCGATCGGTTTTCTCCCTTCACGGTCAGCTCGGAGAACCTGTTGGTTCTGGGCGATGATCCTGGTTTTCCTTGTCGTTGGCCGCGTGGGATCGGTCATCAGCCCATCAATGCGGACGTCGTTATCTAGGAACAGTTGTCGAAGCCTAGCACCCTCCTCGTCATCACCAATCACCCCGATGAGGTGAACCTTGCCTCCCAGGCTGGCCGCGTTCACGGCCACATTCGCTGCCCCACCAGGTGTGAAGGATATTTTGTCAACCTCCACCACAGGGATGGGAGCTTCGGGAGAGATCCGGGCTACCCGCCCCCAGACATATTCATCCAACATCACATCCCCAACCACTAGTACCTTTTTTCCCTCAAGGTGCCTCACAACCTCTATCAATCGTTGCTTCACGTTGCTAATTCCTCCACCGGACATGTTGTTCTTGGCCTGAATGGTGGAGATTAGACTCGTGCTGGAATAGCCTGAGATATAGGGTATAATCTCCACACGACCGCCATATTCCACCACCGTTTGCGCCTCGGGCATGGGCTTGCCTGCGCCCGGTGCATAGTCACCACCTTTACAGTGGACATCTGGCTTGAGCGACGCGATGACCCTTTCTGGTGTCAGTTCCTCGAAGATAACAACATAATCCACGCAGGAAAGTGCCGCCAGGATCTCTGCCCGATCCTGCTCAGCGACCAGTGGACAACCAGGTCCCCTGAGTTGCCGGACCGACGCATCGCTGTTCAGGCCAACGATCAGCACGTCGCCCAGCTCTTTCGCTGCTTGCAGGTAGCGGACATGGCCCAGATGCAAGAGATCGAAGCAGCCGTTGGTGAAGACAACCACCTCGCCCTCGGACCTTGATTGCTCACGGATAGCGAGAAGTTGATCTAAAGTAAGGACCTTTGACATGAATCACCCTTCGCTCGTCTCAGTCAGATACTCGATGACTGCCTGTGCCAGAAGAGGAATCATGATCTCATGATGGCCGGTAATCGAGTACCCCTTGCTGCTGTCCAACGTTGGACGCTTCACCACATTCTGGAGTGGGCGGTAGTGCTGGATCATATCCAGATTGACGGTGACAAAGTTGAACACATCGTTGCCTAGGTTTCGGGCGACTGTAAGCGCTTTTAGAAATACCTCTGGAAGGATTACTGCGGAGCCCACGTTCAGGTATACCCCACCATTTCCCAGATCACAAACCGCCGACGTAAACAACTTAAAGTCAGCAAATGTTGTCTGGCCAGTAGCAGCACCATTGGCTTTAGGATGCATATGGATAATGTCCGTCCCGAGGGCTACATGAACCGTTACAGGGATGCCCAGTTCCGCCCCGGCGGCCAAAATACTGTAATCGCGAAAGGGTGCATTCAATTCCATGATCTTCCGGCCGATAGCCTTTCCCATTCCCATACCCTGTTTCGCGCCCTCAACGATGGCTTCATTAATCAACTTGCCTGTTTCCTCGACCATCCCGAACATGCCCGTTTGCAGCCCTTCAGCCACATCCTCTGAAGTTTCACCGATCAGAGCAATCTCAAAATCATGAATAGGCCCCGAACCGTTCATTGCCACAGCCGTAACTACCCTGCGCTTCATCAACTCGATCACGATTAGGCTCAGGCCGCACTTGATGACATGGGATCCCATAGCGAGGATCACCGCGCGCTGGTTGCGATGCGCATCAACAATCGCCTTCACAACGTGAGGAAAGTCGTTTCCCACAAGAATACGAGGCAGAGTATTAAGGAACTGCCTAAAAGATGCCTGCGGGGTTGGTACTTTGGCGAAATCGTCGGTCTTGACTTTGTTCTTGCGTTGCCTAAGGGGATAAGTCCTGACACCTTGGAGGTCAATTTGATGATATTCTTTCATGCCAAAACCTCTTGTTGTGATTCACGGAGCAGTTCCACAAGGTAGCGACCGATACGTTCTCCAGCCTTGCCGTCGAGGCGATAGCAAAGTTGCTCAACGATCTGCCGCCTGCCTGGAGCATCAAGATCGGGGTTCTCCAGGTAGCGATTGATGTGTTCGATCAACTCCCTCGGCGACCGTGCAATGCGAACACCCCCCGATTCGACCACCGGCCGGTAGTGAGTGAAATCGTAGTGCTTGGCGATGGACTCGTAATAGGGCCGGTTTTCGTAGCCGTCGAAACCGATACAGACGATGGGTCTGTTCAGGGCGGCAGCATCAATGGCCAGCGTGGAGGCGACATTCACAATAACATCGCTATGATACAGCGTCTGGGCAAGCTGGACCTTGTCCTCCTCCCCGATATGCCAGCCTTGGGAGAATCGCAAAGCCGCATATGCCACACTGGGCTGTTGGAAGAGAACGTTTGAGATGGCTCCAAAACGTTCTTGCCACTCAGCGATGTCGCTGCCGGGATGTCCTCGAATTAGTAACTGAGCAGGAGCAGTGAACCGTTCTTCCTGCAAGGCTTGCACAAGTATCTGTATGATTTCGTTCTGTTTGGGTAACAAGTAGGAACTCCCTGCAGCGTAAGTGATCAACCGCTTCGTGGGATCACCTCCAATGCGCCAAATGACCTCCTCCCTTGAGGGGTAGTTGTGATGAGCATAGAAGTCGAATTGCGGGATGCCTGCCACGAAGATCTCATCCCGGCAATACCCATAATATCTCATCAGTTCGTTGGCTTCAACCTCATTCCATACGATGACTTTATCAAAGCGGAGCGGAAGCATCCGTCCAGGGCGTAAAGTCGTCACGGTACGCATGCCCGATTTGGCTGTGAGGTTGTCCCAACTGTGGATCATGGCCACGATAGGGATGCCTCGGCGGCGTGCTTCGAAGGCAACGGGAAACTCTTCGACAGCCAGTGAATGGGTGAGGAAAACTAGGTCAGGCCGAAACTCATCAAACAATTGGCCGAAGTGCGAATTCCTGCCCCATCTCTGTTGAAGAGCGCGCAATTGCTTAAGGATAAGGTGCGTCCCACCGAGCCTACCCATTGTCACCCGAGTGTAGTAGATCAGGGGATGCTGACGCCTGAGAGATTCGCGCAGGATTTGCAAGGTCTCGATACCAGTAGCGTTTGTGAAGTAGTAGCCCTCAAAATGGTCAAGCAATCCTCTTAACATCATGTAGGGGGCGGAGAATCTGCGCGGGAGGTCGGTGATGACCACCCCTACCCCACCGAACTCTTGTTGGAAACTGGTATCGTTATGCAGTGGAGATAGCACGACAACACGGCCAGTTGCTTTCAAAACCGCAAAGATATCCGAGCGCAGGACATTCCGTGCAGACATGCCATAGGGAATGCTAACTAAGTACCGTCGCATCTTCACCATTCTACGATCTCGTTCACATCCTTTGTCAAAGGCAGGGTGCGGCTAGTTAACCGTTGTCAGCCCTAGGTAGATTAGAGGCCTTATATCCCTTCTTACACGTGCGGAAGTGCCAGCGGACGGTGCCAAGCCATCGCCGGACCGTGAGGAGTGGCCTCAGAATACGGTCACGCGTCCGACACCGCTTAATCACCTGCAAGACGAACCGATAATCCCCAACCGGGAGCCCGTTGCTAACGCTGGCTCTCTCCTGTCGTGCCAATGCCCGTAGATGAGGATATTTGTCATCCATCGCTACTAGCTTAAACCCAGCCATGATAAGTGCTCGATGCAGTGTTTCAGGAGAAAATGTGAAAAGGTGTGGCAACTGGAAGAATTCCACCAGAGGACCGTTCGGTTTCAACGCATTGGGGACTTCAATTAGCAATATCCCCTCATCCTGGAGTTTGCGTTTTGTCGCCGCAAGGAATGCCACGGGCTCATGAACGTGCTCGAGGACATGTATCAGCGTAACAAGGTCGAACCGGATTCCGCAGAAGGATTGAACGTCAAAGAAGTCAACCTCGACTATGTGGCCATGCTCCCGAGAGTATTGAGCGAATGGTACGTTGGGTTCTATTCCGTATGTTGCATACCCGCGTGCTTTGAAACGATCCAAAAGAACCCCCGCCGAAGAGCCGATGTCCAACACAGATGCCCTTTCAGGTGGGCTATAGTATCTTTCAAGAAATGAGATTGCTCTCTCCGCCTTGATCTCTGCGTTGCGAATGGCCTGAAGCGTTGGTCCTGAGCCAGTTCCTTCTTCCCCCCTATTCAATACCGAACCGTAGGCGTCGCCATAGTAGTTTGCCAGACTTCCTGATGTCGGGCGAGGGTTTTGAAACACCAACCCACATTCCTCACATACTACATGAGCCAACTTCTCCCGCTCGAGATGAGCCGAATACACGCTCTGCCACCGCTGAGCGTTACACAGCGGGCAGGTCATGAGGGCTTCGGAATCAAGAACCGTGCCTTTTGTTTCCATGCGCTTGTCCTAGCCTTTCGCGTGCGGAGACTGCGGATGAGACGAGACCCCACGCGCGAATCAGTCCACTTTGGTATAAGGCCAAATCTCTCGGTTGAACGAGGAATGATTCACGGATAGAGCAACCGCTAAGGCGAAGGAACTCCCTGGTTATCAGAGTTGCTAGGGCAAACGAAGAGATAGTCGCTGCCAAAGCCGCACCCACTTCTGCCCCTCGGGGTATCAGAACCAGATCGAGCACCACGCCTATTGCTACGCCAACGGCAGTAATACGGGTTGCAAGGCCTGGTCTTCCTGCACCTAGTAAGTACGTTCCGACAATATTATTGACCCCCAGACATAGAGTGCCTGGCAGAAGAATAAGAAAGGGAACAACAGATGATAAGTATTTTATACCAAAAATGACAGGAATGCAAAAAACACCTCCCAGCCCTAAGCCGATGGCAGCCAGAACCGTTATGAGAATCACGTGGCGACAGGTATTTGCCACAAGACTCCCATTCGTACTCTTGCCACTTGATATCTCACTCAACAGGAGGGTTGTGATAGCCGCGGGAATGATGAGGAGGAGCTCAGCCAGTACCGAGGCAACGACGTAGTGGCCAACCGCTTCTGTGTCGTGCACGAATGCCAGAACCACCGGGAGAATCTTGTCCGGTCAGGATCGCTAAGTATGCTCTGCTGCGGTCTAGGATCCACAAGCCTCGATTCCTTTCCTTGACAGCTAGCCCCAAGTTATTACATGAGAACGTCTTCGGCTTTAGACTTCAGAAAGAGCCACGGCTTAATCTGCTCAAGGTCGGGCCTCTGCAACAAGACCAAGCTCCGTGGCCTTTCACCTGTTGACTGGACAAAGGCGGACCCTACCATCAAAGCACCTGCCACATAGGACACCGCAGATGATATGGCCGCACCCGTGCCGGCAAGACGAGGTATCAATACAAGGTTGAATATCAAGTTGATGCCCAACCCCGTGAGGACTATCTTGAAGGCTGTGGTTGGACGTCCAGTGGCGTAGAAATACATCATCACCAATTGCATCACAGTGACGGCCAATACGGCCGGTAGCAATACCACAAAGGGAGCCAGCATAAGCACGAATGCATTTCCAAGGACATACTTCACACTACCCCATGCAAGTAGCAAGGCGGGAAGCATCAGGGCAGCAACGATCGCCAATGAAATCCTGACACTCTGTGCAGACAGCGTTGCAGCCTGCTCCTCAGAAGAACGTGTGGCTCTCGGATACAGCAGCGCGGAGAAAGCGTTGGGAATCTTTCGGAGTGCCTCAACCAGTCTGACTGCAAGCGAATAGTAACCTACCTCTTGGGGAGTCCAGAAGTATGCGAGTAATACTGTATCCACACGGTAGTGCAAATACTGGAGTACGTTTGTTGCGTACAACTTTGAGCCATAAGTTAGTAAATCCAATGCTGCTTTGATGCTGAAACACACCCTATCACCACTTACACGCCACAAGTATAGAATTGCAAAAACTGCGCCAATTGAATTAGCTATAGCGAGTCCTGTTACCAATGAGGCAGAGCCCATTCCAGCATACAGGACAGCGAGCACCACAATGGCTGATTTACCTATGGGCATGATCGCATTGACCCAGTTGTAAACGCTCACCTTTTCCCACTGCAGAAGCAACTTCGTTCCAAGTCGCAGAAGGAATACCGACGGGATCGCCACCAATACCATCAGGATGCTCGTACCCCTATACTCAGTAGTCTTAAGCAGCACTGAAGAAATGGTTGTCCAACCAAGGTTCAAAATGACCATTAACACTGAGCTTAACCCACAAAGTAAAACTATGCTTGTGCCCAAGATTGTTCCAAAAGTGTACGACTTTCTACCCGACAGGTAGATAGCAGCGTCATCAACCCCCAACCTTCCCAACTTTTCACAGTATTCAGGCACGAGCAGTAGTAGCGCAGCAATCCCATACTGACTCGGACCTAACAGCGCTGCGACCAAAAAATGGGAAGCTAGGGATAAGCCTAGCGCCAGGACATCGGTCCAGAATATGGCTGCCGTTTTGCGCCCGAAGTCCACCATCCTTCACCCTCCTCAAGGTCTGCCAAGAAGAATCATTTGAGTGCCGCTAATTCGAACTCTAAGACCCAAATGACATTGTTAAGATACGTAGCCAGCGCAGCCAGGATCCCCTTCAGCAGCCGATTCCGTACCCGAACCCAGCCTCGACCTGTGGGTAGCAGCGGGAGCCAGTAGTCTACGCATTGTATCTTAAAGCGAGCGTCCGAGTAATATGGGCGCTGACGGTTACCTTGCCTGCCTGGATCGAAGAAGTCAAATGTAGACTGATGAAACCGGTGTCGGTGAGTGGGATCGGCTGCGGACTGATAGCAGTTCCAATAGGGAACCCGGACGTGTATTTTGGCTCCTGGTTTGCTGATACGCCAGAGTTCTTCCACTGGACGCACCACATCTGGAAGATGTTCCAGAACGTTTATAAGCAGAATCTCCTCAAAGGCGTTGTCGGTGAACGGCCAAAGGGGATGGCTCAGGTCTGCTACGACCTCAACGCCGGGTAAGGGCGCTATATCCACATTCACATAGCCGGGGCGGGCATCATTGCCACACCCGAGATTCACTTTGCGAATCGCCATCCTTTCCCCCGCTACGCGTCTAGGCATGCTGTATCTTCTCCTGCCAGCGTTGGTTCATTGCAACTGCGATTTCTACCAGGGTCACGGCGGCCAGAGTCAAGAGAAAAGGATATGCAGGCATGACGTGTTTGATTCCAGGGACATAAACAACGATAATGCTGGCAAAGAAGTAGACCGTTGGCAGAAGATAGACAGACAACCCCTTCAATGAAAGCAAGCCGCGCTGCACTGCAATGATTGCACCGACAAATGCCGTAGAGAGCAAGGGCGTCACAGCCAGAGCCTTCCACCCCTCTGGCACAAAGATCATGAGAACCCTCTCAAGCATGATCCGGACAAACCACAGGGGATGTTCTTTAATCGCGGTGAGGCTCTTTTCTTTCAAGATGTTCTCATACTCAGGGCCGTATTTCTCGATACCCGGATATTCCTTTAGAACCATCTCCGCAGTTGCTTGATCGTTGTTAACAGCACCCAACGGGTTCTCATGAGCGCCAAAGCCCGCCCACACTGTGTGCCAAAACACTCCGCGTGTTGGAGAGAGTCTCCCAAAGGCTTGGTAGTTCCTAATCAGCAGCGGTGCAAGCACCAAAATCTCCACAAGCAAAATGACCAGAGCATATATGAGGGCCTGCCTTATTCGTTCTTTCCCCAGGAAGCCAACGCCAAGAAACAGAGGCATAAACACTATGTTGGAACGGACGTGTGCAAAAGCGCCTGTAGCGAACCCTATAAAAGCGAGGAGAAGCCATTTTCTACCTGTAGACCTATAAGATGCATAAGGGCCATAAAGGACAGAGAGAATATAGATCAGAAGCACACCGTAGAAGACCATCCAGGTATAGGACACCGGAAAAGTTAACATATATACCTGGATTGGAAACAGAGCGTAGAGTCCCGCACTAACCAATGCGATCCAAATGTTGCCAAGGATGTTCCACGCAGCACGGAAAATTAAGTATACGCATCCCATATCCAGAATGAGTTGCAATATCTGGATATAGATATACCGCATATCTCCGGTCAGCGACCATACCAGACCCATGATAATTCCAAGCCCTACGTGATTCTCGAAGTCAGGTTTGGGATTTGTGCTCTCCTGCCCTCGCAAGCCGAGATCTTCCGGGTCCACAAGGTGTCCTGCATCATGGGCTACGGTATGGATGGGCGCTGTAAACGAAGGGTCTATAACCCCCCAGCGATGAAACAGGGCGCGCTGCACCCCCATTTCGGCTGCATTCAGAGTGTCACCCCAGAACCCCCCCCGGTTCTCATGATTGATCCACAGCGCGCCAACCCGCACTAGCAACGCCAGAGCCAAGATCGTGGCGAGAATCAAGCGTGTCATCGCTGGCCTAGCAGAGGCAAGGCCGCGCTGTTCGTCGATCCCGATGTGCACACCTGGTGCGGGGTTGTCTATTCTTTTCATAACGCCCGCATCTTCTGTCCCACGACCAGCATGATGTCGTACATATTCAGAACGACGGAGAAATCACCGAGAGAGGAATCTGCAATCAGGCGATAGAGCCGTGATGGACGCTGCTTACCTAGCATCAACAGGCTGTAGGCAATCTGGCGCAGGCTGCGCCAGACCCCCACGTACTTCATCTCTACCGGCTGCAGTCCCGCGTTCTCCAGCAACATGGCAATGGTTCTGCGGCTGAAATAGTGAAGGTGGGTAGGGGGGTGGATCAGACGCCACTTTACCCGCCTAAGCCTGGCCAGGACACTCCCGATGTCGCCCGTGGTGAGAAACAGAAACCCACCAAGCCGTAACACTCGCGCAACCTTGTCTACCGTAAGATCTGGACGAGGCAGATGTTCAATAGTATCCCATATCACAACGACATCTGCCGATTCAGGCTCTAACGATGCATCCAGGAAATCCTCGCAGCGTGCATCCACACCCAAGCGCTCCCTGGCATATGCTACAGGCCCTTCGGCGATATCAAATCCGCGCACGCGATAGTCCTCTTGAGCAACCGCCAAGAAGAATCCATACGCACACCCGATCTCGATAAGATCGCCATCCGGCTGGAACCTCTTCACAACCCACAAACGATCTTGGAATTGTCTCTCAAATACTGGACTATCGCTCAAGTAATCTACATACTCATCGCCAGAGAAATAACTATCGCTATATATCGCTTTCAGGGTCAAACTCTGAGCATCTATATCGGCCATGAGGTGACCGCAATTGCTACACTGCTTAAGCCCAGGCCAGGAGGGTCGAAATCCGCTAGTTTTGTCCCGGCAAACCGCGCATATATTCATCGGTATCATTCATCGAATCCATATGTTCGGTGCACAAGATATCGTGGGCGTCCCTTTACTTCATTGTAAATCCGCCCGAGATATGCGCCCTGTATACCAAGGGTGATCAGGTGGATTCCTCCTAGAAACAACACAGCCACCATCACTGACGTCCATCCTGGCACGACCTGATCGGTGAACAGCCGCGCGTAGAGAGCAAAAGCAGCATAGGTGAAACTGAGCACAGAAATGATCATCCCGATGAAGGCTGAAAGATATAAGGGGATTGAGGAAAACGAAGTAATCCCATCGGCTGCAAGCCGAAGCATCCGTATGAAGGGATATTTGCTTTTCCCACCGTAGCGGCCATGCGCTTCATAGGGAATTGCAATCTGTCGGTAGCCTACCCAGCTTACCAAGCCTCGTAGGAACAGTGCCCGTTCACCTAACGCTCGAAACGCTTCCACCGCCTTTCGATCCAGAAGCCGGAAATCCGCCGCCCCTGGGGGGATGTTTACCTCGGACAGACGATTGATAACGGTGTAAAAGAGGCGCGAAGTAATGTTCTTGAGCGGACCCGTATCTGCTGTATGCTGTCTGCATGTATAGACTACATCATAGCCCTCTTGCCATTTCTTAATCAATTCGGGGATTAGTTCCGGCGGGTGTTGCAAATCGCTGTCCATTGTAATTACTGCGTCACCACGAGCATAATCCAATCCAGCCGCGATGGCCACTTGATGCCCGAAGTTGCGTGAGAGTTCCAAAACCTTAACATTCCTATCTTCCTGGCAGAACCCCAACATGATTTCCAGAGATTCATCTGTGCTCCCATCGTTAACAAAGATGAGTTCGAAAGGTCTGTCCACGCACTTCATGACCTCGCTAACACGGCGATACAGTTGGGGCAACGCTTCTTGCTCATTGAACACAGGCACAACGATAGAGATCATACGGTTCTCCTGTTTCTACGCTCCTATGCTCCCGAATTGAACCCAGATGAGCGTATAAGGGCACGGACGGATCTCAGCATTGCATATCCTCGCCAGAGAATCTCCCAGGCTGCTACCGATCCTAACAGGAGCAGAAACACGTGACTAGGCATGATGTACTTGACCGAAGGCTTAGTGATTATCACCGTGGATACGGCAAAATACGCTCACCTGTGGCAGAAGCACAGGCTATGTCAGCGCCTATCCAGCCAGGCTTGACATGCGCTGTTTTGATCCACTAGATAGCGCTCGAAACTGAGCTAGCGCCAGCGCTGAGAACGCCCAAACATACTGGGCAATGGGGCCAAAGTAATCTAGTCCATTATCAAAGAAGCAGAAGGCTGCATAGAATGCTAGTGCGCTCAGAGCAAGCACTGGCCAATGGCTACGACTTGTTACGGGGTTGCGCAAGACGTTGACCAACTGCACACTCACCACCAAGTAACTGGTCAGCCACAGCCCAAAGCCCACAACCCCCGTCTCGAGGAGAATACGCAGATACTCGTTATGGATCACGCCGGGCCCCCACCGCTGGGCCGAATAGGCTCCCGTGGTTTCAAGCCCACCCCCCATGAGCACCTGTGACGAAAACCGCTCCCACGACTCCCTCCAGACGGTGTCGCGCCCCTGGAGGTTGATAGATGCCAAAAGCTCTTTACTGGAAGCAGTCGCTACCACCTTGGTCCAACTCTGTGGACGAGAGTAAAACATACGCCACCAAAGTGGTGCGTCAGACATTGCTCCAATTAAAATAAGCCCACAACAAACAACGAGGATTTTCCAGCGCTTGGTCAGCAAACACAGAATCCCAATGCCTACTATTAGCCCCATAATAGATATACGGCTTACGCTCATAATAACTATGGCTGCAAACAGTAAAGCCGGCAAAACCATCTTTCTTTCGCCGTAGACCAGGAATCGACTTGAGAAGTACAAGGACATCAGAACCGCGTACCCTCCCAACGTCGACATCCCACCGGCTATGCCCCTAAATCGGCTGATGTCGCCCGCCAACTGAAAATAGCCGCCTTGAAAAACTATTAAAGCATACGAAGCTAACAATACTGTCCAAGCTCCATATTTAATAGCTCCTTCCAATACTAAGACCTCTTGAGGAAGCCTTGCGCATATTACTATAATCGCCATGAAGATCAAATAAGGGTAAATTAATCGGACTAACATCGTTATCCCATCACCGGGTACGGTCGAGCGAGTTAATGTGGTGGCGGCCCACCCTATAAAGAGCAGATACGGCCACAGATTAAAGCGCCGTGTGAGAAACCGGTGCGACACTCCGATCAACATTAGTCCAACGAAGAACGCTAGCAGGCGAAACCCATCCAAATTGACCCCGCCCACCACTGGCAGCATGATGCGCTCACCGCGATTAATTGTATTTAGGCTTATGCCACCGCCAAATAGTGATAGCCATATAAGCCAAGATGGTTTCTGCAAGAGCATCAGCAGAGTAATCTCCACAAGCAGCAGCCCAAATAGAAGCATGGGACTAATGAAAACAACTGATCCGCCGGCGAGCAATGCGGCCACCGGGAAAGCGATCAGTATCAGTCGCCTACGCGCTTTCATTGGTAGATTCAACAACATGGCTTTCAACTCCATGTTGGGCATAACTATTCAAAGGCAGGTGAGCTATGCAGTGCAACGGTCGTTACGGACGCAGGCAGCGAGAAAGTAATAATCTCCCCATACCGTCGCTCCATCTACTCCTCGGCCCTGCATCTTATAAGCCGTCGCATGCCCGAGTATGTCGTCACTCTCTCTGGGCAGGCAGTGCTCGGCCATGGCTCGCATCATCTCCTGCCCCGCCTGATAGAAAAGGGTCTCCTCCAGCCTAAGCCAGGCCGCGGCCGCGATAGCCCCCGCTGAGGAATCCCGTGTTGCATTAGGGATTCCCGGATCGGCCATATCCCAGTATGGTATCCCATCGTTGGGAAGACGGTTCAAGAAGTGCTCCGATAGTCGCTGGCCAACGTCAAGGTACAACGATTCTCCCGTTATCCGGTAAGCCAGTAGGTACCCATGCAGTGCCCATGCCTGTCCCCGTGCCCAGGTAGAATCATCGCTGTAGCCATGGATGGTCCCCCGATGCAATACCTCCCCCGTGTCCATGTCAAAGTCCACTACGTGGAAAGCCGATCCATCCGGGCGCACAAAGAGTTCTGCCGTGCGGTTGGCATGTTCTCGGGCGATAGTGTGGTAGCGCGGCTCACCTGTCTCATGACCTGCCCACCACAATAGGCTGAGATTCATCATGATGTCTACAATACTACTACCCACGCATCTCCCGTAGCGCTCCGCCCGATCGGTATATACAGTGTAAATCAACCCACTGCCTGTATGGAAGAAACTGACCAATCGTTCAGCCGCCTGTAGGGCGGTGGTACGCAGCCACGAGTCTCCTGTCAGGCGATAACCATCGACGAAGCTTGGGTAGAACAGGAACCCCAGATCGAAGTCCGTGGCCGGCGAATCAATCCGCCCGGCAAGCACCTGCATCAATTCGAGAGCGTAGTCCCGATACGCCGCTTGTCCGGTGAGCTCATAGGCCAGCCAGAGTTGACCAACCCATAGGCCGCCAGTCCAGCTTCCATCAGCCGTGGTGATCCAGCGGCCTTTCTCAGTGTGATGGGGAAAGGCCCCTCGTGTCCTTTGGATCGTCCGATCTATCTGGCGCAGGGCGTGAGAAAGGATGCGATCATTGGAGCAAGAGTTTCGATCCATTGGGCAGGTCAGGTGCTTGAGAGTCAGACACCATTCTCAAACATCCACCAATCTTTGGCACAATCGCTCCCAGTCACCTTCAAACGGGATGGCCCTGTCGTCAATGTAGTGTCGGGCAGGCGGCTTTCCAAAGACGATTTGATCGTAAACGAACCCATGTCGGCTCAGCCAGTCCACGGTGACCTGCCAGTGGTTGAAATGCCTTGCTGTGTACAGGACGATGACCCAGCCAGCCTTACGTAGGTGCTGTAACGCCTCTTGTGCACCAGGAAACGGTTCTGCCTTTGCGTAATCGCCAGAACTGATACAGAGCGTGCTATCGAGATCTATGCATAGCGTTCGAGACTCAAGCTCTGTCATAGGGGCAGCACGATCTTCGTCTTGCGTTGAGTGGGATCGCTGGGGATCGAACTATCCTCGTACTCAGAGTCATCTTTGATGTGGGTAGTGGAAACCTCCTCGAATATCACGCCTGTTTGCGTGGAAAAGCTGTGTAACACCCCTCGCTCCACAAGCTGTTTTTGTCCGGCCTCCAACCGATACTTCTTGTCATCGAGCACGAGGTCTAGCGACCCGCTCAGTACCTGGAAGGTTTCCTCTTTCTCGATGTGACGGTGAGAGGGATGATTTTGGCCGGGAAACTGGACAATCAATTTCTTGCAGTAGTCTCGATTGACCACATCAATGATGACAGCCCCGGCCTCGAAAAACCGGTCAAATCCGTACTGATGCGAGAGCTCTACCTCGACATCCTCGTCGAGCGTGATCTTTGCCTCATCCAGCATTGTTTTGACACGTGCGGCGATGCTGGACAAGAGGAGAGGTTTAGATGACTTCTGAGGCAAATCCAACCCGATTGGCATATTTGCGTAGATCGGTTGCATGGGGGTGAAAGAATCTACCACCTCGTAGTACTTGCCGGCATGGAATTGCCCTTCTAGGCAGGGCATAGCCAGGAAAACATCTTCTGCTGTGATCGTCTTGCCCGCAGGAATCGTTCGTCTGGCATAGATGCCCCGCTTCAGGGAGAGCAGCGACTCTCTTTCCCCTGCCACCGGCCGCCGAGGAAGACCATTGGCACAGGCAGCTGTCGCCCGCTGGGCTGCCTGGATCCACTTCTCAACATCGTCCGGGGACAAGCTGTACGCATTCAACTTGATTTTGTCGGTGGCCAGACCAACGTGACGCTCCAGGATTTCGGCCCCTTTGGCCACGGCCAACTCTACCACATCCATATCTTTCGGTGCCTCATGGCCCGAGTAGCCTATCGTCAGGTGAGGATAGCGCTCTTTGAGTTGCCGGATGTAATCAAGCTGGAGATCAGCTGGGTCTGTCGGATAGGTGGCAACACAATGCATCAAAGCCAGCGGGTTGTCAGTCGTTCCAAAGAAATCTACCACGTCATCTGTCTCGTTCAGCGACATGCCACCAAGTGAGAGGATAACCGGCAGGCCCGTGGATGCGATCTTATGCAGCAGCGGCCAGTCGTAAGCCGAGCAGCTCGCAACCTTGATTACATCAAACCCAAACTCAACACACAGATCGACTGAGGCCTCATCAAAGGGCGTAGAGTAGATTCCCAGGCCATGCGTCCGTGCACATGTGGCAAGCTCACTGAACTGCTCCCTCGTCAACCTGGTCTCCCAGAATCGCCTGGCGTACTGGCTGAGGGTTTCGCCGCCACCAGAAATGGCTGCCTTATCAGCAGGGTGCAGGAACGACTCGAGATCGCGAAATTGCAGCTTGAGCATAAGGCGCGCCTTGGTGCGTTCAGCAATCCCAGCCAATTTGGTGATGATATTAACCCCATGCTCGACGCTGCCCTGATGGTTATTGGCCAAGTCCAGGCAGAACAGCAAATCACGGTGAGTGCCAAACCTAAAGGGTTGCTCAGGACGCGCATGGGCTGTAGCCATCATGATTCCTCCTTTCCCATCAGGTAGAGATCCAGCTCCTCATTCACCGATGCGCTCAAATCAGTGAACCTGCTTGCAGTTTCGTTAAGGGCTTCTAAACGAGCGCGCTCTGAGATATGTTCGGATAGTGAACTGAGAATCAATTCACCTATCAGAACCGCCACAGCCGACGCAAGCACGTTGAAACGAATCCGCTCGCGCCGGCTAGTTAGTGCGCTGAGACCATGATACCGCATATGTGCTGGTGTCAATATGTAGCCTCTGTCTTTGAGTAGCTTCCGGAACAGCGCCTTGGCTTCCCGCACAGGTGCCGAGTACACAAAACGCCCATCAGTGCGTGACCTGTCATCGGAACAACTCTCTTCAGTCGGTGTCAGGATGGCCAGCCAGCCCTGCTGGGATAGGCGTTGCCGCAGTTTCATGGCCGCTTCAACGGAGAAGTAGCGTGCCCCATGGCTGACATAGATTAGGTCATAGCTGTTTGTTTCTGGGATGCGTAGCGGATAATCGCCAAAAACGGTGACACGACCCTGCTGGTATAGCCCTGTCATCTTTTCTGCTTGCTCACACCAGTAGGGAATCAGGCCGGGATCCGAAACTAATTCTGAGATCACCTTATAGGG
The DNA here is from genome assembly GCA_034419095.1 of Anaerolineae bacterium. Lineage (GTDB taxonomy): Bacteria > Chloroflexota > Anaerolineae > UBA7937 > UBA7937 > UBA7937. Next base: position 4,846 of record DAOULQ010000154.1, on the reverse strand, counting down.
GGCCACTATCTTTCTAAACTTCGAGAACACTTTCTCTATGTCTCGTCTCCGGGCTGCGCGTAAGAAGTGGAAGAGTTGGGTGTCAAGCAAGCGGAAGCTAACCGTGTCGATCTGACAACCCACCATGCGTTCGGATAACCACCTCTCTGGTTCACCGATCCCATGACCACAGACGGTCAATATGCGTTTCACTTCAAACTGGGATGCCTGTCCATCAAGGAACCCCTTCACGTAGTTGAGCGCGGAGAGATCGCCAAGTTGATAGACACCTGAGAGATAGCGATACATCATCAGAAGTAGATGTTTAGGGCGCAGGCGAAGGGATGGTGAAATCTCGATATACATTGTAGATATTTCTCCCTTTGACTATATGTGGCCAATGCCCAGTTTTGTTTTCTCCGGTCCTTCACTCATTTAGGAACGGCATAGGCGCAGTGCCTCTAAAGTGTATCCTTTATCAAAATCGATCTGCACTCGGCATTTTTCCCTCTCTGAGAGACGTGCACCAGCTATTACCAGCATGGTATCCAACCCTCGCTCCAGACTGATGCCAGAGACAGAATCGGCTCCCGCAAGTTGATCTCGCAAATGCTTCAGTTCTTGAATGAAATCTTCTGGACGTTTTCTTTTTATGGGGAAGATCTCATCGGGACTTCCAGGGCGTGAGATTAACACAGCATCGCCCTCCGGGCTGTAGCCGTAGACCCAATCGATGGCGCCTTCTGTCCCCTGAATCTTTGCTCGCTTGCGATGTGGGATGGTCACGACGTCTTGTACAACTCGACCCACTAATCCGCTTTCGGTTTTTAGGTCTAGGAAGCACAAATGGTCATAAGTAGCCTTGCCCTCCCTTACAAACGTTAACATTGCATTCACCTCAACCACCCGACCTGCTCCCGCCACGTGGGCAAAATGCTGCCACAGATTTGCTGCATGGGAGTGCTCCCCACTAGCGCCTCCGCCTCTCGCGGAATAGCCCAGATAACTATCTTCTGGTCCACCCAACCACCAGTGAGCTGCAAAAATTCCGCCCCAATGTTCGCGAAACTCCACGTCGAGAGTCTTGATCTCGCCAATGACACCACCCTTGATTAACTCTTCAACCTTTTGAGTGGCTTTCCCTACTACATGATTATAGCCGACAAAAATTTTCGTCGTTGACGTCCGGGCTGTTTCACACACTTCCTGTGCCCCATCCAAGGATGGAGGACAAAGAGGTTTTTCTATCAGAATGGCTTTGGGACTTTCACGGAGCGCCTGCATAGCCAGTGGCAGGTGGCTCTCAGGCGGAGTCCCAATGAGAATCATGTCAAATCCCCCAATCGGCGCTGCACTGTTATTGAACAACCGTATGGCCTCATCCCATTCACCATATCGTGCGGGATAGATGTCATTTTTCATTCTAGCCAACGCTGCATCGCTTATGTCACAAACGGTCACATCCCAACCCAGGCTGCGAGCAGCATGTGCCAGATGATTGCCGACGGATCCTGCTCCATAGATCTTCACTCGATACATGATTCTCTCCTCAATGTTGGCTTTTAGGGTACATCTCCAGGGTAATCAGGAACTAGATAAACTGTGACCACCTGTTGCTATTTCAGCCGAGCTTTCATCAAGATCTCGGCCAACTCCCAATCCAACGGACTATCGATATTCACCGACTCCTCCTCGTCCATGACAAGGGCTTTGATCACATCCCCTGTCATTGAGTTCTTCCGGAGGATAACCTCTGTCCTCACCACATCTACTGAGCCATTTTGAATATACGCGGCCGGGAGTTTCTGCCGTGGCATGTTGTATGCCTCCTTGATACCACTCACGTGCTCTGGAATGAAAGGGATCAGGTATCCTGCCTTGATGCCCCACATTTTCAAAGGGTGCTGGCCTGCAAGACACACCGACCGCACAGAATCGGCTTCCGGTGACTCGAGGAGCGATTCTATTCCTCGATCAATATGAATGACGGTACGTAGTGGAGCTGTGGGTCGTAGATGCACGACGATATCTGGGCAATACTCTTCATGTTCCTGTAACCAGTGCAGACAATGCCGGAACACCGGTAAGTCGGCTACATGATCTAGAGCCAACTCTGCTGGTCGCAAGAATGGCACTTCGGCTCCATACTTGCGCGCCATTTCGGCGATTTCTTCATCGTCGGTACTGACCACCAGCCGTGTGATGTAACGGGATTTGAGGGCCTTCCGTATCGTGTACGCGATCAGCGGTTCACCGGCCAGGAGCTTAATATTCTTCCGTACAACCGATTTCGACCCCCCTCTCGCCGGGATGAGTCCAAGGATTTGCAGCTGACTGCCCATTCTCCTCACCTTTGTAGGTCGTGAATCGTCAAAATTCCTCTCTTGCTCTCATCCCCTCCCCTTTAGGGTCACCATCGCCGCCAGCGTTCTCAGCAGGACCAGTATATCAAGCCAGATGGACTGGTGCTTGATGTAGTAGAGGTCGTACTGGAGTCTGATCAGGGCATCCCGCACGGAGCTAGAGTAGCCGTAGTTGATCAGTGCCCAGCCGGCCATCCCTGGCTTCACGCCGTGGCGGGCGCGGTAGAAGGGGATCTTCTCTGCCAGTTGATCGGCGAAGATGGGGCGCTCGGGGCGAGGCCCCACGATACTCATCTCGCCCCTTAGCACGTTGATGAACTGGGGCAGCTCGTCGATCATGGCGCGGCGCAGGAACCAGCCTACCCGGGTGACCCGCGGATCGTTCTCCTCGGCCCAGACGGCTCCATTGTCCTCCTCGGCGTTGGGGATCATAGAGCGGAACTTGAAGACCCGGAACACTCGGCCACCCTGGCCCACCCGTTCCTGGCTGTAGAAGATAGGTCCCGGGGAATCGAGGTAGATGGCCAGGGCTAGGAAGGGGAAGAGGGGGGCAAGGATCAGAAGGCCGATGCCGGCGATAAACAGATCCATGGCTCGCTTCAGAGGTGGTAGGAAGGTGCCCGTCCCAGCGTGTTCCATGGGCAGGATGAGGGACCACTGTTCCCCAATGTGCTCCACCGCTATTCGGCTGGTGATCTCTTCATAAAGGTGGTGCATGGGGGTAATGCGTATCCCTTGCTCCTGGCAATCCATGATGGCCTGGATGAGCTCACCATGCATCTCGTGGGTGATGGCCAGGATCACCTCCGAGATATCATTCTCTTTCACCAGGGATACTAGATCGTGATGAGTCCCAACGATGGGCAGCCCTTCGATGATCTGACCTTGTTTGGCAGGGTCATCGTCGATGTAACCGAGCAGCCAATAGGGAGAATTCACGTTCTCCCGAATGGCGCGGACGATGGTGCGGCCAGCCCAGCCTGCCCCGGCCACGATGGCGCGACTTTGAAAGGGTGCGCGGCTAAGGAGGAAGACATAGACCCCTCTCCACACTGCTACCAGGGCGAAAGAGACAGCTCCATGGTATAGGACAATACCGCGGGGCAAGGATTGGGGAGGGAAGAAGAAGTAGATGATGAGGTAGGCCAAGAGCTCCAGGAGAATGACCCGAAGAAGAGCGACTCCGCTGGATCGACGGTTGTCGGCGATCCCTAGGTTGTAGAAATCGTTGAGAAAGGCCGCAAGGGACCAGATAGCCGTCAGAATCAGGAACCAGTGGGCTTGAGAGAGGACAAATTCCCGGGAGAAAGATCGCAAGGGATCCCGTAACGCCCATACCCCCAAGGCAACGAGAACGGCACTGTTGACCAGCAACAGGTCTACGACTACGAGGAGGGTCTTTCTTTCCGAAATCTGAAGGGGTAGCCTCAAAGATCGCATATCAATATCTCTCTGGTATTCTCTCAGGTTGAATTCGAACTCTGCGCTGCCTGGATAAGCTGGAGGAATCGATCCGAGATGATGTCCCATCGATACCGGCTTTGTACCAGTTCGTGGCCCCGAAGGACCAGATCCTGCACGCTATGGGGGCGGTTGGTGATTCTCCTAAGGGTGGCGACAAGTTCCGATGGCGTATCAGCGAAGATCACGAACTCTTTGCCAAGCCTCCTGATCTCTGTGCGTGAGGTGCTGATGATGGGTTTCTTCAGGGCGGCGTATTCGAATAGCTTCAAGGGACAAGCTCCATCTGACACAGGTGACCCCTTGAAGGGGATGAGGCAGATGTCCATAGCCGCGATGTAGTCCAGTCCTGTCCGATAGGCGACAGGGCCAGGCAAGACCACGTTCGTAAGGGATCTTGCCTCCACCTGTGCCTTTGCTGTTCTCCAGAGACGACCTGTTCCCACCAACAGGAAAGTGACATCTTTTAGCACCTCAGCAGCCGCGAGGACGAGATCGAAATCCACGAAGTATTCGAACGCTCCCAGGAAGCCGACGATGGGTGTCCTATACTGCTCTCGAATTCGCCGGCCATCGGCCTCTTGAACAGCCTCCCAATCAGAGCCGTTAGGCAATACCACTGCACGGCCGTCCAACCTCTCAGCCAAGAGAACCGAAGGCGTCGTTACCAGGCTGCTACTCTGCACCAAGCGATCATGGAATGCCTGTGCTATGCGGTGGAAGATAAGCCTTCCGGCTCGCCCTGCCTCGTGATCGAACATGGCGATCAAATCGTCAGCCATATCGAAGACGGTGAGGCAAGGGATACCTTGAGCCAAGACGTATTGGGGGAAGTTGTAGAGCAAAAGGACGTCGATACCATTCTGTTGGATGAACTCTCGCACTACCAACTTGGTGGCCAGGGTGATCAAGCCCTTCTTGGCCAATTTTTCCAGGGGCAGGCGGGCTTCCCAGAGAGGCACTCGAATTTCCTGAACCACCATGCCTTCGGGCAATTCTACGTCAACGTCGGTGTAGTTAGTTTCTTGGGCGGAAGGCAGCGG
>DAOULQ010000153.1:0-20502 GCA_034419095.1 Anaerolineae bacterium | reverse complement strand
CTTAGAAGAGAGATAGGCCCCCCCAGCGTATATCTCCTCTCCCAAGAGGGCCTCATCCATGGAGACATAAACGAAGGGCAAGGTCTCCGGGGAAGAGGCGCCACCTACCTGCTGGATCCCTTTCCTGGCTCCGTTCTCACCCATGAGGAGGAACTCGTCGCCAAACCCTCCTATCATGGCGTTGGCTACTACATCCTTCCGCTCCAGGACCCCCATTACCCCCGCGGCGTAGGCTATCGCATGGGGGGCGATATAACGCAGATGTTCGGGGTCGTATCCTTGAGGGTAACCTCGCTGCTCATAAGCCCGCCGCAGGGTATCCTGAGCGATAGGTAGAAGAGAGGGGTCGGATACGGTGACCACCAGTTTGAGACCTGTGGCCACCGCCTGCTCGGCTATCCGTTCCAACACCATAAGTCCAGCCATCGTATCGGCAGTAGATGCCTCTCCGATACCCTTAACTCCCATCGACACGTGCAACGTCCGACCCATCTCTACAGCCTGCCCTACGAAGCCGTCCAGAACGGCGAAAGCGGGGATAGGACGTAAGGTAAGCCTAAAACCCCGCCGCACCCTTCTATGGGCCAAGAGTAAAAATGAGAGAAATACCAGGAGAACAACTAACATCAAGGCTGCCAGGGGTTCGATCCGTGAAGCCTCAAAGAGGTTGATTAGAACCTCCATAGTGCGCTATCTCCGTAGCCCTTCCAGGCAGGAGAGGATCGTCTCCACGCTCTCTCGATCCTCTAAGAGCATAGCATACTCTCTCACCACCCCTCCCAGGAACGGCTCCAAGGTTGGCTGGGAGAGGAGAAGAAACTGGCTAGCCAGAAAAGATAGGGGTTTGTGAGCCTCCAAAAAGAGAATGGCTGGCACCACCATGCCCCATTCGTCCACCCGGCGAACGAACCCCTCAATCAATTCTTCCCGTCGCCTAACGCCCAGCATCAGACCCCCCCAAGATGCCCTAGTATAACATGCCTTTCAGGCCCTGACAAGGGGCATGTGTCTATTGCAGGGTCAATCAGATGATCCACATCTGGGATTTGGGCTCTCTCTGGACAAACCAGGCTATATCTAGTAGAATGTGATACGGGGTTAGAAAGATGCCCCTCGTAAAGTTCGTAAGGAAGACAACGGCTTTCAGTTCGGGTTCTTCTGTGATCGATGCGGCCATCAATGATAACTGTGGAGAAGACCGCGCTGGAGAGTGTAAGAAAGGGGAAAAGGGGTTATTATATGCCACAGGAGAGCAAACCGGTGATGGAGTGCTCGTTAGAGTATCTTCTAACCGACATGGCCGGGCAAGAAACCTCAAGCGGTGAAGGTCTGGCTAGACTTGAGGAAGAGAACCTGGCTATCCTTCCCAGGTTTGGCGAAGCGTTGTTTCTTCCGTATCGTGATATTCTGGATATCTCGGCGGGTGACTACAAAATTCGCATTACCCTGAGTTCGAAGGGGGATCTTCTTCTTTCTAATCTTGGCTACCGTTATGAAGATTTCTTGAGGACCCTGAGCAAACTCCGAAATGAACTCCTCTTAGAGGATATGCTGATGCAAGAAAAACTCAAGAGGTCTGGTGTAAAGGCGGAGTTCGTCTACTGGGACGAAAGTGGCAAAGAAGGGGGAAGAGGGGAGTGCGAACTGCGCTTATACGAAACCGCAATCGTAGTGATGCCTGAAAGAGGAGATCTCATAAGAATCCCGTATAGCGACCTTTTGGAAATCTCTGAAGAGGATTATGATTTGATTTTAAGTACGGAATATGGCCAAAAGATGGTTCTTTCAAAGATGGGGGGTCAGTTTGACCCCTTCGCGAAGGCGTTATCTACATTGAATAACGAGCTTCAACTCGAAGTTCAATCCTCCCTCAAAGAACTCTTGCCCGGGTTTGACCCACTGGTAATAAGAAGGGCAGCCAGATTTATGAAGGAGGGTAGAGCAGCCAAAAGGACCGATATAGAATCGATATCCCCTGATCTCTGGATAGAATTAGAAAAGAGGTTAAAAGTTGCGGGGATAAAGGAAGGATACGATTTCTTGAAAGCCCTATCACAACAAGAGAAAATCAGCATGGGCTTGAAACGGGGTCTCTTGGGGGACCTCACCGGTGAATATATATGGTTCTTAATTCCAATCTACAGTGTGACTCCGGGCGAGCCCGGTAATGCGATAGCGATGGAAGCAACGGCTGGCGAAGGCGGAGGAAAGGCAACCTATTTCTTCAGAATAGTGAGCAGGGAGGATTACCCAGAGTTCAAGGAGATAGAGAAGTTGCACATGAAAGCGGACGACCTCATCAAAATAATAAACCGGTGCATGCTGGATATTAACTTCAGGCGAGAGCCGATTTATCTGCCGGACGAAAGGTTGGAAGAGCCGCAATACATCAAGTATAAATTTGCGGTGCAGAGGTTGCCCGGGCTTCAAACTCTCCGTCATCTCTTCATTGGCCGGGTGGTTCATGCTTCGCCCGAACAGTGGAAAGAGGATGTTAAGAGTTTGTTGGAGTTCAATGTGAGCACAAAAGACGATACAACGAAGTGGACAAAGGGAGGTTAAAAGTATGCCAGGGTATAAACACCCCTGTCGCTATTGCGGTAAGTTGGTTCCGCCAGATTCAAATGTGTGTCCCTTTTGTGGAAAGGTAAACCCTTCAGGGCCGTTGCGCTGTCCCCAGTGTCGTAGTCCCATTGAGAAAGGATGGGAAAAGTGCAATAATTGTGGGCTCCTTTTAAGGGTAGAATGTCCGAAATGCGGGAAATTAACTTTCTTTGGAGATTATTGTGAGCATTGTGATAGCAGGTTGGTGGTCGTTTGTCCCAAATGTAAGCTAGAACAGCCACCAGTTGGAGAGAAATGTATGAAATGTGGTAAATCGTTAAAATAGGGATATAAGGAGGTAAGATAATGACTCTACAACCCTTTACCAGAAATTTTGCCGACAATAGCACGGAGGCTGGATTCCAGTTCACCTTCTTTTGCGACATCTGTAACGATGGATACAAGACCGAGTTTGTAGAGTCTAAGACCTACAAGAAGGGCGGGTTCTTGCGTGGCATCGGAAGCGCAGTTTCCTTAGGGAGCTCTCTACTGGGACTACATCAGGTTGAGAGCGCGGTGGAAAGAGGAACAGACATCCTCACCGAACGTTTCGAAGGGATGTCTCCCCAATGGCACAAAGAACATGAAGAGGCCTTTGGGCGGGCCCAGAACGAGGCTAAAGGACATTTTCACCGCTGCCCCAAATGTACCAGATGGGTCTGCGAAAACGATTGGAACGAGCAGGAAGGGCTCTGTGTTGAGGATGCGCCCCGCGTCAGCGTCGAAGTAGCCGCCGCAAAAGCCAAGGCCACCGAGGAGCAGATATGGGAGAAGGCTGCTACTACCCAGCTCTTCACCGGTCAAATAGAAAGTAAGCAGACTATCTGTCCCCAGTGTGGCAAACCGGCTGGTGAGGGTAAATTCTGCACTAACTGCGGCGCGCCCCTCTCATTTATAAAATGTCCAAAGTGTGGGGCTCAAAGTCCAGCCGGCACTAGTTTCTGTGGAGAGTGTGGAACAAAACTAGTGTGAGGTTTCCACCCTATCGCTTAACACAGCATATACGCTGAGGAGTTTCAGCCTTTGACTTTCAGCAGATCGTGTAGGCCAAAAATAAGGATAGCCATCTGGCCCCAAGTGGAGCCTCTCTCCGCCCAGAGAAATTCTGCGCTCAGTGTGGGGAGAAGATACCGACAGACGCCAACTTCTGTCTCCAATGCGATGCTAAGCAGTAAAATCCAATTATGACCTCAGACCTTGAGCGACTCTACCAAGAGATCACCCGCTGCCAGAAATGCATCCTCTCCCAAGCGCGGAGAAACGCCGTGCCCGGAGAGGGGGCTGAAGATGCAAAGATAGTCTTCATCGGGGAAGCCCCAGGCTTCCATGAGGACCAGCAGGGCCGCCCCTTCGTCGGCTCCGCGGGGAAGTTCCTGGAAGAACTCCTGGCTAGCATCGGGCTTAGGCGAGAAGAGGTATATATCTGTAATGTCATTAAGTGTCGCCCTCCGGGGAATCGCGACCCTCTGCCCAACGAGATAGAGGCCTGCCAGCCCTACTTGGATAGGCAACTGGCCTTGATAAAACCAAAGATGGTGGTTACCTTGGGTCGCTTCTCCTTGGGTCGTTTCTTCCCTAACGCCAAGATCTCAACCGTCCATGGGCGGCCTCGCAAGATAGAGGGGATCATCTACTACCCCCTCTATCACCCCGCTGCGGCCTTGCATCAACCTCGCTGGCGGCCGGTTGTAGAGGAGGACTTCAAGCGGATCCCGGAACTCGTGGCCCGGATAGAGAGGTTGCCCGACGAGGGGCCCCAGGAAAACGCCGAGCAGTTGAGTCTCTTTTAGTCACCTAGAAGCGATGGACACCGGATGGGGGAGAGTAGTTATTATCCCTCTGGTTCCAAAGGAAACCTTTATATGCAAACTTAAAATCACCTTAAAATCCTGCCCTTACCTCACCACACTATTGATTCACCCCTGGAAATGGGATATAATGGGCGAGGGTATATTCATTGGACAAAGGTTGTCTTTTCACCAGAAAGGAGGTGGGGATCGGGGAGAGATTTGGGCATTGAGAATAATAAATCCAAAGGGAGAGAAAGAATGTCCAAAAAGATCATTTACTTGATTTTGGTAATCGCATTGCTCTTCCCCATGGGGTTGAGCGCGGCTACCGCCGCCCCGCTGGGACAGGAGACGATCTATACAGTAGTGTTGGGCGATAACCTCTGGAACCTGTCGGAGAAGTATCTGGGCAGTGGGGCGGCTTACCGAGCCATCGCGCTGGCCACCAATGCCAAGCATGAGGAAGACCCCACCTTCGCCAAGATCGCGAGTGTCAGCCTGATCTATCCCGGTTGGAAGTTCTTGATCCCCAGCGCGGAGGACGCCGAGGCGTTGCTGGCTGAGGTTATCAAAGTGGGCCAGGTACCAGACATCGGCGGCATCGACGACCGCTCCTTCAACCAGACCGCTTGGAAAGGGGTGCAGAACGCCATAGATAAGTTCGCTGTCCAAGGGCGGTATCTGGAGCCCCAGTCGATGGCCGACTACGAACCCTTCATCAACGAGTTCCTGCGGGAGGGTTACGACCTCATCATCTCCGTGGGCTGGATGCTGGGCGATGCCACGGGAGCGGCGGCGGAGGCCAACCCAGACAGGAAATTCGCCATCGTGGACTACGCCTACGACCCACCCTATGACAACGTGTTGGCTCTCACCTACGCCACCGATGAGGCAGCCTTCTTGGCAGGATATGTGGCGGCGGCAGCCACCCAGACGGGCAAGGTGGGCGCCTTTGGCGGCATCCCTATCCCCACAGTGACCATCTTCATGGTGGGCTTCCAGTCCGGCGTGGAGTACTATAACGCACAGCATGGCACCAGCGTGCAGGTGCTGGGCTGGAGCAACGCGACGGGAGAGGGCTCCTTTACGGGCAACTTCGAGAGCACCGACGATGGGCGACGTTATGCTGAGTCGTTGATGGCCGAGGGCGCGGACATCATCATGCCCGTGGCTGGCCCGGTTGGCCTAGGCTCGGCAGCGGTCTGCAAGGAGACCGGGAGATGTTTGCTCGTCGGCGTGGACACCGACTGGTATATCTCCGCCCCCGAGTACAAGGAGATCTACCTCACCAGCGTGCTGAAGAACATGGATGTCTCCGTCTTCGATGCCGTCAAGATGATGGTGGAGGGCACCTTCAAGGGTGGCTTCTATGAGGGCACGCTGGCCAACGGCGGTGTAGGGATCTCTGCCTTCCACAACCAAGCAGATAGGGTACCGGCGGAGGTTGTGACCGAACTGGAGACCATCAAGCAGGCGATCATGGACGGCACCATCGATACCGGCTGGCCTCTGCCGGAGTAAGGGGCGAGGTAAGGTAGGTGGGTCGGCGGTGTTTTAGAAGCACCGCCGACCTTGCCTGAAAGAGGACCGATATGCCTCCCGTTCTTGAGCTCCGCAATATCACGAAAGCCTTTCCTGGCGTCCTAGCCAATGATCGTGTCGACCTCACTCTAGAAGAAGGGAAGATCCACGCCCTCTTGGGAGAGAACGGGGCGGGCAAGACCACCCTCATGAACGTCCTCTACGGCCTCTACACCTCAGATGAGGGGAAGATCCTCATCCGAGGTAAAGAGGCTGCTATCCACAGCCCCTCTGATGCCATCGCCCAAGGGATCGGCATGGTGCATCAGCATTTCATGTTGGTCCCCGTTTTCACCGTCACCGAGAACGTCATGTTAGGCGTAGAGTCTACCCGTTGGGGGGTATTCCTCAAGCAGGAGGAGGCTGCCCAAAGGGTCGGGGAGATATCTGAGCAGTATGGCCTTAAGGTCGACCCCGACGCCTATGTGCAAGACATCCCCGTGGGGGTGCAACAGCGGGTAGAAATCATCAAGATATTGTATCGGGAAGCAGATATCCTAATCTTGGATGAGCCTACGGCGGTACTCACTCCCCAAGAGGTGGAGGAACTCTTTGTGGTTATGCGCTCCCTAGTTCAAGAGGGGAAATCTATAATCTTCATCACCCATAAACTAAAAGAGGTGATGGCTATCGCTGACCGTATCACCGTGCTTCGTGACGGTCGAGTGGTGGGTACAAGCAAGCCGGAAGAGACCTCTCTTGAGGAACTAGCCTCCATGATGGTGGGACGAGAGGTAATCCTGACCGTGGATAAGAAGCCCCTCCAACTAGGAGAGGTGGTCCTAGAAGTCAAAGGCCTCAAGGTACGCGACGATCGGGGCAACCTAGCCGTAAAAGGCGTCTCCTTCAATGTCCGGGCTGGGGAGATCTTGGGAGTGGCCGGGGTGCAGGGCAATGGCCAGACAGAACTGGTGGAGGCCCTAACGGGGTTGCGCACCGTAGAAGAGGGGGGAGTGCAGATCCTGGGCACAGATACTTCCCATTCCACTCCCCGCAAGATCCTAGAAGAAGGAGTGGCTCATGTGCCGGAGGATCGCCAGCGAGATGGGCTGGTGCTCAGTTACCCCCTCTTGGACAACCTGGTCCTCAATACCTATTACCTGCCTCCCTTCGCCGATAGCATCGTCATCCAGGAGCGAGCGATTATCGCCGCGGCTAAGGAGCGGGTGGAGCAGTTTGACATCCGCACTCCTAGCATCTTTGTGCCCACTTCCACTCTATCCGGTGGGAATCAACAAAAGGTGATCGTAGCCCGGGAGTTCTCCAGGCCGGTGAAGTTAGTTATAGCCTCCCAGCCCACCCGGGGACTCGATGTGGGCTCCGTCGAATACATCCACGAGCGACTGATAGAGAAAAGGGATGAAGGCACAGCGATGCTTTTGGTCTCTCCTGAGTTGGATGAGATCCTTACCCTCTCCGACCGGATCGCGGTGATGTACGAAGGAGAGATCGTGGGCCTCCTGCCGGCAGAGGAAGCCACGAGGGAGGAGTTGGGACTTCTCATGGCTGGAGCCAAGCGGCTCCCCGAGACCTTGACTGCCCAACCAATAGCAGAAGAGGGTGTCAGGGAGAGGTGAACACGCCAAGGGTTACCACCTAATTGAGAGCCCCCTATGGGGCGAGGCTTCAGGAGTAGAGGTTGAGCGAAAGAGGACCCGAGAAGAGAGCAAGAGGAGTCTGGAAGGCGTTGCAGCGGGTGGCCAAGGAAACGGTTCTAGGGCTCGGCGGGCTGCGCGAGGCTCTCTTGGTGCCCTTCCTGGCTTTCCTCAGCGGCCTGATCATAGGCGCCATTTTCATCCTTATCTCTGAACCCGAGGTCATAAGCGCCTACGCCAACCTCTTCCAGGACCCCGGGGGGGCGTTGGAGGCCACCTGGAAGACCGTCTCTACCGCTTATGGTGCCCTCTTCAAGGGTTCTATAGGCAACCCCGCAGATCTCTACCGAGGCTTCTCCGCTTTGGTGGAGACAGGGGATACAACCCTGCTTCGGGAGGCGGCCTACCCCTTAAGCGAGAGTCTCACCAATAGCGTCCCTTATATCTTCGCCGGCTTGGCTGTGGCCCTGGGCTTCAGGTGCGGACTTTTCAACATCGGAGCCGAGGGGCAGATCTTGATCGGGGGGCTGGCATCGGTCTGGGTGGGTTATACCATCACTGGTCTCCCTTGGTTTATCCACCTACCTTTAGCCCTCATTCTCGGCGCCTTGGCCGGTGCCCTATGGTCAGCCATCGCGGGATACCTGAAGGCCAGAGCCGGCGCTCACGAGGTGATCAACACCATCATGATGAACTATCTCGCCTTCCGTCTGAGCGACCTATTGCTCACCGATGCAAGGCTGATGATGCGCCCGGGTGGTAGTCCGATGACGCCCCGGATAGTGCCCAGCGCCTACTTACCCAGGCTTTTCGGCCCCTCTCTACGCTTTCATGCCGGCTTCTTCCTAGCCTTGCTCGCGGCTCTCTTTGTCTTCTGGTTCCTTTGGAAGACAACGTTGGGCTTTGAGATCCGGACCGTGGGGGCCAACCCCGATGCCGCCCGCTATGCGGGGATGAGCGTGGCCAAGAATTTTGTCTTGGCCATGGGGCTCAGCGGTGCTCTAGCCGGGCTAGCGGGGGCCAATGAGGTTCTAGGAGTGACCCACTTTGTGGGAGGGGGGTTCTCTCCGGGCTACGGCTTCGACAGCATCGCCCTGGCCCTTCTGGGAAAGAGCCACCCCGTTGGGGTGGTCTTAGCGGCGCTCCTTTTCGGTACACTTCGCGCTGGAGCATCGAAGATGCAGATCTTGGGTATTCCTATCGATATTATCCAGATACTCCAAGCGACGATCATAATGTTCATCGCCGCCCCGGCCCTGGTTCGCCTCATCTACCGCATCAGGGCAGAGCGAGAGATGGAGGTGGTCTTCACCAGAGGCTGGGGAGGGTAGTGATGGGACCTAGAAAGGGGGAGGAGCGGTGAGTGTTGCCGTGCGTCGCATTTCGAGGGCCGTATTCCAGCGAGAGCGAGCCACGGGACTTCTCTTCGCCCTTCTGGGTCTGGCCATAGTCGCCCTTTTCGGCCCCAGCGCCGAGCCGGGGCAACAGGCCACCTTTGTTCTCAACTTCGGCCAGGCAGGCATGACTACCCCCATCCCCGACCTAGTGCTCCCTGTGCAAGGGACTGTCTGCCTTCTAGGTCTCCTGGCCCTCTTTCTAGCGGCCTTCCAACTCGTCCGCGGCTTCAAGGCCACTAATCTAATCCTAGGGGTGATCATCTTTCTCTCCATCGTCGCCTTCCTGATTTGGGCCACTCGCGGTAAGTCCTTCAACCTTACCGCCATGCTAGGTCACATGCTTCTGCGGGGGGCGCCTATCGCTCTAGGGGCTCTCAGCGGGATATGGTGTGAGCGCTCGGCGGTGATCAACATCGCCATCGAGGGGATGATGCTCAGCGGCGCTTTCACCTCCGTGGTAGTGGCTAGTATCACCAGCAACCTATATCTGGGGATGTTAGCCGGCGTTCTCATGGGAGGAGTCTTGGCCGCCTGGTTGGCCGTTCTCGCCATCGGCTTCAAGGTGGATCAGATAGTCGCGGGCGTAGTGATCAATATCTTCGGTGCTGGAGCGACCAGTTTCCTCACCGCACGAGTATTAGTTGAAAACCAAGCCCTCAACGCCTCAGGAACCTTCCAGCCCATCGCCATCCCTTTGCTCTCCCGCATCCCCATAATCGGCCCCATCTTCTTCGAGACGAATATAATAATCTACTCTATGCTACTTCTTGTCCTGGTAACCCATATCATCCTCTTCTACACCCGTTGGGGACTGCGTAGCCGAGCGGTGGGCGAGCACCCTTTGGCTGCCGATACCCTGGGCATAAACGTCTTCCGTACCCGTTATATAAATGTCATCATTGGAGGCATGATCGCTGGGCTGGGCGGAACCTACTTCACCCTTGGCTCAGCGGGCCGCTTCGATGAGTTGATGACCGCTGGTAAGGGGTTCATCGGCCTGGCGGCTATGATCTTCGGCAAGTGGACGCCTTTCGGCGGTTTCGCCTCTTCCCTAATCTTCGGCTTCGCCGACTCCCTGCAGGTGAAACTGGGCATCTTAGGGGTGAACATCCCCTATACCGCTGAACCCTTACCGTCGGAGATCCTCCTAATGGCCCCCTACCTGGCTACCATGATAGTTTTGGCTGGCGTGGTGGGAAGAGCCATCCCCCCAGCCGCTGATGGACAACCCTATGAGAAGCAATAACCCTATCTCGCTTTAGGGGGAAGGCCTGAGATGAGCGGAAAATTGAAACTTTGGCTACTAGAACTGCGGGCTCCTTTCTTCACCGCCTCCGTCGTTCCCGTCATCCTGGGAGCGGTCATCGCTTGGCAGAGAGTGGACACCTTCCACTGGGGGTATTTCCTCCTTACCCTGGTAGCGGCCATGGCGGTCCACGCAGGCATAAATATAGCCAACGATTACTTCGACCACCTGAGCGGGAACGACCCGATTAACGTGGAATTCGTGAGCCCCTTCACGGGGGGGAGCCGCTTGATCCAAGCAGGGCTGCTGTCTCCCCGGGAGGTCCTGATGGAATCGCTCTTCTTCTTCGCTTTGGGGAGCGCCATCGGTCTTTATTTGACTTGGGCTCGGGGGCCCATAGTCTTGGTCTTGGGCCTCATCGGCGCCCTCTCTGGCTTCTTCTATACCGCGCCCCCTATCTATCTAGCCAAGAGGGGTATCGGTGAGTTCTTCGTGGGCCTCAACTGCGGCCCGCTCTTGGTCCTAGGCTCCTACTATGTGCAGGCTCGTTCCCTGGCCTGGGAGCCGGTAGCGGCCGCCATCCCCGTGGCTTGCTTGATCGCTGCCGTATTGTGGATAAACGAGTTCCAAGATGCCCCCGCCGACCACGCGGTGGGCAAAGATACCCTGGTGGTGAGGCTGGGGAGAAGGAGGGCGGTAACCGGTTATATCGTTCTTACGGCCGCCGCCTACCTCTCCATACCCTTAGGCGCAGCCTTGAGGGTTATCTCCCCCTTCACCCTCCTCGCTCTTCTCACCCTCCCCCTCGCCTGGAAGGCTATAGTAGTCGCTCGTCTCCATTACGATGACTACCAGCGGCTCACCCCGGCCAACGCGACCACCATACAGATCCATATGCTGACCGGGCTCCTCCTCATCTCGGGTTACCTCCTCGATAAGGTGATCTAGATTTTGCCGCCTTTATAGAATGCCCAATCTCTACTCCACTCCTGAAGAGAAAGCCCGCTATATTCGCCATATGTTCGCTCGCATCGCTAGCCGTTACGACCTGGCTAACAGGGTGCTCTCTTGGGGACGGGATCTGGGCTGGCGAAAAAGAGCGGCCCACCTCGCCCTTCCACCTCCCCAAGGTAGGGTTCTCGATCTAGGCACCGGCACCGGAGAGATGGCCCTGTTCCTGGCCCAAGAGGGCTCTTATCGAGTCACGGCCTTGGATTCCTCCCCACCCATGTTGGAGTTGGGACGCCAAAAGGCTAAGGCTAGCGACCTATCTATCGACTTCCTGATAGGAGATGCCGTATCGCTGCCCTTCTCCGATGGGCTCTTCGACCGCCTCATCTCGGCTTTCCTCCTGCGCAACCTAAAGAGCATCCCCCAGGGGCTAGCCGAGATGCGCCGCGTAGTGAGGCCGGGAGGGTACGTCACCTCTCTGGAACTCTTCAAGCCTCAAAGCAGAGCAATCCGCCCCCTCTACGATCTCTATCTTAATCGCCTGGCACCCCTCTTGGGCCAATTCATCACCGGTGAGGGTGAGGCTTATCGGTACTTGCCCCTTTCCATTGAGGGGTTCTTAACCCCCTCAAAACTGGCCCAGGCTATGAAGAGAGCCGGCCTGGTGGAGGTGGAATATTTCCTCTCCACCTGCAGCACTGCCGCGGTCCATAAGGGGCGCAAACCCTAGTCAGGTCTTGTCTTTCTCGAAGAATATGATATAATTCCCCGAACCCCGGGAAGGAGAAGTGTTTCATGAAGAAGAGCGTTCCCCCGGCTTTGTTGATCTTGTTAGTGGTTCTGGGCTGCTCTTTTGGCAATCTGGTGGGCCAAGCCCCTACACCTACCCCCACACCCACTCGAACGTTAAAGCCTACCTTTACCCCCATCCCTACAGATACCCCTACCCCGGTGGCCACCGATACCCCTGTGCCTACCGATACCCCTACACCGACGGAGACCCCCACCAATACGCCTGTACCTACTCCTACATCCCCTCCCATCGCCACACCAACTCCCAAACCTCCCGCTGCCACTCCCACGCCTAGCGCTCCCACGCCCACACCCCCGCCGTCCTACGAGTACCTTACGGCCAACGTGGGCTGCTACCATGCGGGCGACACCTTCATCGAGGGGACCGTTTGGGAAGGCGGCGAACCGAAGAATGGGGTAACGGTGAGGCTCTCATGGGCTCCCGATGGGCCAGCGGCGGCAAACTATGTTACGGGTACCGATGCTGGAAGGCCTGGATACTATGTCCATATTCGTACCAGGGGCGAAACCGGGACCTACTATGTCTGGGTGGTGGATGACAGCGGCAAACGGATCTCCAATATAGGTATGATCCAGTTTAACACTGAGGGGCCCAATAGCCCTACGGCTTGTTCACGGGGTGTGGTTGATTTCGTCCACTGAGGCTTGGAAAGGAGCCTTCCCCAGATCATCTCTTCGACTGTCTCTTCTCCCCTTTCGTTCTGCGCAACCTAAAGAGCATCCCCAAACCCTAGCCGGTTCTTGCCTTTCTGGAAGGATGTGATATAGTCCTCTAAACCTTGGTAAGAAGAGGAGTTCGATGAAGAATAGCGTTCCCCTGGCTTTGTTGATCTTGTTAGCAGTTCTGGGCTGCTCTTTTGGCAATCTGGTGGGCCAAGCCCCTACACCTACCCCCACACCCACCCGAACGTTAAAGCCTACCTATTACCCCCATCCCCACAGATACCCCTACCCCGGTGGCCACCGATACCCCTGTGCCTACCGATACCCCTACGCCGACGGAGCCCCCCACCAATACGCCCATACCTACTCCTACATCCCCTCCCATCGCCACACCAACTCCCAAACCTCCCGCTGCCACTCCCACGCCTAAGCCACCGACCCCCACTCCCAAACCACCCTATGAGTTTCTCTACCAGCAAGAGAGTATGCAGCAGGCCCCTAACTGTAGCACCATTTACATCCAAGGTGTGGTCATCGGCCAAGGTCAGGCGCCCGCTAATAAGATCGTGGTCCGTCTACGCTGGTTTGGTTTCGTTGATTATCGTGTCAGTGGAGAGGGTGAGATGACTGGCGAATGGGGTTTCAGCCCCTATGGCAGTTATGTTCATAACCCCCACGCCTATACTTCCCCGGCCATTTTCCTGGTGGATATTGTGGATCAGGTGGGGGGCTCCACTCTTCGCTCCGATACCCTGCAAATCGACTTTGCCGGTTGCGATGTGGCCGGCCAGTTCACCAACATCAGGTTTCTATATCAGTATTAAGCCCCTCCTGGCCAGAGATATGATTAGGAGAAGGACGCTCCCTAACGAGCGTCCTTGTTCTCTTAAGGGTTTGCGATGGCTCGTTCGGTGAAGTATAATCGACCTACCATCCAAAGAGAGGGGCCAACCTTGAGATCGCGAGCCTCAATCCTGGGCTACACCCTCCTCTCCATTATCCTAGTCAGTCTCTTAATGCTCATTCTCTTCCGCACTCCCACCCATAACTTCCTTCGCAACTGGACCGGGGAGGAGAGTTTCAAGGAACAGATTAAGGGGCTGGGGGCTCTAATTCTGATCCGCCTCACCCATGCCCCTCCCGAGACGGCCCCCTATGTACCCATCGCTCAGGCGAGCCACAACCCCTATGCCGTCAACACCTTTCTAGAGCAAGAGGTGGAGGAGGCGAAGATCAGGCGCTCTCTTCAGATGGTTAGGGATGCCGGCTTTCATTGGATACGCCAGCAGTTCCCCTGGGAAGATATAGAGATCCACGGAAAGGGGGATTTCGAAGACCGCCGCACCCAACCATATAAGTCGGCCTGGGAGAAATATGACCGCATAGTGAACCTGGCTCAAGAGTACGGGCTGGAGATAATAGCCAGACTGGACAACCCACCGGCCTGGAGCCGGGCCCAAGGGGACGAGATCGGCACCTTCGCCCCCCCGGATGATCTGAACGACTTCGGGGATTTCGTCTACGCCGTGGTCAACCGGTACCAAGGCCGGATTAGATATTATCAGATCTGGAACGAGCCAAACATCTATCCTGAATGGGGGGAACAGCCCGTCGATCCCGTGGCCTACACCCAACTCCTGAAGGTGGGCTACACTCGGGCCAAAGAGGCGGACCCAGAAGCGGTGATTATAAGCGCGGGGCTGGCCCCCACCACGGAGATGGGACCAAGAAACCTGAGCGATCTGGTCTTCCTCCAAGAGATGTACGATGCCGGGGCCGGGGGTTACTTCGATATCATCTCCGTCCAGGGGTATGGCCTTTGGACGGGGCCCGACGACCGACGGGTAGACCCCTCTCGAACTAACTTCTCCCGCCCCCTACTGATTCGGGAGATAATGGTCAGGAACGGAGATGCAAACAAGCCCATCTGGGCGGCGGAGGTGGGATGGAACGCCTTGCCCCAGGAGTTTCCAGGCACGCCGGTCTACGGTCGTGTTTGTGAGGAGTTGCAAGCCCAGTACGCTGTCCGAGCCTATGAGCGAGCCCGGGAGGAATGGCCCTGGATGGGGGTGATCTGTTACTGGTTCTTCAAGCGGGCCGACGATAGGGAGAAGGACCAACCCTTCTACTATTTTCGCCTGGTGGAACCCGACTTCACTCCCCACCCCATATATTGGGCTCTGAAAGAGTCAGCCACCAGCCAGCCAGTAGTGGGGCTAGGGTACAAGCAAGAGGATTACTGGGCTCTTACCTACCACGGTCGTTGGGAGACTGAGTTCGACGAGAGCGTCTCCCTGGGCACCTACCGAGTCGGCTTCCCCGAAGCCACCCTCTCCTTCACCTTCCGAGGCACTGACCTATCCCTTATGGTGGTCAAGGATGAGCACTCCGGTGGCCTGGAGGCCCTCGTAGATGGTCAAAGAAGAAAGTATGACCTTTCCAGTTCCCAGAGAGAATATCAGGTCGAGGTGCCGATAGTGGAAGGGCTGGCCGATGGCGAGCACCAAATGGAGATCCGTGTGGTCAGCGACCAAGTAGCCATCGACGGTTTAATAGTACGTCGCACCCCTACTTACCTCATACGCCGCTCCCTCGGCCTCCTCACCTTTGCGGCTCTGCTTGCGATCCTAGGGTACTTGTTATGGCCTCGTCCAAGAGAGATCTAGCCCTTTTATGCGCCATCCTTTTCCTGGCCCTCGCCCTCCGTTCCTTCCAACTTGATGGCCAGAGCCTCTGGTCCGATGAGGGGGTCAGCGTGGCTCTGGCCCAGCGCGATTTGGCTACCATCGCCCGGGACGCGGCCCACGATATCCACCCTCCCCTCTACTACTACCTCCTCCATTTCTGGGTTCGCCTCTTTGGAAGTAGCGAAATAGCGGTGCGTTCCCTCTCGGTTCTCTGCGGCCTCCTCCTCGTCTTTCTCACCTATCTATTGGGAGTAGCCCTTTTCGATGATAGGGTGGCTTTAGTTGCCTCCTTCCTGGCTGCCATCTCCCCCTTCCAGATCTACTACTCCCAAGAGACGAGGATGTATATCCTGGTGGCCCTTCTGGGCGCCATATCCCTCTTCCTCTTTCTCAAGTTCGCCAGGGCTACGAGAGAGGAAGATGTGGCCAGCCTCGGGCCGACCGTCGCTCTCTACGCCTTCTTCATCACCTCGGCCCTCTACACCCATTACTTCGCCTTCACTATCTTCCTAGTGGCTAACGTGGCCTACGCTCTTTGGCTCCTCCTTGTCCCTTCCGCTCGCAAATGGCGTGCCCTTGCCCTCTGGAGCCTGAGCCAACTCCTGGTCATCCTCCTTTATCTTCCCTGGCTCAACTTCGCTAAGGAGCAACTCCGCACCTGGCCAGCCATCAGCCAGCCTATGGGCCTTGGATTTGTCGCTCAAGAGGTTTTGCGCATCTTCAGCCTAGGTCCCTTCGCCCAGATGGGCCCTCTGCTCTTCGGCTTCCTAGTCATCGCCCTTTTAGGGCTGATCCCCAGAAAAGGCGAGGGCTACTCCATCGCGTTTGCCCTTATCTATCTCCTCCTCCCACCCCTGGTCATGTACCTCCTCTCCCTAAGCCGTCCCCTCTATAGGCCCAAACTCCTCCTCTTAGCCACGCCAGGCTACCTTCTCCTCTTGGCCAGGGGGGTGAGCGAGGTCTGGATGGAGCGTAATCGTAACTTGGTTACCGGTATCCTGCTCCTTTTCGTGGCCTTGGCCAGCGGCTTCTCCCTCCACGGCTACTTCTTCGACCTTCGATACGCCAGGGACGATTATCGAGGCCTAGCCCGATATATCGCCGCCCTTGGCAAAGAGGGAGACGCCATCCTTCTCAACGCCCCCGGCCAGATCGATATCTTCTCCTATTATTATAAAGGCCCGCTCCCCACCTACCCCCTTCCCGGAGAGCGGCCCCTCGATGAGAGGAAAACAGAGCAGTCCCTGGAAGAGATAAGGGCCAAACATGGCCGCCTTTTCGCCCTCCTCTGGGCCACTCAGGAGAGCGATCCCGCCCACTTCATAGAAGGGTGGCTTGATAGAAAGGCTTGCCAGGCCTTGGATCTCTGGTATGGGAACGTTCGTCTGGCCCTTTACGCCATCCCCCATCCCACCCTCTCCGAAGAGATCAAATACCCAAGGGAGGTTCTCTTAGGGGATCGGATCCGATTCCTGGGTTATAACCTATTGAATTCGGAGGTGGAGGCCGGCGACATCCTACCCCTCGCCCTCTTCTGGGAGGCTTTGAGGCCGGTGGAGGAGCGGTATAAGGTTTTCATCCACCTCCTCGACGCCCAAGACCATATCGTGGGGCAGAGGGATGCGGAACCGGGCAAGATAACCACCACCTGGCAAGAAGGGGAGATGATAACCGACAACCATGGGGTCCTCATCCTGCCCGGCACCCCGCCGGGAGAGTACAGGGTGGAGATGGGCATCTATAGCCTTCGATCCGGCGAGCGCCTACCAACAAAAGAAGGAGAAGAGGACCTAGACAACCGGATCTTGCTCCTGCCTGTTCGGGTCCTAAAGCCCAAGACCCCACCTCCCTTGGAGGCCCTCCAGATGGAGCACCGCCTGGAGATCGACCTCGGCCCCTTGAGGTTCCTGGGCTACAACCTATCGAAACTGGGCTTCGAGCATGATCCTCAAGCACCGCTCTATCCAGGAGACACCTTACACTTGACCCTCTTCTGGGAAGCCGGAGAGAAATCCGATATCCTACTGACGATAGAATTGACGGACTCCCGGGGAGAGAGCGTGGCTAGGCGAGAGACCTCCCCTCTAGAGGGAAGATATCCCCCCACCACCTGGGAGCGAGGAGAGATCATGCGGGACCAACATTACCTCCTCATCCCCTCCCCATTGCCTCCAGGGAGATACCGGCTCCTGCTTGGGGTTAAAGACGCCCAAGGGAAAGAACTTCGGCTCTCCCCTCTCCTCCTAGAGTCCCTCAAAACAAGATAAGAGCCATCGCTTCGGAGGCGACGGCTCCCTCGACGTGATCTACCGCGAGTGGCACTACTGTCTCGCGAAGTCGACGATCACCTTCTGTTGTCCATCGGGCCAATTGCAATCCGCGGTGGTTTGGAACATGATCACATCGGAGATGAGCGTTCCGCCGGCATCGACCAAGGCCACCCACCAAGTCCCCGGCCTAGCCTGCCCTGCTCCGATGATGAATTCATAGGAGCCAGGAGGACGATCAGCCCACTTGCCCGATTCGAGAAGGGGGAACGTAAACCCCGTGGTCCACAATTTCACCAGCACACCACTTAGGCCTGTTGTTCCATCCCGATCTAGGACTCGGCCTTCGATCCAGGTGTTAACACAACTCGGCTCGTAGGCCGGGCCATGGCCTTTATAGGGCCAAGGAGGCGGAGGGGTAGGTGTAGGGGTGAAGGTCGGCGTGGCGGTAGGTGGCTGGTAGGTAGGTGTGGGTGTGGGAGGAGGCGGTGTGGGCGTGTTAGTAGGGGTACTAGTGGGAGTCGGCCTAGGAGTGGCCGTAGGGACTACCCGGGTGTTCGTTGGAGTGGGGGTAAGAAGGGAGGTGGGTGTAGGAAGGGGAGTAGGGGTATCGGTGGGAAGAGGCGTGTACGTAAAGTATCCCGAGGGAAAGGTGGGTATATCAGTCAGCATAGGGGTGGCTACAGCCACCTCCCGAGGGGTCAAATAGACCTGCCGGAGAAGTGTGATGAGAACGACCAACATGAAAGCGTTAAGGAAAGCGAGAGTGGCCACGACACCCCACTGTCTTTTGGTCATAGGCTGCCCTCCTCTAGGGCAGAGTCAGAACCTGTCCCTCATCAATGACATAGGGAGCCTCCACCACAGTTCTATCTCGGAGGAGAGATCTGGGGAAGGCCCTTTCCCAGGTCTCAGTGGACGAAATCGACCACGCCCCGCCAACAAGCCGTGGGGCTATTAGGCCCCTCGTTATTGAACTGGATCATACCTATATCAGAGATCCTTTTGCCGCTGGCATCCACTACCCAGACATAGTAGGTCCCGGTGTCGTCCTTGGGACGAAAATGGAAATACATCCCCGGCCTGTCAGCATCGGTGCCCGTAACATAATCCGCCGCCCCTGGCCCATCGGGAGCCCAGGAGAACCTCACCGTTACCCCGTTCTTCGTGGCGCCGGCCTCCCAGACGGTCCCCTCAATGAATTTGTCGCCCGAATGGTAGCAGCCCACGTTGGCTGTATGATACTCATAGGGCGTCGTGGTAGGAGTGAAGGTCGGTGTATTGGTGGGCGTAAGGGGCACTGGTGTGGCGGTGGGAGGAGGAGAGGTAGGAGTAGGAGGCACCGGAGTGAAAGTAGGGGTAGGAGGCGCCGGAGTGAAGGTAGGGGTGACGGTCGGCCTAGGAGTGGCCGTAGGGACTACCCGGGTGTTCGTTGGGGTGGAGGCAAGAAGGGGAGTGGGTGTATCGGTGGGGAGAGGCGTGTACGTAAAGTATCCCGAGGGAAAGGTAGGCGTCCTAGTCGGCGTAGGGGTGGCTACAGCCACCTCCGGAGAGGCCAAATAGACCTGCCACAGAAGCATGAGTAGGATAGCGAAGATGAAAGCGTTAAAGAAAACGAGAATCGCCACGATGCTCCACTGTCTCATGGTCATAGGGTTTCCTCCCTAGGGCAAGATCAGAACCTGCCCCTCATAGATAATATAGGGGGCCTCCAACTCGTTAACCCTGGCTAAAGCCTCCAGCGTAGTTCCATACCTCTCCGCGATCTGGCTAAGGGTCTCTCCCGCTTTCACGAGATGGCTCCTCACCGCCGTAGGCGTACTTGTCGGTACCGGCGTATTAGTAGGCGCAATAGTGGCCGTCAAGGTGGCCGTGGGCGAGGGAGCCCGGGTAGGTGTGAAAGTAGGCTTCGGTGTCCTTGTGGAAAGGGGAAGGGTCTCCCTATCCCCAAGCCTTCCCCCCAGCGCACTAAGTATCAGGTAGTTGGAGAGGAGAAGAACGATCACTATGCTCCACTCCCGGCCTCGCAGGAAAGCCCTTTTTCCAAGAAGACGACCCAACTTCTCCCACTCCAGAACCGACCCTGATTAGTTGCCATTATACCACCCTCCTTTGGGGGTAGCAATGGCCCAATCTTCCTACTTGAGCGTTTGTCATCCCCGTCCCTCCAGGCTATAATTTCAAGGGTAAGGTGGCCAAGATGCTCAAAGTATCCCTCATCACCACCGTCAAAAACGAAGCGGACTCCGTGGAGAGACTTCTAGAATCGCTCCTCGCTCAAGCGAGGAAACCGGAGGAGGTGATCATCGTCGATGGGGGTTCCACCGATGGAACGGTGGAGGTTATCCTCGCCTACCAGGGGAAACTCCCTCTCAAAGTCGTAATAGGTGAGGGGTTTAACATCTCCCAGGGGCGGAACGCGGCCATCGCCCAAGCCCAGGGAGAGATCATCGCCTCCACCGATGCTGGGGTGAGGTTGGATCCAGACTGGCTCAAACATCTTCTCAGACCCTTTGAGGAAGATGACTCCATCGATGTAGTGAGCGGCTTCTTCCTCCCGGATCCCCAATCCGTCTTCGAGGTAGCCTTAGGGGCTACCGTCTTGCCCACCCTGTCGGAGATAGAGCCCCATCGGTTTCTCCCCTCCAGCCGCTCCGTCGCTTTCCGACGGGAGGCCTGGAAAGAGGTGGGAGGGTATCCCAAGTGGCTAGATTACTGCGAAGACCTGGTCTTCGACTTCAAACTACGTCACGCCGGCTTCAAATTCCTCTTCGCTCCCCAGGCGGTGGTCTATTTCCGCCCCCGTCCCCACCTAGCCGCTTTCTTCCGCCAATACTATAGATACGCCCGCGGGGACGGCAAAGCCGATCTCTGGAGGAGGCGCCACGCCATCCGCTACCTTTCCTAC
>DAOULQ010000152.1:0-22444 GCA_034419095.1 Anaerolineae bacterium | reverse complement strand
CGCCCGGCCCGTCGATCCACCACTTTCCCCTGGGGATCGAGAGTGGCGAAATTTCCCCGGGCGGCCACATCGTTCTCCTGCAAGGGAAAATCGATCCCAAAAGCCTCTAGCACACCCCGCCCGATATTCCACTTCACCGGGTCATAGCCGAAGAGGGCCAGATGAGCCGGGCCGCTTCCAGGGGTTATCCCTGGCGCTACCGGATCCAAAAGGCCACAGATGGAACGAGCAGCCAGGTCATCCAAAATAGGGGTCCGGGCCACCTGGAGTTCGGTGCCCCCCTTCCCCTCCATGGCCAAGCCACCCAACCCGTCGATGATGAGAAAGACGATCTTGCTTTCGTTACTCACTACCACGCTATCGGGAAATATCGCCTCCATCTCTCTTTCTCCCCCATGCCTCCTTGGCTTTTCTCAGGATATCCCGCTCGTTATCGAACGATATCCGCTTTATCGCCTCCTCGATGGGGAACCATCGGGCTTGCTCTACCTCCCAGTCGTGCTTCTCCACCTCTCCAGATCGGTACTCTAGAAGGTAGAAGTCCACGAACTTGTGGTAGAGTATCTTATCCTCCGGACTGCGAAACCAATATTCGATATAACCCAACTTCCCCACGACCTCCCCTTCAAGCCCCGTCTCCTCGGCCACCTCTCGGAGGGCCGTCTGGGCGGACTTTTCTCCCTTCTCCACTATCCCTTTGGGCAAGCCCCATCGCTGCCCACCCTTGGTGGCGATGAGAGCCGCGTACATCTTACCCTCGCGCTCCTGATAGATGACGCCCCCCGCGGACTTCTGAATCCGAGCCTTGGCCATCGCGCTCCTTCTACATCTCGATATTACCACCAGCCTCCCTCCCCGTCAAACAAGAGAGAAGCGGCCCGACTCGAAGTCAAGCCGCTTCCTCTCAGGAGCCCAAATGAGCAGGAGGCACAAGATGCTCAGCAAAACCTACCCAATCGCTCCACACCGTCCAAATATATGCTTAACCAGACTTTGTTAATCCAAGTTACCCTATTATATCTTACACCCTTCTATCGCCTTTGTCAAGGCTTACCTTCCCAGGGGAGACAGGCTGTGCTATACTTGCTTTACACAGCCATTTCGCTTATGGTGGTCCATAGATGGAAGAAGAGTTAGAAAAGGGACTGGTAGTCAACCCCATAGGCTGGGTGAGAAATAGCATCGCCACCAGCCAAGAGGTCATCTGGGAGGAGATAGAATCCCAGGTGGTGATAGAGGAGTCGTTCTCTGAGGCACTGGAAGGCATAGAGGAGTTCTCCCATATCATCGTCCTCTTCTGGCTGCACCGAAAGAGAGAAGAACCTCCTCCCTTGAAGATCCGACCGGAGATGAGAGAGGATATGCCTCTAGTGGGGGTCCTGGCTACCCGGGCGCCCGTGCGGCCAAACCCTATAGGCCTCACCGTGGTCGAACTCTTGGGACGCCAGGGGAACACCCTGCGCGTGCGAGGCCTCGACGCCTACGATGGGACGCCGGTCCTCGATATCAAGCCCTACCTTCCCCGGGGTGACCTAGTGAAGGCGGGCCAGAATCGCCCCCTGGGTCAAAAGGTTATGGGAGAGTCTTGACACCCAGAACTGAAGGGCTCCCACCCTCGGCCGAACCGCCATCACAGCCCACTTTCAAGGAGAAAGAGCGAGAGTTGAGTGGCTTGAGTGACGAGCCCCTTCCCTTCATGGTAAACTATCTTCGTTGAGAAGGGGCTTTGTCTATTTGAGGTTTTCGATGCCATGGGGCGGGTCGAGATGCCTAAACCTCCAGATCCAACTCCGCACGACACCTCTCACAAAAGGCGGCTCCCTTGATATCGGTGTCGGCCAGGCTATTGGAGAAATGCATAACGCACCGGGAACTAGAGCAATGGCCCAAGCCGTAGGTATGCCCTAGTTCGTGAACGGCTTCTTTAATGGCCCGCTCCTGGAAAAGCACCTCATCTTTGGGCAACCCGTAGAACTCTTGACGGAGGCGGGGCAAGGCCACCACCGCATCCCTTCCCCCAGCCATCGCCTGGCCGAAGACAAAGTTAAGCCCCGGCGTATAACAATCTTCATCCACCAGCCCTAAGAGCCTGTGAGCCTGAGGCATATCCAGTCGCCGCAGACGCAAGAGGATCTCCCCTACCCGATACTGTCCTCGCCTTCGGTCATAAGCATAGGCTGGTTCGATTAGCCTCTCCCCCACTCCGCAAGGCCGGTTAAAAGTCCTCTCCACCGCTCTAGTGATCGCCTCCAAAAGCCTTTCCTCCACCGCGCCCACGGGCATCAGATAGATCGGCTTCTTCATCCCCTCTCGCATCGAGAGCACCTCACATCCGTTCTCTCACATCCGTTCTCTCATATCCGTTGTCTCACCTCAGATGTCCCACAGGGATAAGGTAAAGGGGCTCATGATCTGCGGGCAAGGCCAAGACCTCCTGCACCTGCTGGTCGTAGAAAGCGCCGATGGGCACCGCTCCCAAGTCCAAGGCCGTGGCCTGAAGCAAGATATTCTGAGCCGCATGTCCCGCCTCCAGGCAGACATACCGCTCGGCTCGATCGCCGTACTTGCCCTCCGTGCGCGCATAGACAGCGGTTACAATGATGACCACCGGGGCCTCTCGCAATGCGTCCTGCATGAGCCCCGCCTCCCAGAGCCCCAGGCGCATATCTTCTGAGGAGAGCATAGCCAACTCATCTCTCTGGGGCGAATAATGATAGACCCCCTCACCAGTGGCCACATACACCTCCAAGGGGTAGAGGGCTCCTGCCGAGGGAGCGGTGCGTAAACCCCGGGGGTCAGTGACCCCCTGGCCCGCCCAGAGCAACTGCGACATCTCCGCCGAAGTCAACCCTTCTTCTGTAAATGCCCGAATCGACCTCCTCCTGGTCAGGGCCTCCTCCAGCGATACCTCACTTCTTTGAGCCGGTGTGGGCAGCGGCATCTCCCCCACTGGTGAGGGCGTGGCTCCCTCTCTCTCAGTTGCAGGCCGGCAACCCAGGAGCCCAAAGCCGATCATCAGCAGCGCTTCACGCCTAGTTACCCTCATACTCCCTCCCTGCTCCCAGCAATAAAGCCCCTTCACATCCCACAGGGATCCTTTACGGAGGGAAAGGGCTTCGCCTCAACACGTTGAACTAACTAATGGAAAGAGAGAATCACCCCACCTGCGAAAGTTGCTCCCGGAGCAGTCTGGCGTTCACCACGCTCTGATCACGATAACAGGTGTTGATCATGAGATGGACCTCCCTCGCCTCCTCGGCCATCCCCCTGATCTTGGGCACCCATTCCTCTATCTCCTCCCGCTTATAGTACCAGTTGAACCTTTGGGCTGCGGTGATCCCCTTCTTCTCCCAGGTAGCGGCATTCCGCCCGTGAAAGCGCACCATAGCCATGTCGCTGGTCACGGCGGCCAGGGGAGGGCAACTGGACCGGAACCCTTGGGGCTCATCCACGCAGACGTAGGCCATATCGTAGGCCTCCAAAAAGCCCAAGGTATCCTCTACGTTGTCCTGGTTGAGCCACACGTTATTCCGGAACTCGATAGCCAGTCGGTAGTGGGGGAGACTCCTCTGGCAGTCTAGGATATGGGAGAACCCCTTACGGCCGGGGAAAAACCAATGGGGGAACTGGAAGAGGATCGTCCCCAATTTTCCCGCCTCGTGGAGGGGCCTCAAGGCGCTGTCGAACCTGCCCCATAGTTCACCGCGCAGTTCATCCGGCACATCGTCGAAGTAGATCCTCTCCTTCGCCTGGACCTCATGGGAAAGAGCCGCGAATATCGCCTTGGGGAGGCTATGGGTGCGAGTGGGATGGTTGGTGAAGAGACTATAGGCTTTCACGTTGAAGGTGAAGCCATCGGGGGTGCGCTCCGCCCAGAGGCGGGAGTTCCTTTCCGAGGGCAGGGCGTAGTACGAACTATCCACCTCCACGATGGGGAACTCTCGGGCATAATATTGCAGGCGGCCCTTGGCGTCATCGACCCCCGGAGGGTAGAAGGCGCCACTTTCGATGAGGCTCTTGTCGGTCCAAGAACAGAGGCCTATACGGATCTCGCCCATATCCCTATCCCTCATCTCATTATACCATAATCTCGCCCCCTAGGCCTGATCTTACCGGTGGCGTCAGCCTGCCCTGGCGATGGCAGGCCAGGGATGTTACCATCTGACGCTTTTGAATCCAATCGACGCTTGTGCTGGATTTGAAATCCAGCACAAGCGGTGGCTTAAGATGTAGCATCGCCCCATAGGCCTTTTTTGCCACCACCCCACCCCTATGCTAGAATAGATGGTGCGTTTGATCGCCGTAGGAATGACTCAGGAGGAGCGATGAACGAAGAGATCGATTTCGCCTTATCGATTCTACGCCAGGCTATGGGTACCGAACTGGAAGGCCGAGCGCTATATCTGCAAGCCATAGAGAGAACCGAGGATGAACTGGGCAAGCGAATGTTTCGCTCCCTGGCCCAGGATGAGGAGGAACACCTGCATATCCTCCAGGCCCAATATGCCGCCATTTCGGGAACGGGCCAGTGGCTTGACCTGGAGAGTGCCAAAGAGGAAGAGCCCGACCCCTCTCTACGCATCTTCCCTGAGGAAGAAGAGAAGGTGGGAAGGTTGATCCCCGAAGACGCCAGCGACCTCGATGCTTTAAGGATAGCCATGGATTTCGAGCGCCGCGGCTACAGGCTCTATGAGAAAGCGGCCGCCGAAACCTCTGATCCCACAGCCCAGGCTGTCTTCCGCTTCCTAGTCGAGGAAGAGAGCAGGCACTTCGCCCTCCTCGATAACGCCCACGATTACTTGGCTAACCAAGGGATCTGGTATTTCGATGACCTGGAGAAGCCGTTCTTCGAGGGATGACCGGATTGGCATAGCAGTAGACGCAGCCGCCGGGACAACGTTGCCTATAAGACCCTATATCTACGCTCACCGTGCAACCACACTCTTTCCGTTGCCCCTGGTCCTTCTCGGTATTAGCGGGTAGCCCCTTGGGATGGAGTTCACCCAAGAGCCGCCCGTCGATGCAACTTGAAGGGAGGGCACCTACAGATTGTAGTGCGTGATCGCTACAAGCGCAGATAGTTAGACCCAGGGAACGGCCCATATCTACCAGGGAGCCGGCTATTTTGAGTCGTTCTTCTAATGGCAGATTGTACCAACTCCAACCAGGCCGCTTCAACACTTTATCATATAGCGTGGCGAAGGAGATCCGCACATCGTAAACGCCCTGGCGAGCGCACTCCTTGAAGATCTCTTCAGCGTGGGGAAGGTTACTTCTGACCCCCTCCTCTCTCCAATGGATGATGGGGTCGAAGCGGACGGTGACCCGGCGGGGATGGCCCACGAACCGGATAAGAGGCGGCAACTGCTCCATCGCCCTCTTCCAAGAGGGAACCCCGGGCTCCAGGGGCGTCCCTCCCAGCCCGGTGACGGTGAAATGGCCGAAGATATGGTCGTAGACCGCCAACGCCTCTCTGAGGCCTCCCCTGTTGGCCAGAAGCCTGGAGTAATCTTTAGACCAAAGGACGATTGTATGCACATCCTCTGGTCGCAGAGAGACGACCTTTTCCTGGCCGCCCCAGGGCGGCTTCACCCGCACCCAACCCTGATGGATGGCCCGCGCCAGCCAACCTGGGTACCCCATGGGGAGATCTGTCCGCCGGGAAGCAGAGATGACCGTTTTCATCCCTTGTTTTTCTATCATAGAAGAGGAGTGAAGGCAAGTGAAGGATAACGTCGTGGCTGTAGATCTGGGCGGCACCCTCATCCGCTCGGCGCTCATAAACGAAGAAGGCGAGATATTGGC
Source organism: Anaerolineae bacterium (assembly GCA_034419095.1). Taxonomy (GTDB): domain Bacteria; phylum Chloroflexota; class Anaerolineae; order UBA7937; family UBA7937; genus UBA7937. Next base: position 16,639 of record DAOULQ010000152.1, on the reverse strand, counting down.
CCGCGCCCAGAGGGAGACCCTGGCTCAGGAAGGGCCAGAACCGGTCATAGGGCGCATCGAGGCCTGCATCCGAGATGTGGCCAGGGGTACCGAGGCCATCAGCATCGCCGCCCCCGGTCCCTTGAACCCCTGGAAGGGGATCATCCATCAGGCCCCAAACCTACCAGGTTGGCATGAGGTGCCCCTAGCCGATATCCTCCATCGTACCTTCAAGGTGCCCGTTCATCTCAATAACGACGCCAACCTAGCGGCCTTGGCGGAGCACCGTTTCGGCGCTGGCCAAGGGGTGAATGACCTCATCTACCTCACCATCAGCACGGGGATAGGTGGGGGCATCATCACTCAGGGAAGGCTCCTCCTGGGAACCAGGGGGCTCGCCGCAGAGGTGGGACATATGATCCTAGAGCCAGAGGATGGACCTCCTTGCGGCTGCGGAGGCCGAGGCCACCTGGAGTCCCTCGCCTCCGGCCCGGCCATCGCTCGTCGAGCGGTGGAGGAGATCAAGAAAGGGGCCGAGAAATCCATCACCAGGCTGGTGGAAGGGAACCTGAGCAAGGTTACAGCCAAGGTAGTGGCTCAAGCCGCCCAGGAGGGAGACCCCCTAGCCAACTCCATCTTCAAAGAGGCCGGCTTCTACATCGGATTAGGGATCGTTAACCTCCTCCATATCCTGAACCCCCAACTCGTCATTTTGGGCGGCGGGGTCAGCAAGGCTGGAGACCTGATTTTCGACCCTATCAGAGCCACGGTGAAAGCCCGAGCCATGCTCTCTTACCAGAAGGGGTTGAGAATCGTCCCCGCGGCCCTGCGAGATGATGTAGGCCTTCTAGGAGCCGCCGCCTTCTTACTGAAATCGGAATAGTCTGCCTGGGTTGGCAGGGTATATTACGATGACTACGCGAATACTAAACCTAACCAGACCGATGCCTTCTCCCAAGTTCACAACTTCGGGGTCAAGAAGACCATATCACCAGGGATATTCTATCACTACGCGAAAGAACCCAAAAACGCTTCCACTACCGCTTTTGCCTCAACGTACGGATCCCCATCCACCTCTATCCAGTTTATCGTCTCATCATCTAGCCTGAACCACTTATATTGCTGCCGCACGAAGCGGCGGGTCTCCGATTTGATCATCCGCACCGCTTCCGCCAGATCAACTTCACCTCGCAAGTAGAGTCCCAACTGCTTATAACCCAGTCCCGACATGGCCGGCAGATGGTAACCATACCCCTTCTCCACCAATCTCTTGACCTCTTCCAAGAGCCCCATCTCCATCATCCTATCCACCCTCTCATCGATGCGCTGATAGAGCGCCTTCCGCTCCATGGTCAGCCCCATCTTGAGAATCCGGTAAGGCGGCGGCTCCTTTCCCTGCAACTGGGAGATGGGCTGGCCCGTAGCCTCGTACACCTCCAAGGCCCGAACCACCCGCCGTACATTACGCGGGTCTATCCGGGCCGCCGCCTTCGGGTCTACCTCTTGAAGCCGGGCATGCAACGCCTCCGCCCCCCTCTCTCGAGCCTCCTTCAGAAGCACCCTCCGTCGAGCCATCTTTGGCTTCACGCGGGGGACAGAGAACCCCTCCACCAGAGCCTTCACATAGAGCCCCGTCCCCCCTACCAGGAAGGGGAGCCGCCCCCTGGACAAGACCTCATCTATGGCCTCATAAGCCTTCTCCTGGTATTGAACCAAGGTGAACCCTTCATGGGGCTCGATCAGATCCACCAAGTGATGGAGAACCCTACGCCTCTCCTCGGCTGTGGGCTTGGCGGTGCCGATATCCATCTCCTTATATATCTGCCGGGAATCGGCGGAGATCACCTCACCCCCGAACTTCTCACATAGGCGGAGCGCCACTTCTGTCTTCCCCACCGCCGTAGGCCCCACGATGACGATAAGAGGTCTAGAGACCATCGCCCGTTACCGCATTCACTATATGATGGAGGCGATATGACTCACCGCTCCAGTGGATAGCCACCAGATCGATCCGCCATTCCCTCGCTGATTCGCCCTGCTCTTGAAGATAACCTTGTGCCACTTCGATCAGCCTCTGGGCCTTAGAGGGGGTGATCGACTCCTCGGGGGTGCCATACTCCCTGGTGCTGCGGGCCCTCACCTCCACGAAGACGAGACAACCCCCATCCTGGGCCACGATATCCATCTCTCCCGCTTCGCTCCGATAGTTCCTCTGGAGTATGAGATACCCCTTCCCTTCCAGATAAGTAGCCGCTAAATCTTCCCCTCGACGCCCCAAAATCCTTCGCCACTCTTGAGGCTTCATTTTCTCTCCCCAAAAGAGCCCACAGATTCACCAAAAAAGCCCCTTCCATGGGGCTGAAAGAGGTCGATCAGATGGTTTAACATCTCGCCTTCCTCGCGGTGGGGTTAAGAGAGGGGTGGAGGTGCTCGGTTCACTCCAACTTGGCGATGAATTCATCGATGGGGATAGCGGCCAAGGTCTGGATCTTGACGCTCCCTCGGGAACTCAGTTCTATCGAGACCCGAGCCACCGTCTCGTTATCGGGAGCCTCCACTATATTGACAAAATCGTAGGCTCCTAGTACGGCGTACTGGGCCTTCACCTTCACGCCCAGGGCCTCGATCTCCTGGTTAACCTCCTTAATCCGCCCCGGACGCTCTTTGATCGTCTTCGCCCCTTCGTCTGTCAAGGTGCTGAGCATGATATAAGTGGCCATTCTCCTCCCTCCTTATAGACCTCCACCCCAGAGCCAGTATAGCATGGGGAGCCGGGGAAAGCAAAAGGCGTTGACGAGTTCCGCTCTCCATGATATACTAGAAACAAAGTAGAATCGCTTACAACCAACATGCGTGGCATCAGTGGAGAGGGAGAGGTTGCGGCCATGGGGTTTCAAGATAGTGCCGACTCTGGAATGAGGCAATATGAGTCGGTGTTTTTGTTGAAGGTTCGATGTTCTACGGAGATAGGAGGACAGAATGAGAAGGAGACTATTGCCTTGGACTGTGCTATCAAGCGTCATTCTACTGCTGTTGATTGCAGGCCCAGCGGCTGGTACTCTTGCTAGCCGGACGGGTCAGTCGTCCCTCCAGACTGTGATAGCTCCTAGCGATTATGGCTTTCGTTGGCCCCTGGATGAACCCCGCAGATACTGGACATTCGGGAGTCCTGTTACCATGGGGGTTTGCGCTGGTGGGCTCCACAACGGTGTTGATTACCATGTAGCCCAAGGTGCAGAGGTTCACGCTGTCTACGATGGCATTGTTGAGTTAAGTAGCGATAACTCTGCTGGGTCATACGGATGGTGGATTGTAATTCGACATGAGCTGCCAGCAGAAACTGTCTGGTCTCTGTATGCGCACCTCCAAAGTGAGGCCCTATACAAAGAAGGGGAAGAGGTCAAAAAAGGTTGGGTTATTGGCTACGAAGGAAAAACAGGAGCAGCGAACGATATTGTTCACCTTCACTTCGAGCTCCGCAAGCGGTGGAACCCGGCTATAGATAAATGTCCATACAGTGAAGCCGACCTCATTCACTTCTATGATCCAGACGAGTTTATTGGTGGCACGCCACCTTCTCCCTCTCCACCCAACATTGCGGTTACCACCCCCTATTTCGATGACATTGGCTCAATTCTAGACCAGATGGGCGACCCTTGGAACCAATGGACGCAGATACAAGACTCGGACTTGGCGAACTACAATTTCATTAGTCAATTTGATGTGATTTTCGCTAACTGCAATCCCTATGCCTACGACCATGCCCAAGCAGCTACAAACAGCCTGCGGCAGTTCGTGCAAAACGGAGGGTCTCTCTATGCTTCCGATTGGGCGTTTGTCTATGTAGATGCCGCTTTTCCGGGCTATATAGATTTCCCCTCTGATCCTTACATCGGAATGGCACAATCAGTTACTGCCCGTATCACGGATCCAGGACTGGCTAGTTATCTGGATCCTGCCAGTCCGCCCAGCACGGTAGACTTAAACTATAACCTCGGTGCATGGGTTATCATCGACAGCGTGGCTGCTGACACCAAGGTCCATTTGCGCGGCTCGTTCGATACTTACTCGCTCTCTCTGCTTAGCGGGGACAAGACCCGACGCCCTGGCATTGAAAGCCCACAACCATCTGGTCTGTCCGCGGCGGCTTGGATGGCAGATAGGCCACTGTTGGTTTCCTTCCGATACGGAAATGGCCAAGTAGTCTATACTACGTTTCATAATGAGGCTCAGCAAGGCCCCGTGGAACAGAAGTTGATTAGATACCTCATTCTCATGCCCGCCACAACCGAATTACAGTTAGAGGTAGAGCAGGTGGTAGCTGCGGGAAGCGCGCAACTTAGAGAACTCACTCTTAACTCAATTGCGCCGGGCCAGACTTCTTCTCTGTTCAACTTCATGCAGGATGTGGTATCAAACCTCCTATTCGTATTCCACTGGGGCGGGAGCACGCTTCGGGTTGACGTATATAAGCCAGATGGTTCGCTGTACGCTGCTGTTGAAAGCAGCTGGCCCCCGATAGTAATCCCTGTTCGCTATGCCGACCCTGGTACCTGGAAGTACCAAGTCACAGCTATTGACGTTCCATACGACAACTATCCTTATGCTGCTGGAATCGGCGGAGATGTCCTCACTTACCTGCCCATCATTATGAAGAACTACTGAAACGGCCACCTGCTGAGAGATAACAAGAGCCCCTTCCCAGGGAATGGGAAGGGGCTTTCTTCTCGGCTCGTTCGCGCCTCTTCACGCCATGAACCTCATGGGCCTAAAAGAGAGTCGATGGAGAGGAGTGATGCCCAGCCTTTGGAGCGCCTCCCTATGCTGGGGCGTCCCGTACCCCTTGTGCCGAGCGAAACCATATCCTGGATACTCCTCTTCAAGAGCGATCATCATCCGATCCCGCTCCACCTTGGCCACGATAGAGGCGCAGGCTATGGAGAGGGAAAGGTTATCGCCTCGGACGATGCTCTTATGGGGCCAAGGCTCATCAGGGAGGGACAAGAAATCGACCAAGAGGTAGTCGGGCCTCATCGGGAGAGCATCGAGGGCCCGCCTCATAGCCAGCCTAGTGGCAGCCACGATCCCCCTCTCGTCGATGAACTGAGGAGGCACGACCCCCACCCCTATCTCCGAGGCCACCTCCATGACCTTCTCCAGAATCTCCTCCCTCCGGCGGGGGGTGAGCAGTTTGGAATCGCGGACGCCCAAGAGTTGGGCTGGCAAGTTGCGCCGCTCCAGGGGCAAAACCACCGCCGCGGCCACCACCGGCCCAGCCCAGGAGCCTCGCCCTGCCTCGTCGAGCCCCGCTATCCGCCGATAACCGTGGCGAATAAGGGCTCGCTCCTCCTTGAGATGGGGATTGCGTTCAGCATCCTGAGGATGCCTTCCTTCAGGACCCTGAGGTCCCTCAGGACCGAAGGGCAGCATCCGAAGGAAACGCACCTTCTTTCGTGAACTACGCTTTCCTCGCCGGGAAACGCCACCCATAACTTATCCCCACGGAAAAAGAGGAGCCCCTCCCTTTCGGGTCTCCCCTTTTCTTCCTAGCCTAACAACCCCTAGGTCCGTTTCTCCCTCAGACGAGCCGCTTTGCCCCGCCGACCACGGAGGTAGTAGAGTTGGGCTCTCCTCGTATGGCCATGACGGAGCACCTCTATCTTCTCGATGCGAGGAGAATGGAGAGGGAAAGTCCGCTCCACTCCCACCCCATGGGCAGCGATTCGCCGCACGGTGAAACTGGTCCGTGTGCCACCCTTCCGCAACCGCATCACCGTCCCTTGGAAGACCTGTGTTCGCTCCCGGTCCCCCTCCACGATGCGTATATAGACCCGTACCGTATCCCCGGGCCTGATCTCCGCCAGACCCTCCCGGAGCTGTTCTTCTTCTACCGAAGCGATTAGATCCATCCCTTAACCTCATGAAAGAAAATCGAAAATGAACCCTTCAACAGGTTATAAGTCTACCACAAGTTCTCGCTACTGGCAAACAGGCCCGTTGTGCAAGGCTATGCAACGCACTAAAGAAAACAGCCCCTTCCGGTGAGGGTGGAAGGGGCTTCCATTGAGCCGTTGCACAAGGAGAAGTCGATTCTACTCTAGTGCTGAAGCATTCGCTTGAATTCCTCAAACTTCTGCCCCATCTCTTCATTCTCTGACCATCTTTGTACCTCTTTGAGGTCCACTGCCTGGTCTCGGCAGACGAGGAGAGCTTGTTCTAAGGCTTGATTATCGTTCCAATAGTAGTACGCAGCCAAGCGATCTTTCACGCAGTCCGTTGGGGATAGCAGTCTGAGGAGCAAATCCCCGGATCGTATTTCGGCGATCGCCTTCACCGGCTCTCCACCAACGGCCAAAGGGGAAGGCACAAATTCAATGAAAGACCGAGTCTGTGGATTCTTGAAACAACCACCTTCCTCCACGAAACCTATTTCTTCCAGGATTTCTCCAACCTTGCTCCGTTTTGTGTAAGGGGGCGGGACGAAATCGAGGTCATAGGAGACATACTTATTTTTGGTATAGATAGTGACACACGCACCACCGGTAAGAACCACTTCAACCCCTCGTTTCCGAAGGTGATCAGAGATATACAACGCTACGTCCCTGAGGGACATCTCCTCGATCTTCATGTTAGAGGGGTTTGCCTGTCCTTCTGGGCCGGAGCCTTGGCCTATAGTATTTGTCTTTCTCTTCTTCGGGGATGAACGTCAATATCTTCTCCAGTAGGGCTTCCAGTTCCTTTTTGAAGGGATACCGAGGGTTGAACCCAAAGAGGCGCACCTTGCCCCTCAGTTTGCTGTAAAGGACGCCACCATTCTCCAGTTTCATGAGCTGATTCTGAACAGTCCTCAAGTGGATTCCTAAAGACCTTGCGATCTCTCTTGGATAGGACTCTCCATGGGTGTGCAAGTAGAGGAGTATTCTCTCTTTCTTATCAGATTCGAAAAGGGGGGTCAGCACAATATTCCCTCCCGGCAAACAGCACAAGTGCCTAAAAGACTAACCGCGTTAGTCATATGACGCATCTCAGGAGTCATATGACTAATGTCATAAGTCAGTATAGCACATAAGAGCAGGCTTGTCAATCGTCGGCCACGACCACTATGCAGGCGACGACGGGCTAACCAGTGCCGTGGTGGTGGTGGTCGTCACCACCATCCCGACCGTCGCCATCAGATGCACCACCACCCCCACTACCTCTGCTTCCTCCTCCTCCTCCTCCTCCTCCGCCTCCTCCTCCTCCGCCTCCGCCGCCGCCGCCCCCGCCGCTGCTCCAGGCACCAGCACCGCCCCAACGTCGGCGGCGCTATTGGTGGTGATCACGTCTCTCAGTATCTGTCGGCTCTCCAAACAGCGGCGCAAATGCCCCTTCGCCACCACTGCACGAATCCCTTGTGCAGCATCACTCACACCGCGCCCACCAGCTCAACTGGGATAGATTTAGGTATTCGTTGACAGTCCCTCGCTACTGGCAAACCCTTGACCTCACAAAATATCTGTGCTATAATATAGAACAAACGGTCTATAAGGATCGCCACCTAATCCATATCGATCTCGACGCCTTCTTCGCCTCCGTGGAAGAACTATTAAACCCGGGAATCGCGGGCCAGCCGATCATCGTGGGAGGAAAGCCCAGCCGGAGAGGGGTAGTCGCCTCAGCTTCCTACGCGGCTCGAGCCTATGGCGTCCGCTCGGCGATGCCCACCGCCCAGGCCTTGCGCCTCTGCCCCCAGGCTATCCTCGTCCCCGGAAACCCGGAGAGATACTCGGAGATCTCCGACCAAGTGATGGCTCTCCTAAAAGAATACACCCCCCTGATAGAGAAGGTCTCCATCGATGAGGCCTTCTTAGATGTCACCGGATGCGAGAGGCTCTGGGGGCCGGCGGAAGAGATAGCCCGCACCACCCAACGGCGGGTGAAGGAGGAAATGGGCCTGCCCTCCTCGTTAGGGGTGGCTGCCAACAAACTCCTGGCCAAGATGGCTTCGGAGGAGGGGAAGCCAGGTGGCCTGGTTGTAATACCCCCCGGGCAAGAGGCGGCCTTTCTAGCCCCCCTCCCCGTGGAGCGACTATGGGGCGTAGGCCCAGCCACGGCCCGACGACTCCGTGCTTTAGGGGTAGATACCATCGGAGGGTTGGCTCATCTACCTCTCGATCTCTTGGAGAAAGAGTTCGGAGCCCTAGGCAGGGTTCTTTACCGGTGCGCCCGAGGTAGAGATGACTCCCTTCTCACACCCCATAGGGAGCCCAAATCTATAGGCCACGAACATACCTTCGCTCGGGATCTAACCACTCTAAGGGAGGCACAACGGCATCTGTTGGACCTTTGCGAGAGGGTGGGCCGCAGGCTCCGTGGTCATAGGATGCGAGGGAGAACCATCACCGTAAAACTGCGCTATAGCGACTTCGCCACCCTCACTCGCAGCGCCACCCTCCCCCGTCCCACAGACCTAGATCAGGTCATCTACGATCAAGCGGTGCAGATCCTTCGCCGGGAGTGGCAGCCAGGAATGCGACTCCGCCTGGTGGGGGTGAGCATCAGCAACTTGACGCCCCGCCTTCCTTCTCAGTTGGATCTCTTCGACCAAAGGGAAGCCAAACTGAGCCGTCTGAACCGGGCCGTGGACGAGATCCGAGAGCGATATGGGAATGAAGCCCTCCGGCGCGCCTCCCTTCAGGGCGAACTCACTTCGTGATGCCCTTCGTCCTGCTGGCCTATTGACATCCTGTGTATCATCTGATACAATGCATCCCAGATAGAGATTCCTACCACAGTCAAGCACCGAGCATTTCATCGCCACGTGATAAGTACTCCACGGAGGTGAGGATATGAGCCGATTCCTTGTGACGGAGAAGGACCGGCTCTTGTCCTAAGGGGGCGAGAAGACTCGAAGGAGGAGGATGCCATGAATAGCCGTTTTGGTCTTCTATTTCGCACGTGGGCACGGAACTTTCGGCCGCTCCTGTGCTTACTGTTGATAGCAATAGCATCGCTTCTCGTCGTGCCCTTTATGATTAAAACAGGTGGGAGGCTCACAGCGCCAAAAGGCATTCTAGAGGCTCCGCCGGCTTATGCACTGGAGACGAACTATGTCTACCTGCCCCTGGCGATGAAGAACTACTCCCGAGACTGGGCCCAGGTCAACTCCGACGGATTTGGCGACCTCGAAAACTATGCAGTATCCTCGCTAAGCGAGTTTGGCAACTACCTCTACGCTGGGACGGGCACGTGGCCCACCGCGGCTGAGTTATGGCGCTCCTCCGATGGCACCACCTGGACCCAGGTCAACAGTGATGGATTTGGCGACCCTAATAACAATGGGGTGGTGTCGCTAGCAACGTTTGGCAATTACCTCTACGCTGGGACATTCAACTGGTCCACCGGGGCTGAGGTGTGGCGCTCCCCTGATGGCACCACCTGGAGCCAGGTCAACGCCGATGGATTTGGCGACGACTGCAACGAGGACGTGTCGTCGCTAGCCGTGTTTGAAAACTACCTCTACGCTGGGACATTCAACTGGTGCACCGCGGGTGGGCTGTGGCGGAGCCCTGATGGCACGACCTGGACTCAGGTCAACGCCGACGGGTTTGGCGACGAGTGGAACGCTGAGGTGTCGTCGCTCGCGGTGTTTGGCAACTACCTCTACGCTGGGACAGGCAAATGGGATTCCCCTGCCTTCGGGGGTGAATTATGGCGCACCCCCGATGGCACCGCCTGGACCCAGGTCAACGCCGATGGATTTGGCGATGACTCGAACACAGACATATCGTCGCTAGGCGTGTTTGGCAACTACCTCTACGCTGGTACGAGAAACCTGTCCACCGGGGCTGAGGTGTGGCGCTCCCCCGATGGCACTACCTGGACCCAGGTCAACAGTCATGGATTTGGCGACCCCAACAACAGCTCGGTTCTCTCGCTAGCAGTGTTTGGCAACTACCTCTACGCTGGAACGGACAGCTGGCCCACCGCGGCCGAGGTGTGGCGCTCCGCCGATGGTACCACCTGGAGCCAGGTCAACGCTGACGGATTTGGTGACGCTAACAACACTCATATCGGCTCCCTAGCAGTGCTTGGCAACTACCTCTACGCCGGGACAAACAACCTTACCACCGGGGGCGAGATCTGGAGGATCCCTCAATAGGCTACTTCACCACCCTCACTCGTAGCACCACCGTGCCCAGTCCTACAGACCTAGGTCAGGTCATCCGCCAGAGAGCCAAGAGAAGACCCGCTCTCAGTCTAAGAGAACGGGTCTAGAGCGCCCAGAGGAGTTGAGACTCACTTCATAGGCAGGAACTTGAACATCTTGGTGCCGCATACAGGACAGGTGCCCTGGGCGGCTTTCCTGCGGTTCTAGGTCATTATCTCCTTCGCATTCTGCATCTTCCGCTTAGCCCTACACTTCACGCAAAAGCCCTGCACCTCCACCCCTACCACCTCCTTTCCTCTTAAGTTTATCTTCGAATCCCCTAGCCATGATGGTCACCTTGTATAAGTCATTATACCATCAAAAACGTACGTTGGCAAGCGTATAGTTATGTCAACTTAGGCGCATTTCGTATAGTAGTGGACACAACCCTCCCAGGGAAAACCCTTGTAGCCCCGCCCCTTGAGATAGGCCGCCACCCGATAGCTATCCCGCCCTGGCCCACCTCAGCCAGGATAAACCCCGGCTTATCCGATAGCCCCACCACAGCGATATTCTTGGTATTCTTCAGTATCCCCTTTATCTCCTCATCGGTCAGATTGCGCATGGTCACTCCCCAATGTGAACTGCTTGGCCATTATGTGACGCTCATATCCCCTCTTGCATGCGGGGGAAATCGAGGGTTTGCATTGTATCGCAAGAGGCTCAAGATTTCCACCGGAGAAGTTCACGAAGCCGGGGACTAATATTCGAAACAACTGCCTCCGATGAACTCCCGGAGGAGCGAGGTAGGCGGAATGGCCGAATCATCCTCGACCGGGGTAACGGAGTTCAAGAGCTCGTACACACGCTTGGCGCGAATGAAGGCGTCGACTCGCAGCGGGTCTTCCCTATACTCTTCCACCCACTTCTCGAAGTAAGCGATCAACCTGGCCCTCATTATGGGCAACTCATAGGGCAGGGCGCTGTTGACGATGTAGTCGGCCGTGCTGATTTGGGGGATGATGTTGCGAAGTTCGCTGCTGCGGACATAGTGCCAATGTTCCAGCGTCCGGCGGCGGTCGTAGGAGCGGTGCGTGGCATCCCTCTCCATGCGACGCATCAGTCGCAAGTCGGTCCAGCGAACGAACCTCCCACCGGGCCCCCTCATCTGAAGTAACGTTTCAATGTAAAGTTTGAACTTGCGTTCGTCGGCCACGCCCTGGGTCATGTCGGGGAAAAGACCGTGCAGGCTGTCGATGAGGATGACCTGCTCGGGCCCGACCCGCATGGGGATTTCGTTATCGTGTCGTTTGCTCGTTTTGAAGTCGTAACGGGGAACCAAGACCTCCTCCCCAGCGAGCAAGCGCACCAGATGGTCATTGATGAGTTCCAGGTCGAGAGCCTGCGGCGTCTCGAAGTCGTAGTCGCCGAACTCGTCCCTGGGATGGAGTTTCAGGTCGAAGAAGTAGTTGTCGACGTTGAGGGCGATGAGGCTGAGGCCCATCTTAAGCAACTGGTCACTCAGTTTAATCGTGGTAGTGGTTTTGCCAGAGGAGGAGGGCCCGGCGATGATAACCATCCTCAAATCGTCGCCACGTTCCTTGATTAACTCCGTCGCCGTCGCCAGGTCCTCTCCATAAGCGCTGTCGGATTCCCCCACGATTTCCGGGAACTCCCCCTGGGCGATTCGCGCGTTTAATCGTTCGACCGTGTTGAGATCGTGGTCGACCGCCCAAGAGAGGGCTTCCCAGATCTTGCGGTAAGGTATGTTCCCGGAGTTACGGTCTGAATTTGCGATCTTCTTGCGCCGTCGGTGGCTCTGTTCGTAACGATACAAAATATAGGCCTTGGCCACTTTGGCGTGGCCGTTCTCGATCAGCACCTTCTCCACGATATCTTGGATCTCCTCTACGGAGGGGATATGTCCTGGCGGCGTGCTTTCTTCGAGAATAGCGATAACCTGGTCGGTCAGGCCTTCAGCGATCGACCGATCACGGCCACCCACCGCCACCGCCGCCCGATAGATAGCGTTGGTGATCCGCTCGCGATTGAAAGGGACGATAGCGCCCGTTCGCTTGACTACTTGCTTAATTCTTGAGGCCATATGGGCTCCTAAGACGAAACACCCCCCACTTCTATTGTACTCCTCTAAGCGAAGTCAGTCAACGTGAAAGCAGATAGGAATGCCCCTCCCATACCCACTCCTAAGAGACTCGATCTGCGCCTTTGATGAATTACACTCCGGTCATATCTTCCGCGGCTAGCAGCCTGCCCTGGCAAAAAGCAGGCCAAGGACCCGAGTGAGAGAAGATAACTCCTGGAGGATAGAAGAAGTCTAATTACATATCAAGGGTAACATGCCCAGCATCGATTGCCATGTGGCTCAATCCCCATTAGCAATTCTTCGAACTGCTGTGGCCATGAACACCCTTGGGACCTAATAGGCGAGGAGCCAAACCCCTCGGGTGGCTTGGCTCCTCATGCAGAAGCGGCAAACAGATCTGCCTCCCATCTCCTGCATTTCGCAGAGTACCATAGGGAAGTCAGTGGGACAAGCCTTACTTTGGTACTAATCACGACTAGAGCGCCGACTCCCCGCCTATGATGAGTCAGCGCTCTATGAGATCAGAGTAGTTGGGTATTAGATGTGCTGGCTGAGAGTAGGGGGTATCTAGTAGTTATCACCCTCCAACATCTCGACAAGAATCGGGATACGCATCTAGGCCTCTGTCTTCATCAGAGGTGTCAGTTCCGTGGTCAGCCTCTCGAAGAAACTATTAGGAGGCAAATCGGGGCTCACCCCGTAGGCGAAGTCCACTATCTGGGCCCCCAGTTGCAAACCCACGGCCTCAATGGCGATGGTCTTTCCCCTCTCCACCAAGACCGCCTCTCCTCGATCCTGCATCTTCTCCCGCAGCGCCTCATCGCCATAGGCGTGCTCGCTCATTAGTACTTTGGTGACCGTTTGCACGTTGTCGGGATCGGTCTTGTCGAAGAGCCAAACCTCGAAAGCGGCGATCTTATCCGGAGCCCCTTCGCCTATCACCTCCGAGAAGCCCACTCCACAGGCTCCATAGAACTCGCCAGCAGGGGTCTCGATGTTGAAAGAGGTATCGTAACCGTCATCCCCCAAGGTATAGGTGGTCACGAACTGCCCTAGAGGGGCTTCCCCTGGCACCTCCCAACTTATCAACTCCTCTTTAGGCCTGGGGCGCAGAGCAGCCTTCTCTCGTCGTTCCCTCCAACGGGTCAGCCCCACCCCTCCACCGACTACCACTAGGGCCACAAAGAGAAAGAGGACCAAGACTAGGCCCAGAGAGCGGATTGCAGAAAGGCCACCCGCCACCGGCGCGGGTGTGGGAGTAGCCTCTGGCAAAGCCTCGGGCAGGGTTATACCCGCTGCCCCGGCCAGATTTTTCAGCCTTTGTGCCGTTGGGAGATCGCCCTCTTCTTCCGCGCGCGCGATGAGGGAAGAGATGATCTCCCCCATCTCGCTCTCCTCGAAGCCTTGCAATCGTTCTTGAGCCGCCTCATCGTCCTCATTGAGGCCATAGGAGTCGGCGACCATCAAGATCCAAGCCTCTTTATGGCTACGGTGGAGGTCTTGAGGGTCCGTATCGTAATATTGCACCGGCCAGAGCCACCAACCGATGGCTAACCAGCCGATAGCCAAACCGACGAGGAAGATAGCCACCCCCTTGATGAGGTTCTCCCTCCCGATGCGATCGATATACTCCATCTCTCAGCCCTCCTTCCCTAGTGATGAATATCCCTACAAGACCCCAGGGGAGAGGAGCATCGGTTCCTTGGAGGCCTTGCTGAGAACCTCTACCCCCTCCTCCCGAATAACCACCATATCCTCGATGCGGACCCCTCCCCAATCGGGGATATAGATGCCCGGTTCCACCGTGAGACTCATGCCCGGTTGGAGTACCTCCTCCGATGTTTTGGTCGCCCTAGGTTTCTCATGAACGGCCAGGCCCACGCCATGACCCAGGCCGTGGCCGAAATATTCCCCATAGCCCGCCTCCTCGATCACTTGCCGAGCCAAACCATCGGCCTCCTTACCCTTCATCCCCGCTCGGATGCCCCCTAGAGCGCTCTCCTGGGCTCTTCTCACCAAAGCGTAGATCTCTTGGAACTTGACCTCTGGCTCACCGAGATAGATAGTGCGCGTCAGATCAGAATGGTAACTTTCCACCCGGGCACCGATGTCTATCACTATCGGCTCGCCTTCCCCAAAGACCCGCTCCGTGGTCGTAGCATGGGGCAGGGCTCCGTTGGGCCCGCCGGCTATTATGAGGTCGAAGGCTATCTTCTCCGCCCCCGCTTGCCGCATGTAGACCTCCGCCTCCCAGGCCACCTCTCGCTCAGTGAGACCTGGTCTGATATATTCACGGAGGTGCGCGTAGGTCTCGTCGGCCAGGGCCACCGCCTTTCTTATCGCCTCCATCTCGTCATGGTCCTTGATAGCCCGTATCTCCTCCACCAAGCCGCTGGTGGGCACCAACTCAACCGATACACTGGCCCACTTTTGGTATCGAGCGAAGGTCAGATGTTCCGCCTCGAACCCCACCCGCTTCGCTCCCACCCCTTCCAGGAGGCCTGGGAGTGCCTGGGCTATCCCCTCATCGCCCCTCTCCACCTCGAAGAGCCGAAATCCAGGGACTTCTCTCCCCGCCTGCTCCAGATAGATGAAACTGGTCATCACCATGGAATCATCTTCCGTTATGAAGAGCAGCCCTGCTATCTCATCAGGCTGCGCCGATGGCGCGAAGCCGCTCAAATAGAGGGTATTCTGAGGCTGGGTTATGAAGATGCCGTCTAAGCCTTGCTCACTTAGCATCTGGCGCAATCTCTCCACCCTGGCCTTTCTGTTCATCCCCCCTCCGCTTCGCCTTCACGGGCCAAAGGGTGGGAGTGCATATAGACCTCCCGCGCCCTCCTCTGGCTCACATGAGTATAAACCTGAGTGCTCGATAGACTCGCATGGCCCAAGAGCTCCTGCACCACCCTTAAGTCCGCCCCCCCGCCCAACATATGGGTGGCGAAGGTGTGGCGCAGAAGGTGGGGCGTCACCCACTTCAAGCCCGCCTTCCTAGCGCAGCGATCCAGCATCGACTGCACACCGCGGACCGATAGGCGCTCTCCAAAGCGATTGAGAAAGAGAGCGCTCGTTCGTTTTCCCTTCAGCAATTTCGGACGTCCCTCTTTGAGATAGAGGTCCAAAGCATCCCGCGCCGGCCGCCCTAGAAGCACAATCCGTTCCTTGCTCCCCTTCCCTCGAACCATCATTTGGCCCCTGGCGATATCCACAGTACCCATATCTAGCCCCACCAATTCGCTGATCCTCATGCCGGTGGCATATAGGATCTCCAGAATGGCCCGATCCCTCTGCCCCAGAGGCTGAGAGGTATCCGGGGCCTGCATGATGGCTTCTATCTCTTCCGGTTTCAGATAGCGGGGGAGACGCTGGGGCACCTTGGGAGCGGAGATGGCTTCGATGGGGTTGGACTCCACCGCTCCTTCGCGTACTAGCCACTTGAAGAAAGAGCGCAACTCCGATATCCGCCGCCTTATGCTAGCCTTACTGTAACCACGAGCATTGAGCCAGAGGAGGTAACGGGTCAAAACCCGGCGATCTACCTCTTGAAGGGAGGAGATGCCCTCTTTCTCTAAAAAGCGGAGAAACTCGCCTACCTCCCGGCGGTAGTTCCGAACCGTGTAGGGAGAAGCGTTCCGCTCGACCACAAGATAGGTGATAAATCGATCTAGGTACTCTTCCACCGTCTCTATCTGCGACCTTTGCGCCTACGAGGGAATCTGTCGCCCCGTTGGCTCCAGGGCCTCGATCTGGGCCTCCGTCTGCTGTTGGGGATACGATAGCCTCCCCCTTTCCTCCTCACCCCCTAGCCCTCGCTTCTTCTCTTACAGCCTCAGACTCGGAGGCTTTCAGCTCTTCCATAGGCAGTTTAATCCCGCACTCGATGCACCGAGCGCGCTTCCGCGAGGCAACGGTCAAGAGACCGCCACACTGGGGACAAGGTTGAGGGAGAGGTCTCCGTCCCACGGCGAAATCGCACTCCGGATAGTTGGCACAGCCGTAGAAACGCCGCCCCCTCCTAGACCGCCTCTCTACCAGTTCTCCACCGCAGCGGGGGCATAAGACCCCGATCTTCACCAGGTATGTTTTCGTGTTCTTGCATTCAGGGTAGTTGCTGCAGGCTATGAATTTCCCGTACCGACCGAATTTGAAGACCATGGGACTTCCGCATTCCTCGCAGAGTTCGCCCGTGGGCTCATCAGCGATCTCCACCTTCTCCATCTCCTCCTCAGCCCGCTCCAACGCCCTCTCAAAAGGTTGATAGAACTCCCGAAGAAGGGGAACCCTCTCCTTCTCTCCTGAGGCTACGAGATCGAGTTCCTCTTCCATCTGGGCGGTAAAGCCCACATCCATAATATCCGGAAAATGCTCTATCAAGAGATCGCAGACCAAAGTGCCCAATTCCGTGGGTTGCAGCCGTCTATCCA
>DAOULQ010000151.1:0-2553 GCA_034419095.1 Anaerolineae bacterium | reverse complement strand
GAGCCTTCCTGTAAGCACGAGCAAAAGAGTCCCGTCTTTGGAGCTCGTGCAGTTTCTCGGTCGATAGGAAACTACCCTCTTGTAGTTCAGCCGCTAACTGCACTCCTAGGCTGAAGGCGTACTCCCCGTCCAGATAGACGTTAACCCTATCCCTCTTCCTTTTCTGCTCCCTTAAAGCCGTGATTCTGCTTTCCATCTCAATAAAATAGCTGCAGCCTCCCAGCCACAGCTATCGAATTTGTCCATAGAACCTCAAGAAAGGGAAAAGTAGAAGAGTACTTGTTGAGCCCTCTTCGAATGCGCCTAATTTACAGCAAATCTCTTACGCTCTTCTAAGAGGCTGATAAGGTTATGTTTTTCTTCGCCCTTGCCCTTCGCTAGAGGGCATCGCCAAATTCGCTAAGTAGCTGTGGCCTCTTCCTCGACCGCTTCCGCACCCGATTCCAAAGCCGGTTTCTCTATTAAACCAGCCTCCACACGGATGCGGTTGCTGATCTCATCAGCCAACGAAGGGTTCTCCTTGAGAAACTGTTTGGCGTTCTCCCTCCCCTGCCCTAACCGCATCTCACCATAGGAGTAATAGGAACCTCTCTTCTCTACGATCCCCATCTCCGTCCCCACATCTAGGAGATCGCCTTCTCTGGAGATCCCTTCGTTATACATTATGTCAAATTCTGCTTTCTTGAAAGGGGGGGCCACTTTATTCTTCTTCACCCAGACCCTGGTCCGGTTCCCGACTATGTTGGTTCCCTCCTTTATAGATTGCACTCGCCGCATATCGAGGCGAACGGCAGAATAGAATTTCAGAGCCCGCCCCCCTGGTGTGGTCTCCGGGTTGCCGAATAAGACACCGATCTTCATCCGCAGTTGATTGGTGAAGACCACTGACGTATTGGAACGTTTGATAGCCCCGGCCAGTTTCCTGAGAGCCTGGGACATCAAGCGCGCCTGCAACCCCATATGAGGCTCTCCCATGTCCCCCTCTATCTCCGCTCGAGGGACGAGGGCAGCCACGGAGTCGATAACCACCACATCCACGGCCCCGCTCCTCACCAACGCCTCGGTGATCTCCAAAGCCTGCTCCGCATCATCCGGTTGGGATATATAGAGGCTCTCGATATCCACGCCGCATTTGGCAGCATACCCCGGGTCCATAGCGTGCTCCGTGTCTATGAACGCCGCCACGCCACCAGCCCTCTGAGCCGCAGCGACGATATGATGGCAGAGGGTGGTCTTTCCCGACATCTCAGGCCCATATATCTCGGTGATGCGACCTCTGGGGATGCCACCGATACCCAGGGCGATATCCAAGCCCAAGGAGCCGGTGGAGATGGCCTCCACGTCCATCCCCCGCGCACTACCCAACTTCATAATCGCTCCATCGCCGTACCGTTTCCTTATCTGGGAGAGCGTTACCTCTAATGCTCTATCCTCCGCCTCCTTCTCCATTTGGAGACTCCTTTCCTCTCTGGAAACACCCACAAAATCAGTCTATTACAATAGAAAGAAAATTGCAATTAGTACAAAACCTCTATCCATATTATAATTATATCAGAACAAAGGTTCTAAGTCAACCACCCAATCATATTGTGGTATAATCGAGAGGCATTGTCAAGGGGATTCTACTGATGAGCGCACCTAGACTACAGTTTTTAGATAAACGATCGATTGAACGGATCATCGACCTAGCCCATCAACTCCTCTGGGACCCCGGGGTGATGATCTACGCTCCTTTTGCCCTAGAGATATTGGCTCAGAGCGGAGTCCACGTGGACCAAAAGAGGAGGATCGCTCGCATCCCCGCTCATTTAGTCCAAAAGGCTCTGGATACGGCTCCAGAAGGCTTTAACCTCCATAACGCTGAGGGAGAGATCGCCGTAGAGTACAGTGGCGACCATCTCCAATTCGACCCCGGCTCCGCCGCCATCTCTATCCTCGATTCCCAAACGAGGCAAGTCAGGAAACCGGTCACCGCCGATCTGGTGAGGCATCTCAAGTTGGCGGAGGGACTGGAGCAGTTGGATGCCGTGAGCACCGCTATAGTCTCTTCCGATGTACCAGAGGGGATCGCCGATCTCTACCGTCTCTATCTAGCCCTCAAATATGCCCGTAAACCAGTGGTCACCGGGGCTTTCGCCATCCAGACCCTCCATCTCATGTATGAGATGCTGCTGGCTGTGGCGGGAAGCGTGGAGTCTCTACGAGAGAGACCCTTGGCCGTCTTCGACGTCTGCCCCTCGCCCCCTCTTCTCTGGAGTGGGATCACCTGTCAGAATCTGGTGGATTGTGCTCGTTACCGGTTGCCCGTGGAACTCGTCTCCATGCCCCTGGCCGGAGCCACGGCGCCCGCCACCCTGGTGGGTGCCTTGGCACAGCATACAGCAGAGAACCTGAGCGGAGTGGTTATCCATCAACTGACGAACCCTGGGGCTCCTATCGTCTACGGCGGCTCGCCCGCCATCTTCGACATGCGTCAGGGCACCACCCCCATGGCCGCCATCGAGACTATCATGATCGATTGCGCCTACACAGAGATCGGAAAGTACCTGAGCC
>DAOULQ010000150.1:0-22052 GCA_034419095.1 Anaerolineae bacterium | reverse complement strand
GTTGCGAGATTTCGGTGGGATGGTGATGGTGGCGAAGGAAGTCAGCGAAGTGGCGGAGGAAAGCGTCGTACCAGGTGATGGTTTTGGGGCTCAAACCCTTGCAAGAATTGAAGAGTCTGAAACCTTCGATCAATGTCTCAATTTCCACGGAAAAGCCTCCTCTCGTACCTAGAGGAGGCTTTCGCCTGGACTCAATGATTCGTAGTCTTGTGTGTACGGCCAGCGTGCGCAGGTGCGGGGCAAGCTAGTTCAATCAGAGCATCGCCTTGAGCGAAGGCCGATTGTCACATGACCCCAGGCGACTCCTTCGCCTTGTGCGCTGGGCATCCTGCATCAGGAACATACCCGTCCGCTCCCATGTGGTGGGCATAGGCCTGGATCAGAGGCTGGTGCCAATCCAGTCCCTGGACCAGCGATTGATCATTGATACCCCAGTAACAGAACAGCGCCAATGCTGACAAGTATGAGAAGGCTCAGAGACAACCCAGCTCTAGCATAATCGGTGAAACGATAGCCTCCCGGCCCCATCACCAGCAGGTTTGCCGGGTGGCCAATGGGTGTTAAGAAAGCCATAGAGGAAGCAATACCTGCCCCCAGCACAAAGATGCGCGGGTCAGCACCAACGCTTTGGGCCACGCTAAAAGCGATGGGCGCCATCAAGACTATAGTGGCTGCACTATTTATGATCTGGCTGAGCAACATGGTGACCGATAACACACCCAGGAGAGTGATAAACGGTTGGCCTTGGCTCAGACGTATCATCTGAGCACTCAAGAGTTGAACGGCGCCGCTCTTCTCCATAGCGATGCCTGCCGGAAGCATGCCTACTAAGAGCAGGATGACCCGCCAATCTATCGATTCATATGCTTCCTCGAGGCTGAGACAGCCGGTGACTATCATCAAGCCAGCACCGATCACCATAGCCATGGAGATAGGAAGTAGGCCCAAGGTAGCAACGCCCACCATCGCCAAAAGGATGAGGATGGCATATGGGGCTTTCGGTCTGCGCTCCTCTGCCTCATAGCCGGTTTCGAGGATCAGGAAATCGCCATTCGTCCGCAATAACTCATATTTTGAACGTGGCCCTTGCATCAGGAGCGCATCACCGAACTCCAGCCGCTGCTCGGCCACCCCCGTGCGAATCGCCCTTCCCTTTCTCCAGATGGCCAGACCAGTCAAACCAAATTTCTCCCTAAAGCGGATCTCGCGCAAGCTCTTTCCCACCAGATCGCTGTGAGGTGCAAGCACTACCTCAACCACCTCCACATCTCTGGATGCCAGATCTTGAATGCTAACCTGAGTGCCCATCTCGAGCTCTAGATCGTACCCACTCGCAACACTGGCAACCTCCTCAGGCTTGCCTTTCACCAGCAGTATATCACCGGAGCGCAGTGTCTCGGTTGCATCTGGTGCCAGCTTTGTTTTCCCGTTGCGGACGATGCCTAGGATGGTTAGATGTAGAGCCTGCCGGAAATGGGTCTGGTCGATGCTCTTTCCATCTAGAGGGGAACCTTCAGAGATCTGTAATTCGAAGAGACGCTCTTCCAGATGGTAGGCCTCAGGCCGGGCGAGGGGCAGCTCAAGGCCCCATCGTATGTCTTCCACACAGCGACGGCTGGGGATCAGCCTCCTGCCCACTAGGCTAATATAGAGGATCCCCATCGCCAGGGCCGCTACACCCACCGGCGTAAAATCGAAGAAGGAGAGGGGCTCCAAGCCGCGATCTATCAGGTACTGGTTGGCCAGGATGTTGGGTGGCGTCCCGATAAGGGTGGTCATTCCTCCCAGCAAGGAGCCGAAGGACAGAGGGATGAGCAATTTCGAAGGACTGAGCCTGGCCCGACGCGCTATCTCCATGGCTGCGGGCATCAATACCGCAACGGCCCCCACGTTGTTTATGAACGCTGAGAGGAGACCGGCAGTGACCATCAGGAGAGTGACGATTCGCGCTTCGCTGGAACCAGCAACCCATAGGATCCCTCGCCCCAGCGTTCCTGCCACTCCCGTATGAAGCAGCCCTCCGCTGACGACGAGCACTGCACCCACTGTGATCACCGCCGGGTTGCTGAACCCAGATAGTGCTTCGGGTATGGTAACTACACCTGCCAGGGCTGAGACCACGAGAACACCCATGGCGACTATTTCAGCCCGGAGCCGTTGTGAAATGAACCCAACTAGAGCCAAAAATAGAATGGCTATGACGATAGCGCTTTCACTCGCGTTTCCCATCTCCTAGATTAATAACCTCGTTGTCGATCACTCACCTGTAGGCGGCGAGGAGGCGATTACGGAATTCATACGCAGTCACCCAGGGTTGCAGACGAACCCCTTGCCTCTCTCCCTCAAAGCCACATCACTCCTTTGACTTCCCGTGCACCAGTGCAAGAGCGAACATAGAGCCCGCTACCTGCGAATAAAGGGCCCAGTTGTTCCCACAGGGCCCACACGATTCGACCAAGAACTCTAAGGGTGCTCTCCGTTTCTCGTTACCCTATGTGGTCGGTGACCACCTTCGCTAGCCGATCGAAGCTCGGCTTCAAGACTCGATAGAGGGAGCCATAGATTGAGTAGTAGTCATCATAGATGGGCACGTTCTTTTGAGTCGGCGCTATGCATTGCAGAACCTTAATAGTTGTGTCGCAAGCCTCATCCACATCTTTGTAGATACCGGTGCCCACCCCCGCCAACAGAGCCGCGCCGTAGGCTGCACCTTCGGTTACGTTAATGATGGCCAACTCCACTCCGAAAACATCGGCCAGAATCTGCCGCCATAATTCGCTACGCGCCCCACCGCCCGAGGCCCGCACCTGCCGAATCTCCAGCCCCAGGGCTTTCACCAACTCCATAGAGTCTCGCAACCCGTAGGCCACCCCCTCCAAGAGTGCCCTCACCAGATGCGGTTTGCCATGGCGCAAGGTCAGGCCCATGAATACCGCCCGAGCATCGGGATCGGGATATGGCGTTCGCTCGCCGGTTAGGTATGGAAGGAAAAGCAAACCTTCGCTGCCCGGAGGCACCAGAGCCGCTTCTGAAGTCAGGAGTTCATAGGGGTCTCGCCCAACGAGGGCAGCCACTGCCTTCTCCATCCAGCCTAAGGTGTCTCGAAACCAACGCAGAGAACCTCCGGCTGAGAGCATCACCCCCATCAGATGCCACTTGTCCGGCACGGCATGGCAGAAAGCATGGAGCCGTCCTTGGGATTCCACCAAGAAATCATCGGTGGAGATGAATATCACGCCCGAGGTGCCCACGGTGACGGAGACCAAGCCTGGCTCGATAATGCCACTTCCCACCGCTTGGGCTGCTTGGTCACCCCCACCCCCCACCACCGGAGTACCCGCTTTTAGCCCCGTAGACTCGGCAGCTGCTGGCGAGATCAACCCACTGACTACCGGGGATTCATAACAATCGGGCAGCCATTCCCAAGGGATCTCTAACTCCTCCACTATTTCCTCAGACCAGCGGCGGCCGCCTACATTGAAAAGGCTGGTTCCGGACGCGTCAGATACCTCGGTGGCAAACTCACCAGTTAGTCGAAAGCGGATATAGTCCTTAGGGAGAAGAACCTTGGTAACTTGCTCATAGATTTGGGGCTCGTGCTCTCGGACCCACACTATCTTGGGAGCGGTAAAGCCTGAAAGGACTGGGTTGCCCGTTAACTCTAAGAGCCGCCTTGCCCCGACTTTCTCGGTGATCCAGACACATTGGACGCCACTACGCTGATCGTTCCACATGATGCAAGGCCGCAGGGGTTTGCCTTCTCGGCCCAATAGAACCAGGCCATGCATCTGCCCAGTGAGGCCCACTCCTTTCACATCGCTCGGGTCAATGCCGCTGATCTCTAAAACGGCTCGGACGCTCTCGGTCACGGCTCGCCACCACTCCTCCGGGTCTTGCTCCGCCCACTGAGGTTGGGGAGTATTCATGGGATACTCCTCAGTGTGAGTCGCCACTATCACTCCGCCCTCGCCGATGAGGAGTGCCTTGCTACCCGTTGTTCCCACATCGATACCCAATAGATAGGCCATAATCTCTCCCTGCCCAAAGCGGAGATAGGTAGACGATGGAGGATCGCCTCGTCTAACTCACACGCTCTTTACCGTCTACTTTCTGCGACTGGCGTAGATCTTCTCGACGAACTCTCGGTTCAGGCCTAGGGCGGCATAGACGATTTGGTAGGCTCGCACAGCGTCATTGGCCTGCTGGGCCTCAGCCAGAAGCTCATCGTCGATCTCCTGGGCCAGCTGCCAGATGAACTCCCATTGCAGGACGCTCTGTTTGGTAGCCTCGATGGGGTCTTCGGTATAGGGGAAAAGGTCAAAGCCGGCCCGCTCACCGCCCTTGCCATAGCCGACCTTTTGCAGCACTTTGGCTATCTCCAAGGTGGCCATGAAGTAGGTTGCCCCAACCATGTTGTCATCGTCAAACATGCCCCAACCCGAGTTGGCGTGCTGGTGGCCCAAGAGTCCCTCACTGGCCAGGAGCGCTGCATACTCGGCCAAGTGTTCCCCGTTCATGATCAAATGCTGCCAATCCATGTTGACCTTGACGTTGGTGACGTCGGTGCCCATCGCTTTCAGCTTGTTGATAATAAACATCGTCATCCCGATGTTGCGCATCAGGACCTTCATGGCTGGCTCGCTGTTCTTGTGCTCCAAGAGGACCGTCACACCCCTCATATTGGCGTGCGCCACCGCCGCCTGGATGCCGTCGATGAGCCGACTCCAAACGTCTTGGTAATCCACCTGGAAGGGATAGTTGTATCCCTCTATCCCTGGCCAGATGATGAACTTAGCCCCGACATCTGCTGCCAAGTCGATGGCTGCTCGAGTCAACCTGATAGCATTCCGCCTTGTTTCCTCCTTCGGGTTGGTAAAGGCCCCCAGGGCATGGCGAGGATCGGTATGCAGACCACTGGCCACACAATAGATGTCGTGTTCGCCCAGCAATCTTTGGATGGCTCCTACGTTTCTCTCGTTGAGTTCGCCAGGGTAATGGTACTCGTAGCCGTCCACCAGATCGCCCAGGCCCTCAACCACTCGTTTCGTGCGCTCCACCATCTCCTCGCCCTTGGCTTCAGGATGATAGCCTGCGGACAAAAAGCGGGTAGGCATATCGCTGAAAGCCCAAATGCCTACGCTATTCTTGAGCCTCTCTCCCATTTTCGCCTCCGCCAATTCACTGCCAAGCCCCTCGGGCTAGGTCGGCCGTTATGTCTGAATATCGTCAAAATGCCTCTCGCAACAAACTCATCAAGAGGTCAGCATCCACCGGACGAGGGTTGGTTTTGATATGCATCTGTGAGCGAAGGGTGACTTCCAAGATATCGTCGAGGTCGGCTTCAGTCACCCCACGGTCGCGCAACCGCTGCCATTGGCCCGTCTCCTCCAACAGCCGTTCCAAGGCGCGAACTATCCTGGCTCCAGCCGCTTTGACACCCAGGTCGTCAATCTTCTCGCCTAGCGCTGTAGCCGCACGTCCATATTTCTCCAGAGAGTATCTTAGGTTGGCACGCACCACGTGTGGCAACAAGATGGCTATACTATCCGAATGAGATAGGCCAGTGACGGCTCCGATAGGCTGAGCCAGTATGTGTGCCGCACCCACTCCGGCGTTGAGACTCAGTCCAGCCAAATAACTAGCTGTCAGCATGTTGCCACGCGCTGCCAAATCAGCACCGTTGCTCACAGCCCGAGACAAGTTTTCACCGATCAGCTCCAGGGCCCTTAACGCCAGACCCTCGGAAAAGGGAGTGGCATTCAGCGAGACATATGACTCTAGAGCATGGCTTAGTGCATCGAAACCGGTGGTGGCCGTTAGTTGAGATGGAAGGTGAAAAGTCAATTCTGGATCCAAAAGGGCCACCTGCGGTACCATGCGTGGATCGGAGACTGACTTCTTTACTCCTGCTTCCCTATTAGTGATAACCGAGACCTTTGTCGCTTCAGAACCTGTCCCTGCAGTGGTTGGCACGGCGATAACGGGCAAGCCAGGACGTTCGAACCTCGTCCCTCCCATCTGGTAATCTCGAATAGAGCCATCATGGTTGGCCAATAAGGCTATCGCCTTGGCCGCGTCCAGTGCGCTCCCTCCGCCCAAGCCGATCACCAGATCGCATCGGGTCTCCTGACACTGTTGAGCACCCTCATCAATCGTGGCGATACCGGGTTCAGGCTCAACGCCGTAGCAGATGACATCTACTCCAACCACCTTTAGCAGATGTCCTACCTTTTCAGGTATGTCGGTGGCAGTGAAACGCCCTGGGCGATAAGTCACCAGAAAAGCACGATGGCCTAGAGCCAGGGCCTCGCTTCCAATATGCTGGACGGTTCCCGCGCCAATAATAGCCTTGCGGGGTGAAAATATCATGTAACTGGACATTCTTTCCTCACTATCCGAGCGTGAAGCAGGTTCTGTGTCATTTGATCAATGGCACAACCTCAGCTACAACCTCTAGGGTACGATCGATATCTTCATCGGTATGGGCCGCAGAGATGTACCAGATGTCCCGCGGAGAGGGCTTAGTGTAAACCCCTCGCAGGCGAAGCTCCTTTCGAAAACGCATAAGCCTTTCCGCGTCGGCTTGGAAAGCGTCTCGGAAGTTGGTGATCTCGTGATCTGTGAACATCATAGAAAAGATGGTCTCGGGGCCCTGAATCTGAACCCCCAGGCCGGCGCGCTGAAAGATCTCTTGTAAACCATGCCGTAGGCGTGCGGCCAACCGCCCGATATGCCGGTACACAGCCCCATCTTCCCTAGCCAGTTCTGACAAGGTCGCATCCACGGCTGCAAGAACTAAAGGGTTGGTATTATAGGTGCCAGCATGAGCTACTTTCTCCGCCGCGATCAGCTCCATGATCTCTCGCTTGCCACCGAAACAGCTCGCCGGGTAGCCTGCGGCCATAGCCTTGGCGAAGACACTGAGGTCTGGTGATATGCCCAGATACCCCTGAGCACCACTTAAGCCGACGCGGAACCCCGTGATGACCTCGTCGAAGATGAACAGGATCTCATTATCGGCGGTTACCTGGCGAAGCCCTTCGAGATAACCCGGTTTGGGCAGGATGACGCTGGCGTTGCACATGATCGGCTCGGTGAGTACCGCTGCTATCTCGTCTTTATACGCATTAATGGTCTTCTCAACGAGGTCCAGATTGTTCCAGGGCAGCACAATAAGGTCCTCCAGCACGCTCTCGACCTGTCCAGCGGAGTGGAGGAATTTATGAGGGGCATCGGCTGGCCCCATCGCTTCGAGAGAAGGCGGTGCGTAACTCACGTAAAGGTTGTCCGCCCAGCCATGATAGTGCCCCTCGAACTTGATGATCTTGTTTTTCCCGGTGTAGGCCCGTGCGACACGTAGTGCAGCTTGAACCGCCTCCGTTCCGGATTGATTGTAGCGCACGAGTTCAAGAGAGGGTACCAATTCCGTCAACCTCTTTGAGACCTTGATCTCTAACTCATGCGGAGCACCGAAGTGGCTGCCCCTCTCTAATTGGGCTCTCACAGCTTCAATCACCGGTCGCGGGCAGTGGCCGAGGATAAGGGGACCCAAACCCAGTGCGTAATCAATATACTGGTTACCGTCAACATCATAGAATTTTGATCCCTCTCCGTGAGTCACAAAAATGGGGTGTGGTTCCACCGCCATGCGAGCGTTGGAGCCTAAGCCCCCGGCAAGGTAGTTGCACGACTCTTCGAACAACTCCCTGGATCTAGCGATGGAATACATTAAGGTGGCCTCCCCCTTTCACTGCTGTTTGATGCATCAGGCAACATTCTTAGGATTTCAATCTCTTACCTCTTCACTTGGGCCGCACTCAGCCCACCCGAGCCTAGAAGCTCCGATTCTAGTCCCAGGGACGGATCACTATTTTGATGCGCTCTGGCTTCTCCATGGTAGCCATGGCCTCCTGGATCTCCGCCAGCGGGAACTGATGGGTGATGATAGCCTCGGTATCCACCTTGCCTGTGCGCAGTAACTTTATCGCTTTTTCCATCACGCGGGGAGTGATGGAAAAGGAGGCATCCATACGGGTTTCGAGCCAATGGATGTGCATAGGTGAAA
Source organism: Anaerolineae bacterium (assembly GCA_034419095.1). Taxonomy (GTDB): domain Bacteria; phylum Chloroflexota; class Anaerolineae; order UBA7937; family UBA7937; genus UBA7937. The sequence goes on along the minus strand of DAOULQ010000150.1, from coordinate 13,987 downwards.
CCGTGATCTCGCCAGGAGTGATCACGCCGAACATGTTCACCCGAGTTGCTTCCCGCACCAACTCGAAGGCTAGCTGAGCGGCGGGGAGGGTGCCGGCCGCCTCGAAGACAATATCCGGCCCATCCTCAAGCAACTCATAGACACGCTGGCGCGCGTCCTCCCTGCTGGCGTCAATGGCAAAGTCAACGCCCATCTCCAGCGCCTTCTGCAGTCTGGGCTCCTCCAGATCGATGACCAGGCATCGTCCCGCCCCCGCTGCCATCGCCACTTGGGCCAATAGCAAGCCTATAGACCCGGCGCCGATGATCACTACGTCTTCGCCCAGGCGAAGCTGTGAGTACTCGATCATGCCCTTATACGAACCGGCCAGCGGCTCGGTCAGGGCCGCTGCGGGGAAGGAGACGTTCTCTGGCTTGCGAAAGAGCACTTGGGTAGGCACAGCGATGTACTGAGCGAAACCGCCATCCCAAACTATCTCCTGTCCATCACCGCCCAGGACGATGCCGTCCTTGCAATGGTTGGACATGCCCAGCCGACACCAGCGGCACTTGCCGCAGGTGATCACAGGGCTGATAATCACTTCGTCTCCCACTGCCCACCCTGTCGCCCCCTCGTCCACCTCGTGGATCACGCCAGCCATCTCGTGTCCCATGATCATCGGAGGCTCCCAGTTCATGCGTCGGCCCCTGAAGGCAGAGTAGTCGGTCTGACATATGCCACAGGCTTCCACGCGCACTACCACTTGACCAGGCTTGGCTCTCGGCGTGGGCACATCTCGCAGTTGCAAATCTCTAACGCCTTCCAATACGGCCGCCAACATCTTTCCCTCCTTACACACTCCCACGAGCTTACATATGAAACGGCGTATCTACCGCCTCATCCGACAGTTGGCAACAGGAGCATCTCTTGCCCTTGCCATTCTTCATCCAGTGGACGCAAAGTCGTTTGCTATCTCTTCCAGCCCTAGTTCAACCAGCCTCTGTGCCGTAGGCAGGCCAGTGGTCACATCCCAACCCATGGCTTGGAAGAAATCTTCGAGTTGCGTCTTCAGGTCGACGGTGATGCCTTCAGTATTACCTCCCCTAAGAGGCGGGGTGCCAATCAGCCGACCGGGCACCTTCCAGGTGATGAGATTCTCTCCCTCGCGCAAGTTGAAGGCGTGGCGGATATTAGCAATGCGTTCCCCTATCCTCAGGCAATCACCCAAGGTGAGCTCCCATCCCGTTACCGCACTCAGAAACTCTGGTACAGCTTCATGGTAATCAACGAAGGCATCGTTAGCCATGATGCATAGACCCGCTGCCTGCTCAAGTTGCAGTAGACAGGACATGGTCTTGTGGTGCTCCCCTTTGCCAGCGTATGCGTACTTGTCAGGAACCGGTTCATTCCATCCGTCCGGCACCCATTCCTCAGACAGACATGCGGTATGGCGAGCCGGCGCCGCGTCGGCAAAATAGGTAGTCACCAAACCTGGTAGGTATTTTGGATCGTGAGCCGGTACCTCCTGTCCATGGACGTGAACGGCGTATTCCTCCGCTCGTCTGCCGATCTTGTCAGCTGCTACCTTGACGCCATCGGCCAGCACGTCACCGAACCCCTCTCGTTTACCCACTCTTTCGGTCATAGCCACGATGGCTTCATGGTTCCCCCAGCTTAGTTCGATGCCATCGGTTACGCTTCTGTCGATCACTCCGTTCTCGTAGCATTCAATGGCAAAAGCGATAACCGCCCCCGTGGAGATAGTGTCTATACCATATTTGTTACAGATTTCGTTGATTTTGATTATGGATTCTAGGTTGTCATTCAAGGCTAACGTGCCGAACATGGCGAGGGTCTCGTATTCGGGCTTATGCCCCAGGTGACCTTCATACTTGTTCAGCGCATACTTGCCCCTGTCCAATCTAACTATCCCACCACACCCTATAGGACACCGCCAACAACTATACCTCTTCACCTGATAAGCTATCACCGCATCATCACTGATCTTCTCAGCCCTTTCCATCGGGAAATCCACAGCGCTGACACCTGTCCAGTTCTTAACTGGCGAGTCGCCGACCAGTGCGTTGGCAGCGGTGGCTGCACAAGTCCCGTACTTTGTGCCGTCTGCCCACCATCTGCCTTTTCTCCGCAGAACCTCTTTTCTTATCGCCTTCACCCTCTTTTCATCAGCCACGGGCACATTAATGTTTCCTCGCACGGCGACGGCCTTGAGCTTCTTGGAGCCCATTACGGCACCAAGCCCAGAGCGTCCCGCCGCGCGCCCCTTATCAGTGATGATCGCCGCGATGAGTGAACGCTGCTCGCCCGCTGGACCTATACACGCCACCTCCACATCGCTTCCCAATTCCTCCCTAATAGCATCTTCTGTTTCATAGCAGTCCTTGCCCCATAGATGCCTCGCGTCTCGCAACTCCGCCATTCCCTCATCCACGAGAAGGTAGACCGGCTTCGCGGATGCGCCGATAAAGAAAGCTCCATCTATCCCAGCGAATTTCATGTGCGGACCAAACTGTCCTCCACAGTTTGCATCGCCCCATACCCCGGTTAGAGGAGATTTCGACATTACTTGGAACCGAGAGCCAATGAGGGCTGAAGTTCCCGTAAGGGGACCGGTCATGAAGGCCAAGATATTATGGGGACCCAGGGGATCAACACCTGGCCTCATCCGATTGTACAGGGTTCTAGCACCAATCCCGTAACCTCCGACAAAACTGCGGCAAAGCTCCTCATCTAAAGGCTCCTCGACGACCTTTCGCTTTGTGAGATCCACATATAGAACCCTCCCCATGTATCCCCCAGCCATCTTGCCTCCTTGGTGGACGCTCAAGCCTTCGCCATCCTCAGTTCCGTACTCCCACACCTAGTCACGTGGTCTGGCGCCTCAGAACTTTATCGGAGATCCCGCAATTTCATGTCTCAATTGGATAGAACGAATCTCCGGAGTCCCAACATGGAAACTCCTGGGAAGTTGAGATGCCAGGTCCTGAGCCTTATCGGCATATTGGTCGATGACGTTGTACTGTTCCTCTGGATCCTTCACAAGGTTGTAGAGTTCACATTTCCAGCCCTCTGGCCTATGGACATAGCTCCATTCTTTGTCTCGCACGCAACGATGATCCGACTCATGGTACCCGACCACAATATGATCACGGAGTTTCTCCCGCCGCCCCGCTACCACCGGCCACACGCTCTGGCCATGCATAGCGATCGCCTCCTCTGGGAGCCCTACGATATCCAGGATTGTAGGCAAGATGTCATGTGTCTGCACCAACGTATCCACCTTTTTGCCCGCATAAAAACCCTGCGGATGCCGAATGAATAGAGGGATGCGCAGCAATTCATTATAGAGGTTAATGTCTGATTTCAGGATCGTCCCATGATCCCCAAGTGGAAGCCCATGATCGGACAAGAGGATTATCAACGATTTTTGCCACAGCCCCAGTTTTTCGATCTCCTCGAGTAGGCGTCCCACCCACTTATCCACGAAGCTAACCTCGCCAGCATAAAGCCCACGCACATATTCCAATTCTTGCTCGGTCATCCAGTCTACTGGACCATATTTGGGGTGAATTAGCCTGGGGCCTTTGTAGTCACGGGCTGTATACTTTGCATCATAGGGCGGGGGTGGGTCCCAAGGTTCGTGGGGATCAAACGAATCGACCCAGAGGAAAAACTTCTCGTGCATGTGGTTACGCCTAAGCCAATCGATACTTTCTAGGACAACCTGAGCAACGAAGTAGTCCTCCTCCCTTGTCCGGTGGGTGATGTTCCTCAGGTATTGTTCGAGTAGCTGTTCTGCCCCACTCCCCTTCATGGCCGGTTTTATGTACTCATCTAGATCTTTCCCATGGGGCGCTGACTCATAGGCATCCGCTTCCTGGCCGCGGATCCACCTAAAGGCATGGAAGCCACGGTGGAAGTTCATGCCTGGCTTAAAGAGATGATATGTGTCAGTGATCAGGGCTGACTTATATCCGTACTCAAGCAGGATTTCGGCTGCCGTAAGGTCCTCGTCTACCAGCGGCTGCCACGGGCGGTAGGGAAGCGTATGCTGGCCAGTGAAGAGGGCCGTACGAACTGGAATGGTGGGCAACCCTTCTGGGTATGCATTCTCAAAGAGGACGCTCTCTTCAGCAAGCCTGTCGATATTCGGTGTTTCTATCCAGTCATTTCCATAACAGCCGAGATGATCCGGCCGCAAACTGTCAATCATGATGACGATGATATTCATCGCTCCCTCCTCTACACTCTATAAGGGTATCATCCAACGCCGTCACAAGGCATGGCAAGGGCTCTGGAGGGCAGCACACAGCTAGCCCACTGCTCACCCCAGAACCAAGAGTCTACAGCTCTCGTCGATACTTCAAGTGCTCCTCCGGCGTGCCAATGCCTTCCAGAAATTGGACATACTCGCTATGTAGTTGTTTAGCAACTCCTGGGTATCTGTCAAAGACGTTCTCGCGCTGCTCCGGGTCAGAGGGCAGGTGATAGAGCTCAGGTCTGACGTCGCTACCACCTTTGAGCCGCTCCTTCCGCCGGATGCTATCCACAAGAGCTGTCTCCACGGTTTCCCCGGATTCTACCCACCGACCACCATAGATCAGTGTCCACTCCTCGGTGGTGATCGTGCTTCGCCTCGCCCCAGGCCCGTGTATGATGGGCCAAGAGGAGACGGCATACTCACGGAGCGAATGCTTCTCTCCCCTTAGAAGTGATAGGAGCGATTTTCCATGCATTGTACCCGGGTCCTCCGCACCAGCTAGTTCGAGAATGGTGGGCATGAGATCCGCTGGCTGCACGAAAGAATCGACCCTTCGAAACCCTTGAGCCTTCGGGAGATGGATCAGCAAAGGGATGCGAACCATCTCCATGTAAAGGGGAACTGCTTCAAAGCCACTTTCATCGATGATACCCTTCCCTATGAGGCCATGTTCGCCAAAGTAAAATCCGTGGTCTGAGGTAAAGATTATGACGGTGTTCTCCAAAATGCCCAGATCCTCAGCCTTGCGCAAGAGATGCCCAATCCAGCGATCCACCAATGTCACCTCACCTGCGTAAAGGGCACGTATGTGTTTGAGCTCCGCAGCCGTTAGGTAGTTACAAGGGCCATAGGCCGGATATATGACCTCCTCTCCATCGTATCCTTTGTCATAAAGATCTATGTACCACCGGGGTGGGTCCCATGGCTCGTGCGGATCGAATGTGTCCACATACAAGAAGAATTGTTCGCATCTGTAATTGCGCTCAAGCCAACGTGCGGCGGTAGACACGGTCTGCGCCACAAAGTAGTCACTTTCCTCAACACGCTTCGAGACATTGCGCAAGTATTGACGAACAGTTTCGTCCGGTCGGCGCAGTTTGTGAGCGGCGCATGGCAGTTCTACCTCTATCGGATCGGTCACATAGCGATCATTCTCCTGCCCCCGGATCCATTGCCACCCCGAGAATCCACGATCAAAGTGGTACCCATCTTGGAGAATGTGCGGGGTATCGGCAATCATCATGGTGATATATCCTGCTTGTCCTAGCACTTCGGCCAGCACCACCTCGTTCACCGGGAGTGGTGCCCAGTCATAATAGGAGAATACAAAGCGCCCGGTCATCACTTCCGCACGGTGTGGCACCGTCGGAAAGGAACCGGTGTAAGCGTGGTCAAAGATGAAAGAAGACTGCGCAAGTCGATCCAGATTGGGTGTACTGATCCAGGTGTTTCCATAACACCCAAGATGATCACGGCGAAACGTATCAGAAACAATTAGGATGATCCTCATGCTCCTCCCAGACGTGCTGAATGCCAAAAAATGGTATTCTTCTCCTGCCCGAATTTTTTCTGTTGTAGTTACATCTCGTCCCTGAGAGCAGGGCGGCAAACTCCTTCATACCTCTTCCCAAATGCGCATGATGTTCTCCCGTGCTTGTATGCAGACACCCAAGGCCTGTGGGATGTCATTACCCAATAGCTCTAGCACGACGGGGCCGTGGTAGTTTCGCCCCTTAAGCCCGCTAAAGACGGCTGGGTAGTCGATGACGTTATTTCGTTCCATGGGCTGATGCTCAACGAAGAATCCCGGATCCCAAAGTTGAAAGACGCTATTGAAGTGTACCTCGATGATTCGGTCCCCGTAGCGATCGATCCACTCTTCAGGCGGAACTCCATCCATGGCGGCATGGCCAAGGTCCAGATTCAGACCGAACTCCGGCCCCAGTTCATCTAGCACACAACTCATCCGCTCAAAGGGCGCAGTCACCTCATAGCCTACGGTCAGTTGATGCTTCCGCGCGTACGCCAGGGCCTTGCGCCCGAAGGCAACGTCATGGGCAATCAACTCCTCCGGACGCGACACGAAACCTGATGTCGGCTTACCGCAGTGGAAGGTCACGAGCTCAACCCCCAGATCCACAGCCAGTTCCATGATCTCCATGTATTGCCGTACCGATTCTTCTCGGATCCCTGGGTTAACGCTAGCGATGTTTACTCCCAGATTTGGGGAATGCACAGTAACGAAGGTGAAGGACCGCAGTCTGTCCCGCAGTTCAGCCCTCGCTTCATTGTCAAAGGTTCGTGGCCAGAGTCCCACATTCCTGGTCGTGTATGGATATCCAATCGTACCCTGATAATCAGCGGGTACCAACTCAAACCCTTGGAAGCCCGCTGCTAGAACCATATCTATGGCATCAAAGAGGCTTTCGCCGTGCGTCGCTGGTAAGAAATGGGTTGAAATGCCAAACCTGTCCGCTCGCATCGCTCACCCCCCCTCTTTCCTGCAGGCGCATTCCCCTTGCAAATCAACTAGGACTCACAGATTGCACAGGGCTGCTCCAGCACTATAATGGTTCAGCAACCTCAACTCAAGCTCGACTTCAAAACCCTCACCTCTCTTGGCTGCAAGTCAATCGTATCACCGAGCATGAAGTTGGTCATTGCGTCCGCGTATCTCCCCTCGAGTTCGACCCGTTGTACTTCGGTGGTGTGATTGAGCAGGAAGAGCAACTCCTTGCCCGCGCCTATTCTCGTGCAGGCCTCAACCCCTAGCGGTGTCTCCAGCGTTGGTCTCACGCCTGCTTTAGTTAACAGCCATTTGAGCACTTCTCGATAGAGCTCCTTAGTACCGACTGTTCCGATGTATAGTGCGTGCCCCTTCCCGTACTCATTGATGGTTATCGCCGCCGTGCTTGCATAATGGCCTTGGACGTATTTCGCTACCACTTCGGCTTTCTCGGGCTCGATAACTTCGCACCAGATTCTGACAGGGAATTCCTCTCGCTGCAATTCAGGATGAACGATCGCGACCGCGTTGGCAGTATCTGGTGTCAGGGAGTCAAATTCAGTGATATGCATACCCACGAGTTCTCGAAGAGAGCCTGGAAAAGGCTTATCTGTAACCAAATTGTTCCAGCTCTTGACCCCCGATCGAATGGTGAGCACGAGCGTTCCACCACCAGCCACATAATCATAGAGCCTGGTTATGCTATTGTCGTTGAGGAGAATGAAGGAGGGCGCAATGATCAACCGGTAGGCGGATAAATCCATCTCTGGGTGGAGAAAAGCCACGGGGATATTAAGAGCGTACAACGCCTCGTAGTAGTCGATATAGTATGAGCATATCCCTTCGATCCCTGTTAGCTGCTGGTTATGAGGAGGCAATTCCAGAGCCCACAGATTCTCGCAGGAAAACAGCATCCCCACTTCCGCCGAAGGTTTGGTGTCCTCCACCATGGCCGCCAAACTTTTGAGATCGTCACCAACACGCTTGATCTCGTGATAAGCGCGAGTGGCCTCACCAGCGTGAGTAAGCATTCCTCCCTCGTATTGCTCTGGGCCACTCAGTACAGAGCGCCACTGGAAGTAAACCACACCATCCGCGCCATGGGCGATATCTTGGTAGGTTCTCAAGCGAACCTCGCCAGGGGGCAGGAGGGGATTGTAGGGACGTACGCTATCCTGCCCGCATTGCTGCTCCATGACCCAATAGTTCTTACCCTTGAGCCCACGCATCAGGTCGTGGTTGAAAGCCCTGAGCGCCGGTGTTGTTACACCGGGGAAATCATAGATGTCCAAAGAAACGAAATCTAGACTCCCGGCTAGATCATGGTAGTCGATTTGATCAAACTGCAAAGCCACCATATTGTGAGTGACAAACTGGTGTGGAGCAACGCGCCGCAGAATGTCTATCTGCAACTGCTGGTAGGCCACCACAGAATCGGAGGAGAAACGGTAAAAGTCTAGGAGAAGGCTGGGATTGTGTCGTCCAGGCGTTTTCCAAGGCAGTGGCACTTGTTCCCAAGCAGTGTATATGTGACTCCAAAAACTGGTACCCCATGCCTCATTTAGATCGTTTAGGCTCTGGTATCTATCCTTCAACCACTTCCTGAATTTCTGGGCACATATGTCACAGTAACAGCGAGCGGTGTTGTGCCCGCCAAACTCGTTATCCACCTGCCACCCGATCACGGAAGAGGTATCACGGTAGTGATCCGCCATGGCTTCAACAATCCGCCGGGTATAGTCCTGGTAAATAGGGTTGTTAGCGCAGTAGTGTCGCCGGCTGCCGGGATTTCTAACGATCCTGTTCTCGTCAACTGGCAAGATAGAAGGATGCTTATAGGTGAGCCAAGGAGGGGGGGATGCCGTGGGGGTACCTAATACCACGTTGATGCCGTTTTGGCTCAAGAGATCAATCACCTTATCCAGCCAAGTGAAATCATAGACCCCCTCTTCTAGCTCCAGTTTAGCCCAGGCAAACTCGGCTAGGCGGGCCACATTGAGCCCAGCCTCTTGCATGAGAAGCACGTCCTTTGCCCATCGTTCCCCCGGCCAGTGCTCGGGATAATAACATACGCCAAAGTACATATCTTGACCCCTATCGTACTATGATCGACCCATCTAGCCCTTCATCCCGGTCAGAGTGATGCCTTCAATGAAGACCCTCTGAGCCAGGAAGAAGAATACGACTATGGGCAGGATGCTTACCGTCGTAGCCGCCATGAGCAAGCCCCATTGCCAGTGGTGTTGGTCACTGAAGAGGCTGAGACCGAGAGAGATGGTGAATTTTTCCATCTCATTGATATAGATCAAGGGGCGGATGAAGTCGTTCCAGTCCCAAACAGTCTCAAAGAGCACCACAGCCAATAGAGCCGGTTTGGACAGTGGTAAAACTATCCTGGTAAAGATACCAAACTCTGAACAACCATCAATTCTGGCTGCATCACAAAGTTCCTCCGGGATGCTCATGAAGAACTGCCGCAGGAGGAAGATGAAGAAAGGCAGTCCCAAGAAAGCAGGCACAATTAGAGGCTTGTAAGAACCTACCCAACCTAGCCTGGTAAAGATGATATACAAAGGCACCATCGTTACTTGGTAAGGGAGCATCATGGTAGCCAAGACGATAAAGAAAACCACGTCTCGACCTGGCCAACGGATACGAGAGAAGCCGTAGGCCACTAGGCTGGAGGAGATGAGGACTCCGATGATTCTGCAAGCGGCGATGAATACGGTATTCCTAATATAGAGAAGCACAGGGACAAAGGCCAGGGCCTCTGGGTAATTAGACCAATGTGGCGGATTTGGTATCCACTGGGGAGGTATAGCACCGATCTGCTGATTGGTTTTCAGTGAGGTGGAAACAAGCCAGAAAAAGGGGAGGAGAAAGATTACGATCAAAATCAACACTACGATGTATAAGAGGCCCCTCTGGATGACCCCGAGAATCTCGCGCCCCGTCGGGCGAGGTGCCCATAACCGAACTAGGGATCGGATGGCTGGATATTTTTCAACTCCCCATTGCTGCCGTTTCATCAGCCACACACTTCCTTCTGCTGACAAGGAGCCGCGTTAGCCTTCATGAGCATAATAGACCCAGCGAGCGGAGGTGCCAAACAATAGCAACGCGAACACTACCACAACGATAAACATGAGCCAAGCCATCGCAGAAGCATAGCCCATTTTGAACCAGTGGAAGGCATTCTCGTAGAGATAATGGGGGTAAAAAGTAGAAGCATAGGCAGGCCCACCTCTGGTCATGACATAGGGATAAGTGAAGTACTCAAAGGCATGAATCAACCCTGTCAAAAGCGTGAACAGGATCGCAGGTGTCACCATGGGGATAGTAACGTGACGAAGTTCTTGCCACCAGTTAGCCCCGTCTATCTTGGCAGCATCGTAAAGATGCTGGGGCACATCTTGAAGTGCAGCCAGGAAAATTACCATCACCTGACCAGTTCCCCACAAGCTGATCAGAATCAGGGTGGGCTTGACCAGGGTCAGGCTTGACAACCATGGTTGAGATGGCAGACCTAATCTGATCAGGAGATAATTGAAAGGGCCAAATTGGGGTTCCAGGAGCCAGAGCCACAGCACAGCGGCGCTTACTTGTGGTATGATGCTGGGCATAAAGAAAATAGTGCGAAACAAGGAGCGGAATCGGATATTCTGATTGAGCAAAACGGCCAAAAAGAAACCTGCCAGAACCTGTCCAGGCACACCGAAGGCCATATAGTAGAGGGTATTGTAGACCGTCTTGCGAAAGACACGATCCCCTATCAACTTGGCATAGTTTTCCAAACCCACCCACCTAGGCGTGGTGATGATGTCGTAGGAGGTGAAGCTGTAGTACAAGGAGATCAGAAGTGGATAGGCGATAATGAAAATGAATCTGATTAGCCAGGGGGAGATGAACAACAACCCCAACAAAAGGCCCCTCCTGGTACGAGGTGTCAATCTTCTTATTAGGGGAACTCGCTTGAAAACGATCATTTGGCTTACGTCACACCCCATTGCCTACATAACTGCCGAGATGCCAAACCTAAATATGGCACTTGCGAGACAAGATCACCACTTGCTAAACTCAACCAACGTAGCCGCAACCTCTCCGGCCGCGCCACCCTGACGACTTCGCCGATACGGACTTATCGCGTCACCATCGGCTGTCGCAGCCCAAGTCTCTGCGAGGCTGGTAACCCCTGCTCACGGCTGCAAGACAAACCACAGGTGCCACCCTGGCGAGGGCAGCCCCTTTCAGGTTGATGACCTAACCTTGCAGAGGCTGCCCTTCCAAATCTGACAACCGAAGTCCCGTCGACGCGCCTGCCCTAGGCTTTTTCCTGTCGCGGGTGCTTCTGATCCTCAGACCGCATCGAGAGCCTCCTGGACTGCCTCCTGCAACTCGTCCAGCATCTCTTGACTAGTCTTTAGCCCAAAGCCTACCTCGTCGATACCGCTTAGGAGCCTATCCCTGGCCTCAGCGAATACGGGGCAGATCACATTGCCATAGTTCTTGTCAGCCTTGACCACCGACTCCATGAACCAAGCCAACCCGCCGAACCTGGCGAAGTCGGTCTTCTCTGCGAAAGAGTTAGTGGCACAGAACGATCCAGCCATCTCCAGAATCGTCAAGTTGGAGTCATCGGTACTTAGGAACTCAAACAGCTTGAAGATCTCGTCGATATGCTGGGCGCCCTTCGGGATGCATAGGTTCCATCCGCCGACGAGTTGGAACGTCTCGCCTGTCTTTGTGGGCATCCATGTCCATCCGAACTCCAATCCTGGTTGGGCTGTCACCTTCAATTCGCCTGGAGCCCAGTAACCTTCCAGGATCATGGCCTCCACCCCGCGGGGGAAACTGGAGTCTGGCGAGCCGCACCACTTGGAATAACTCTGGCGATACGCCGCCATCTTCTCAGGCCCGTACTTCTTGTAGAATGAGGCTATGTAGTCCACCATCTCCACCATCTCGGGCGAGTTAAGGTAGACCTTCTTGGCCTCAGCGTCATACCACTCAGCACCAAAGGCCCTAGTCCAGGTGTGAAGTGCTGGCCCGCCACCCACGGCGTCGAGGGGGTCGAATCCCACTTGGATCAGATTCCCCGCCGCGTCGAACTTGGTCAGCTCTTCAGCATATGCGGAAAGTTCCTCCAACGTGGTGGGCGGCTTCTCCGGGTCCATTCCGGCTTTCTCGAAGAGTGTCTTGTTCCACCCCAGACCACACCTGGGAGCATCTTCGAGCGCTGGAATGCCGTAAGTCTTCCCCTCCGACAGCAAGGGCTCCCACATCGCATCAGCATAGTTGTCTCTGGTTATCACTTCGCTTGCATCGATGAGGTCATCGAGAGGAAGAAGCATTTCCCTGGTGACAAAGCCCATCACGAGATCCCCGGAGAGAGTGACCCCATCGGGCGGGTTACCGCCGGCCACCGCTGTTACCAGCTTCTCGGGGTTGTTACCGATCTCGGTGACAAGGCAATTGACGTCGATATAGGGCTGTGCATCGTCAAATCGCTTGCATAGCCGATCCACCGCATTGCCCAAGATTCCAGGCCAGTTTTGCCACAAATCAACGGTTACCAGTTCCGGCGGTGTCGGGGTAAGGACCTCTGTAATGACCTCTGGCGTGCCCGGGACAATCTTAGTTACCTCGACAACCTCCGGCGGCGGTGTCGGCGCGGCGCAAGCAGCCAAGCCTCCTCCTACACCTAGACCTAAGGCAGCCTTCCCCGCGAGTTCCAGGAGCTCTCTTCTGGTAAGCACCTTGCCATAGGATTTCGTTCCTTTGCCCACCCTACTTACCTCCTTCTTTCAGCTTCTTGGGTGGGAGCAAAACGGTACGTGCTCCCACTATTCACCCTCTTCGTCAATAAGCGATCGCTTGCTTGACGTCGCTCTGCTTCTTCTCCGCGTTCTCACCTCCTTTCCTCCCGAGGTTGATAGCACTGAGCCCGTTGATTAGGATAGATATTACTGCACACCACACGATTTCCTCACTATCAGTTTACTTTCCAGTACCACCTCCCTGGGTTCTCTATGCCTTTCTGGCCCTTGTATGCGTTCCAACAGGAGTCCAGTGGCAGTCGTAGCCATCTCATAGAGCGGCTGGGCCACGACGGTAAGAGAGGGATCCAGGAATTCTGCCCAGGGGGTATCGTCGAAGCCTACGATGGCGACGTCCTGGGGGACCTTCACCTTCATCTCTTTCAAGGCCGCCAAGGCCCCGATGGTCATGCCATGGCTGCAAATCAACAGGGCATCAGGACAGGATTCTCTCTTCCACAGCGTGAGAACACCTGAGTACCCCTCCTTCAGCAACGAGCCGCCTACGGCTATCAAATCCTCGTCGACTGCGGCACCGAAATCTTGCAATGCTGCTTTGTACCCCTCTAACCTCTCCCTACCAGTACTAATGTCCAGCGAGAGCGTGATAATACCGATACGTTTGCGCCGTGCACGCAAGAGGTGCTGCGTCGCTTCATAGGCACCAGCCCGGTTGTCCGATACCACCGTATCCGCTTTTGCTTCTTCAATCCGCCGATCCAGCAAGACCACGGGCGGGCCTGGCCGAAGTAAGGATGCAAGCTGGCCTTGTTCCCTTTTTGGACAGCTTGCCAAGATGAGCCCATCGACTCGTCTCTCTAATAAAATCGCTATGCTTTCCTTCTCTACTTCCCACTTCTCATCAGTGTCGCAAATCATGGTTTGAAAACCACTCTCCGCCGCCGCATCCTCCACACCGCGAGTCATAACTGACCAAGCCGGGCTCAAGACATTCGGGACGATAAGACCGACAATCTCGGTCTTCCTAGTCTTCAGGCTCCGTGCAACAGCATTGGGGCGATAAGCTGTCTCCTCCACCGCCTGAAGAATGCGCTCTCGAGTCTCGTCAGATACCTCGCCGCTCCCGGCGAGGACTTTAGAAACCGTTTGATAGCTCACGCCTGCATGAGCCGCTACATCCTTAAGAGTTACGTGTTTCGATCTGGCCATCGCTCTACCCATTGATGAACTGAAATCGATTCTCCTACGCTCTAAGCGAACGTTCGCCCGAACGTTCGCTTAGATTATAGCACATCGATATCCAACTGTCAAGGGTTTCGTATTCTGCAAGCTAAAATGTAACCGAAACGGTATTGGTTGTGCAATATAAAATGTAACCGAAACGGGTGTAGAATGGAGGTATGGACATGTATTCTCGCAACCAATACCTCAAAGCATTGAGGG
>DAOULQ010000149.1:0-15761 GCA_034419095.1 Anaerolineae bacterium | reverse complement strand
GGCAATGGATAGCCCCGGAGTAGATGAGACGGGTAAAGGTCCGGGCATCCCTCTGGGTGATGGGGAGGCCGTTGATCCTTTGGGCCAGTTTGTCCCACTCGGGGAGGGGGTAGACGAGAAGGCAGCGGTCGAGGCCCCGAGTGACCACCATCCCCTGGGCCAACTCGGCGCGAAATTTGGCAGGGATGGTGAGTCGCCCCTTGCTATCTATGGTATGGGAGTACTCTCCTAAGAACATATGTTCTAAAATCCCCCACCCAACCTCTCTTAGAGGGGCCTAAACGGCCCATTTCTCCCACTTTTCCCCATTCTGTACCATAATTCTCCACCATTATACACCACTTTCCACCCTCTGACAATACCCCTAAGGTACTATGCGCAAAATTTTAAGGTTGTTTTAAGGTTTTGAGATCCTTGTGTGGACTTAGAACGGTAGGAACAAGGGGTCTCCCACCACCGGGACAGCGCGAAAAGCGATCTGCTCATCCGAGGGGGGATCATCGGGGATGTAGATCGCCTTTCGAAAGCAGAACTACACCGACTTTGTCACCAGGAGGTCCTGAGACAGGCTTTCAGTGCTTCTCACTCGTGGGGGTGGATATGGCGCTGGGTGTGGCGATGAGGGTGAGCGTGCTCCAGGTGCTCGTGGCGATGGCGATGTTCGTGGGTGAGGTTGCAGCGGAGGAGGAGTTCTTGGTCGGAGAGGATCTCTTGGGGGGTGCCTTGGGCGATAAACCGGTTTTCCTCGCTGAGGACGTAGATCCGGTCGGCGATGAGATCCACCGCGTCCAGGTCATGGGTGGCGGTGATGACTGTGTGGCCCACCTCGTTAAGTTGGCAGATGAAATCGAGGAACCAACTCTCGGTGCGGGGGTCGAGGCCAGCCGTGGGCTCGTCGAGGAGCCAGACCTCCGGATGCAAGGAGAGGATGGAGGCTATGGCTACCTTCTTCTTCTCCCCCTCGCTGAGGCGGTGAGGGGCTCGATCTCGTAGGCTCTCTATCCTCAAGAGTCGCAACGCCTCTTCCACCCGGCTAATCACCTCTTCTGGGTCTAGGCCTAGTTGTAAGGGGGCGAAGGCTACCTCGTCCCAGACGGTAGGGGAGAAGAGTTGGACGTCGGGATCTTGGAAGAGGAGGCCCACCTTTCGCCGGAAGGAGAAAGCGAAGGCTTCGTCTTTCAAAGCCTCCTCGGTCAGGGGGTTGCCGAAGGCTCGCACCTGACCGAGGGCGGGAAAGTATAGCCCGGCCAGGATCATGAGCAGGGTGCTCTTCCCGGAACCGTTGGCTCCCAAGAGGGCTATTTTCTCCCTTGCGGCCACGGCCAGGCTCACGTCACGTAGAGCGGTGACCTTCCCATCGTAGGTGAAACTCACCCCTTCTAATTCGAAGATCGGTTCTTTTCCCATCTTCACATCAAAACGGCAAGGAGAGCCAGCGCTAGGAAGGTAGCCCCCCATAACCAATCCGAAGGTTTGAGGCGAAAAGTGCCTAAGATTTGGGCTTCTCCCTGGAAGCCGCGAGAGAGCATGGCTAGATAGACCCCCTGGCTGAGATGGTACGATTTGGCCAGGAGGGTACCGGCGCTGGCTGCTATCCAGCGACGGTTCTCCCCGCCCGGCATTTGGCCTACCGTACGGCTCTGGCGAGCCAGGAACATGCTGTTAGCGGTGTGGAGGAGAAGAAAGGCGTACCGGTAGGCCATACCCAAAATGAGGATGAAGACCTGGGGTAGGCGAAGTATATGGAGGGCCTTGAGAAGGGTAGCCCAGGGGGTGGTGAGGACTGAAAGGAGGGCTAGGGAGACGGAGACCCCGACCCGCAAAACCAAAAAGGTCGCGGTGCGCAAACCCTGCATGGTAATGGCCAGATAGAACCTTTCACTCTGCCATAAGGTGACGATAGGTTCTCCGGGAGTGAAGATGTTGAAGAGGGCGGGTAAGGCGACCAGCCCAGTGAAGAAGGGCATAAAGAGCCAGACCCGCTTGATGAAGAAGCCCAGAGGTATCCGGGAACGCCAAGCCAGAAGCAGGGTCAGGAAGTAGAGTGCCACGATGATGAGGAGTCCTTTGGAAAGGCTGACCGCTATCAGCAGGGCCAGGAGGCTGATCACCTTCACTCGGGGATCTAGATTTTGCAGGAGGCCGTCCTTCCTTGCCAGTTCTTCAGAGAAGATGGCCTTCTCCAGTGTAGTGGTGATCTCAGCGATGCTCTTCTCGATAAAGCCCCGTCTCATTCGACCTCCGAAACAAAGCCATTTATGGCTACCGCACTAGATTTCGGTTGGCTGCCTGTCCCCCACTCTGCTAAGTAGCCAGGTGACTAGTGAGACCAGAACGATCCCCACGACCGCGGAGAGGATATACCCCAGGTTAGCGTTGAGGCCTGGTAGTTCGTAGTCGGGGATGGGAGCGGGCCAAATGCCCCCTAGCCGTTCCAACCCCTGGGGGATGAAGCCCAACCCTAGGTCCCGCCACTCCTCGCCACCCCACTCGCCCCAAGCCGTTCCGGGGGCCAAGAGTCCCAACGGGGCGAGGAACATTAGAATGGCCAGACCGATCCATAGTATCTTTGTCTTGGGGGAGACGATCGCCCTTTCCCTGGCCTCTGCCGGTGCAGTCAACATCAATAAGGGCTGATTGGCTCGTTGTAGATAAGCGACTATCGATCCGGTGACCAGGGCCTCCACCACGCTAGCCACCAGGAGATGAGGCCCCATCATGGCCGGGATGGCTACCGAAAGGCCATAAGGTGCGTAGAGGGGTGTCCCGTCGGCGGCCATAAAGAGGTAGGGTTGGAGGCCGAACTCGATGGCCGTGAAGAGAGCGGCGATGGAGAGAGCGAAATAGCCGGCTACAGCCGCCCCCATGGGCCGGCGCAGCGAGGTGAGTTCGCTTCGCCCGCTGATCCAGCGATAGATGTAGTAGCCTACCAGGGGCATCACCACGGCCATATTGAAGGAGTTGGCCCCGAAGGCCAAAATCCCCCCGTCGCCGAAGAAGAGGGCTTGGATGGCCAAGGCCACGGAGACGGCGATCACCGCCGCCCAAGGTCCCAAGATGATGGCTATCAGGGCGCTACCCACGGCGTGGCCGGTGGTTCCGCCGGGGAGGGGGACGTTGAACATCATGATGATGAAGGAGAAGGCGGCGAAGAGAGCCGTGAGGGGTACCATTTTGGCGGTCAAAACCCGTTTCACCTTCTGGCTGGCCCGGTACCAGAAGGGTGCAGCCACAGCATACATCACGGCACAACTAGCGGGGCTGAGATAGCCGTCTGGAATATGCATCTTTAGCCTCCTTTACCTTTTCCCAAGCGAGGGTTACTCCTTTGCTTCAAACGCCTCTTTCTTTTTCCCCCAGGCGAGATAGTGATCCTCTTCTTCCTCGACTCCTATCTCCTCAAACCCTGCCCAGGTCAGCAAAGCCACCATCTCCTTAGTTGAAGGCAGGAGATCTCTGGCTACAGCCCCCCCGATTTTGGTATGGATGGCGTTTATAGTAGCCCGGCTAGCTCCGTGCAAGATCAACAACCAGCCACCTGGGCGGAGGGCTCGGTGGATCTCTTCCAGGGCTTTTGATTTATCCTCGAAGTGAGGAAAGCAAGCATAAGAGAGGATGAAGTCGAAGCAGCAGGGCTCGAAGGGCGAAGCGTGGACATCGCCTTGGACAAAAGATACGGTTGGATGCTTGAATCGGGCTTGGGCTAGCATTTCATGGGAGAGATCGAAACCCACGACTCTCGCCTGGGGGGCCAGGCCGACGAGGATGGAGACCAGAACCCCCGTCCCCGTTCCCACATCGAGCACCTCCTTGGCGTGTCCCAGCCTATGGGCGAAGGGGAGTAGAAGCCTCTCCAAATGGGCTTGGTCAGCGGTCGGCTTTTCGTCCCATTTTGCCGCTAGGCTATCGAAGAAGTGGCGACGAGAACTCATCAGTCACCTGGTGGTTCTATCTCTAAACGAGACCGTTGAGAGATCCTATGACCTCGTTCATCGCTCTGCGAATCGGGGCTTGAAGGGGCAGGTCGATCAGCGGCTTGCCCCAGGCGTCGTAATCGGCTACCATCGAGTCTTCTGGTATCAAGCCCGCGAGTTCAAGCCTTTTCTCTCCGATAACGCTCTCCAATTGGGGAGCAAGACGCGGCTGGCCATCTCCATCCACCGGGACGCGGTTCACTATGAGGCGGATGTGGGAGGCATGGGTATCTAACTCACGGATCAGGTCGAGGACGCGAGAGGCGGCGATGAGACCTCGCATGGTGGGATCGGAGACGATGAGGAGAAGGTCCAAGTCTCGGGTGGTGCGGCGGCTGAGATGCTCCAAGCCAGCCTCGTTGTCGATGACCACGTAGTCGTAACTCTTGGCCAAGCGGTCGATGCAGAGGCGGAGCATATGGTTGGCTGCGCAGTAGCAGCCCGGCCCCTCGGGGCGGCCCATAGCCAGAAGGTCGAACCCCTTGCTCTCTACCAACGCTTGGTTGATCCTCACCTCCAGATAGTCGTGCTTGCTAATACCCCCCAGGCCTCCCCTGGAGACCTCTTGGAGGGTCTCCTCCCGAATATCGCCTATCGTCTCCTCCAAAGGTACGCCCAAGACTAGATGAAGGTTGGTGCTGGGGTCCGCATCTATGGCTAGGATGCTGCCAGAGTTGCGCTCTATCAGGTGTTGAATCAGCAAGGCGGCAACCATAGTCTTGCCCGTGCCTCCCTTTCCAGCCACGGCGATGGTCTTAGTCATCTTCTTCTCCTTTCCCATCTGTTGGGATCCTGTAAGGAGGCAATCGACGCAGAGGCCGAAGATGGCGAAATGGTCTGTCTGGGCCTTGAATTGATGCCCTTCTCATCCGACCGCTTTGCCCTTTCCCTTGGCAGCAAGTTGGGCTCGTATCCAATCGTACCAACTTGGCAGTCCTTCCCCGGTTTCACAGGAGATTTCGAAGATATCGAGACCGGGGTTAATGCTTAGCGCTGCTTCCCGCAGGGTGCCCACTTGGGACTTCAAGTAGGGCTGCAAGTCTACCTTGTTGATAACCACGGCCTTTGACTCCCGAAAGATACCCGGGTACTTCAGCGGTTTATCATCGCCTTCCGGCAGACTGACGATCACCACCTTGGCATCCTCGCCCAGGTCGAAGCCGGTAGGGCAGATGAGGTTCCCTACATTCTCTATGAATAGAAGGTCTATTTGGGGGAGGCTTTTCAAGGCTGACTTTATCATCCGGGCCTCAAGATGGCAGATGGTGCCAGTGTTCAGTTGGACTACTGGAACCCTATGCTTGGCGATCCGCTCAGCATCTAGGCTAGTGGCTAGGTCGCCTTCGATGACCCCTATCCGTATCTCCCCTCCCAGAGCCTCAACGGTTTGTTCGATCAATGATGTCTTACCCGCTCCCGGTGAAGCCATCAGATTTAGGCTCAAGATACCCTCTTTAGCCAGGCGCTCTCTGATCTCCTGGGCGATAAGGTTGTTAGCCTCTAAGATATCCACAAGAACCGGTATGCGCATCTAGGTCTCCGTTCCCACTAAGGCCGCCACTGTGGTCTTGCCCGTGCCTCCCTTTCCGGTCACGGCGATGGTCCTAGTCATCTCCTTCTCCCTTCCCATCCCTCGGGATCCCTGTCCCACAGGGATACTTTACGTATGGGACGGGATCCTGTAAGGAGACAATCGGCGCAGAGGCCGAAGATGGCTAAATGGTCTATTTGGGCTTTGAATAGATGCTCCTCCTCCAAAGCGGCTTCTAACGGTTCCAGAAAGCGATGGTCGAATTCTAGGATCTTGCCGCAACATTGACAGACCATATGGTGATGCCGCTTTTCCTTCAATAGTTCATACACGACCGAGCCCTGGCCCAAGTCGGTGGCACAGATAGCGTGATGTTCCTTTAAGAGTTCTAGGTTCCGATAGACGGTGGAGATGTTGATGTGAGAATACTCCTCTCTAACCTGCTCGTAGATATCCTCCGCAGAGATATGCCCAGGGCTATTTAGAATGGCTTGGAGTATCAGTATCCGTTGTGGCGTGGGGCGCAAGCCCAAACTACGCAGCAATGTTGCGCTCTCCACTCTCATCATGGTGGCTCCATTCTGCAATTATTTGCACTTGCATATTTTAGCACAACAAGAGAAGACTGTCAAAAAGGGTGGTTTGTTTAGCCTATTGTGTAACACTATGTGAAGCGAAGACAGTGGTGATGGGGTAATCTTTGAAGAGCGGCTGCGAGCCAGAAATATGGGAGGGGCAATTGAGGGCGAGGGGATGGGATTTGGGGTCGGGGCGATCTATGTCGGCGCTCCGGGGAAGAGGGTGGTCGAGGGAGGGATCAAGGGGGATAGTATCGCTTGGCGCACCATTGGGCTGAGTCACGACGAAGCCCCCACCAAAAGCGTGGCGGGGTCGCTAAACCCCGCCACGCATCACGAATATCTCTGAGAGCCAAAAGCCAAAGCATCAAGGGCTAGGTGGAGACGTAGCAGAAGCAGGAAACGCAGGGCATCGATTGATCCCAGGCGGGTGCCGCATCGGCCGGGCCTCCCGCACCCGGGTATCGCTTGCGCCCATTAGAAACCATCTCCTCCCAGTTGTTGGTAGGCGCGCTCACTGTGCTCTTCTTACAACGGGCATCCCAAGTTATTCCACCTGTCTAGGAGCGAAGCCCGCGAAAGCATGCTGCCCCTATCCTCGGCGAGCGCGTCATTCACCGCCCCCACGAGCCACACCGTGCCGGGACCATCGATACCAGTGTGACTTGCATTCAGCAGCGAGGCCACGGCTGCCCGCAATAGGATCCGGGCTGCTCCATCTTCCCCGGGCCCACCCTTGTAGCTCAGCGCCTCGAGCAGGGTATCGTCAGCAAGGGCCGTATATGGTACCACGAATACACTATCGACAAGGTCATCTGGGTGGTGCCCCACCCAGGCATCGGTATGGTTCTTCCAGTAGCCGGGCGTGCAGCCCTCCTCGCAGGCCACAACCGGCTTGACCCCGATGAAGGGGACCAGAACGAGCAATATGAGCAGGGTCAAAGTTATCGTCTTTTTTCTTCTGGCCATGATTGTATCTCCTTTTTGGTCTTTTTCAGACTAGATTACTCTACCACTTGTCCTTTGTGTTGTCCGATAGAACTACCTCCTTCCGGAGAGTTTATGAGAATCGGCCACCCCTCCGGCCGGGTTCGCTATTGGCTCCTTGAGGGCCTCGTCCCGCCGGGGACCACGGTACAGCCCTCAATTCACGGCCTCCAAAGCATTGGTATTGGGCGTTAGAGACGAAAAGCCCCAACACAGATTGTACTCGGTGCTGCTTTTGTGAAAGCCTGTGTTGGGTAACCCTTAGTACTAAAGTACTATCATTCTAGCACAGCATAACCTATCTGTCAATAGCCTTGCCTTCACTTAACCTCAAATCTAGCGCTTGTCCAGCGCCTCTTGGTTAAGATTTGGTTAGAGCCATCTGGCAAGCCTTGACATGGGAGTCCTCCATCCTTACCGGAAGGGCCGTTTTCTTATAGTGTTACGCATAAGTCCAGTCAATTGACAAAAAGGCCTCCTGAGCATATCCTTCCCCCAGCGGGAGGGCGATCTTGGTTACCTATGGGGTAAGGTTAGCAGAATATCACCGCTGGGCAGTAGGGCTCTTGGTCATCGCCGCTGGCTTGGCCATCGCTTACCTACCCTTGACTTGGGTTGGACTCTTGATTACAGGGGCTACCGCCTTCCTAGCCATCCTCATCCGCCCCCAACTGGGTCTCTATCTCCTCATCTTCTCCATCCCCTTCGGCTCATTGAAGGAGGTTCAGGTGGGGGTGATGAGGGTAGGGGTGACGGAACTTCTGGTTGGCCTGGTACTAGCCGCCTGGCTAGCCCAGATGGTCGCCAGGCGGGAGGTTAGGATCGGGCCCGCGCCCGCGCCCCTTCTTTTCCCCTTGCTCATCTTTCTCATCACCATCTCCTTCTCTCTCTTAAACGCCCTCTCCCTGCAATACAGCCTAAAGGGGCTCCTCGTCTGGCTAGAGGCCTTGGGTATATACCTCTTTGTGGCCACCGCTCTCGGTGGGAGCAGGGTAGCCATCATCGCTATCCTCATCGCTGGGAGCCTGGAGGCGCTCCTGGGGGCCTACCAGTTTCTCTTCGGCCTGGGGCCGGAGAGTTTCATCCTCTTTGGCCGTTTCAGCCGGGCCTACGGGACCTTCGGTCAGCCTAACCCCTTCGGCGGATATCTAGGGCTTATTCTACCCTTAACTGTGGGCATCGCTTTCGCTGGCTGGCGGAGGGTTGAGGGTTTGCTCTTCTGGGGCCTAGGGGCCATGGGTCTGGCCGTCATAGGAACGGCTATGGTGATGTCCTGGTCTCGGGGGGCTTGGCTGGGGTTCCTGGCTGCTTTGGGCTTCATGGCCCTGGTGGGGGTTTGGACGGAGGCTTTCGGGCCTCAACTGATAGGGGTACTCGTAGGGATGGGGGCCGGGGTTTTGAGCGCTCTCTGGTTCGGAGCCAGAGATATGGGCTTGGGCACCGTTGTCGGAGGCCTGGTGGCTATGGTTATAGGCGGGCTGACGGCCACCGCTCTGCGACGCCGTTGGGGGTTTCTGCTTTTGACCCTCCTTCTCCTCTTAGGGGCCTCCTTTTTCCTCCTGGGAGGGGGGAGGCTCATGCCGACCGCCCTGGCCGAACGGCTACTCGATTTTCTCCCCTACCTCAAGGTCACGAGTGTTGAAGGGATACCCCTCAGTGATAAGAACTACGCCATAGTGGAGCGGCTGGCTCATTGGCAGGCGGCCTGGAGGATGGTGAGCGATAACCCTCTGTTGGGGGTGGGGATCGGGAACTACGTGCCCCTTTATCCGGTCTACGCTCTGCCTGGCTGGGAGGACCCTATGGGCCATGCCCATAACTATTACTTAAATGTCGCCGCTGAGACGGGGTTTGTCGGCCTGGTGGGTTATCTATTCCTTTGGGGGGCTATCTTCGGGCACAGTTGGCGAGTGTATCGGGGGGCTGAAGAGCAGTGGCGGGGCATCACCTTGGGGATCCTGGGGGTGATGGTGGCCTTCGGTGTTCATAGCCTCTTCGATAACCTCTACGTGCACGGCATGAATATACATCTGGCTCTCCTCTTGGGGCTTTTGACGGTCATCGACAAGAAGCCAAGGGAGGTCCCTTGCAGCGGATAGTGGAATTGGTGGAGAACCACAGGAAGTTGATGGAGCGGTTTGGCAAGTGGTTGGTAGTGGGGGCCACCGGCACGGTGGTGGATTTCACCATCCTCTTCGTCCTGGTGGAACGGATGGGGCTCTACCCGCTCATCGCCCAGGCCATCGCCTTCACCTGTGCGGTAGTAAATAACTACATCTTGAACCGCACCTGGACCTTCGGGGACATCAAGCATAAGGGGCCGGCTGTACAGTTCATGCAGTTCTTCATCGTCAGCATCCTGGGTCTTCTGACCAGAACGCTTATCATGTACACCTTATTAGAATGGCTCGGCATCTGGTATAGGATTGCTTGGGCTATTGCCATCATCGTAGTCCTGATTTGGAACTTCTTCGCCAATCTAGTCTGGACCTTCCGTGAGGCGGAGTAACGGTTGCGGATAGGGATCGATTACACGGCAGCGGTACACCAGAGGGCGGGTATCGGGCGGTATGCGCGTGGTTTGGTGAGAGCGCTGGCCCAACTAGATAGGGAGAACGAATACCTTCTCCTGGTGGCCGGTGGCCCCAAGGAGGAGAGTACCTTTCCCCCTAATTTCAAGCCTCGGTATCTGCCCCTTTCCCCTCACTGGGCTACCACCCTCTGGCAGAGGTTGCGGGTGCCTCTCCCCGCCGATCTTTTTACCGGGCCCCTTGACCTCTTTCACTCCCCCGACTACGTGCTCCCTCCTCTCCGTGGAGGCAAGAGGGTCCTCACTATCCATGACCTCTCCTTCCTGCGCTATCCAGAGGGCGCTGACCCCCGGCTGCGCTGGTACCTCCCCAAGGCCGTCCCACGCTCTATCGCCCAGGCCGATCTGGTTCTGGCCGATTCCCGGAATACAGGGAATGACCTCACCGAACTCTTGGGAGTGGAGTCGAGTAGCGTGGAGGTCTTGTACCCGGGGGTTGAAGAGCGGTTTCACCCCCTAGATGAAGGGTCTCTAGTGCCCCTGAAAGCCCGATATAGTCTCGGTTTCCCCTTCATCCTCACTGTAGGGACTTTGGAGCCACGGAAGAACCATGTAGGGCTGTTGCAAGCCTATTCCCTTTTGAAGGGGAGATATCCGCACCGGCTGGTCATCGCTGGGGGGAAGGGGTGGCTCTATGAGCCCATCTTCCAAGAGGTAGAAAGGCTCTCTTTGGAAGAGAGGGTGATCTTTTTGGGCTACGTGCCCGAAGGGGACCTACCGGCTTTGTACAACTTGGCCGATCTCTTCGTTTTCCCCTCCTTTTATGAAGGGTTCGGCTTGCCCTCACTGGAGGCCATGGCCTGTGGGACCCCGGTCGTTACCTCTAACACCTCATCGTTGCCGGAGGTGGTGGGGGATGGAGCGCTTTTGGTCTCGCCACAGGAGGTCGAAGCCCTGACTGACGCGATGGAGAGGGCACTAGGCGACCCCTCTCTGCGGAAGGAGTTGAGGAGCAAAGGTTTGGAGCGGGCGAAGCGGTTCCGGTGGGACGAAGCGGCCAAGCAACTCTTGGCTATCTATAAGCGAGTGGGAGGAGAGGATGGATAAGCGTTTAATAGGGGGGCTGATATTTCTCTTATCTGCCTGTCTGCCAGCGCCAGCGACCCCTGTTCCTCCACCTACGACTGTGGTGCTTCTCACCGAGACGCCTTTGCCCACGCCGACGGTTACCCCTATCCCTGGTCCAACCATCACCGGCCAGGGAAGACTGATCTACCTTTTGGGTTCGAAGGTCTATGGTGGAGGCTTTCTGGGGGATGACGCTCGGGAGATCGCCGCTCTCGGCGAGGGCCAGATCGACTCCCCGCGGCTGCACGGGAGTAGGATGGCCTATCTTTTGGGACTGGAATTGCGTCTTCTGGATTTGAGGCGAGGGGGTGCAACTACCCTTTTTACCTTACCCGAGGGCGCTATCCTCGATACCTTTGACCTCCGTTGGTCGGCAGGGGGGGAGGCTATCGTCTATGCCGTAGCCTGTGAGGACCCAGAGGCCCTCACCTTCGGCCGTTCGGTAGAAGTGGGGGTAGTAGACCTGCCAACGGGAGAAGATCGGCTAGTGGCTGGGTTGAAAGATCGTTTCGGAGCCACGATTCTGGGCTATGACGACGCCTCGGATGAACTCTTTCTTATCCCTCGGGGAGGCGATCCCGCTTTTGAGGAGGTCGTTGTCTACGATGGTCGAAGGAGGGATGGGGTTCTCAAATCGATCCCTATCGAGGGGGATGCCATGCCTGATCAATCGATACTCTCTCCAGACTTGAGCCAATTGGCTTTGGCCGCCTTTGACTTGGAGGCAGGGAGGGGTCAAATCCTCGTTTACGATCTAACCATGGCCCAGCCAAGGGCTAAACTTTTGGAACTTCCGCCGGGGACGCACGCTCGATGTTTTATCTGGTCGCCCGATGGTCAAAGGGTAGCCTATCTTTTGCATAGCGGGGTCGACTATTGGGACGAGGTAACGGAAGCCAGGGGGCTCTGGGCCTGGGATTTAAGCGATGAGGGGGCTATGCAGGTGACCGAGGAGGGTAGCCCCTTCTCTTGCCCCCTGGCCTGGTCGCTTGATGGGGAGGCGATCTTGGCCTTTCATTATGAGGAGGGTGAGGGCTACTATTACCTAGCCTCAAGAGATGGCTCGGGGGTTACGAGGCTGGATATCGCCCTGGAAGCCAGGGTGTTAGGGTGGGTGCCCGGAGGTGGCTGACCCTGCTAGAGGGCCTGGTTCAGGCCGAGAGGGTTTTGTATGAGGCTCATAACGGACTAAGCCACCGGATCATCCGGTGGCTTAGTTGTTTCCTGATAGCCGCTACCCCAGCCTCTCCTCTTTCCCCACGGGCATCATCACTAGGCCGCTGATCATCTTGGGGTAGAAATCGGTCGATTTCTGGGGCATCTTCTCGCCCACTCCGGAGCAGGCGCTCACCTGGCTGATTTTGGTGGGGTTCAGGAAGAAGACGAACTGGGCTTGGCCACTTTTTACCGCTTCGATGCCCTCCTGGGCGTCTCGGATGTAGTTGATATTCTCCTGACGCCTTACCTTCTCCTTGTCTATTCCCAGAACCCTCTCGATGAGGAGTTCGTGGAGAATGGTGACGTCCAGGGTCTTCCACTCCCAGGCTCGCGAGGTCTCCACAAAGCGGTCCATCACCCCCTCGTCCTTGAGGCGGAGGAGGTAATATCTGCCCTCGAAGAGGCCGAAGAGGTGTTCCTTCGCCGCTACCTGGGACATCTGGGAGAAGAGTTCGTCTCTCCCCTCTACCGGCAAAACCTCGAAGAACTCACTTGCCTCAGCGAGGAGTTCCGCGCTGTTCCAGTGGGGAATGGAGTGCATCACGCGATGGGTAGGAAGTATAGTGAGGCCGGGGTCGTCCATGCTCACCAGGCTCACCAGGCGATAGTTGAAAGCCATATCCGGCTCCCATGTGGGGGTCTTCTGGCGCATCTCCTCTCGGTAGGCTAGAGCCGTCTCGTAACGGTGGTGTCCATCGGCGATGATCAGGTTTCGCTTGGGCTCCATCTCCGCTTGAATGGCAGCGATACTCTCTCGGTCGTCGATGGCCCAGAGCCTGTGCCTCACATCGGCCTCCCCCACAGCGTAGAGATCGAGATGGGGCCTCTTGGCCAGGTGGGGAGCCAGGATCTCGCCTATCTTATCCCCAGGGTAGACCATGAAGATGAGGCCGAAGTTCACCGCCGTGGCTCGCAAGAGGTTCAAGCGCTCTACCTTTGGGCCGGAGAGGGTTCGCTCGTGGGGCAAGACCACCCCTTCTTCGTAGTCGGTGAGATATAAGGCGGCGATGAGGGCTTTGCGAGTGGCCATCTCCCCGGAAGGGGTTCTGAATTCCTGGCTATAGGCGTAGATGGCCGGTTTGGGGTCCCGGATGAGGATACCTTCCTGGAGCCACTCTTCGTAGAACTTCCTAGCCCGCGTGTATTGATTATCCGTTTCCTTGTCCCCGGGGAAGGCTTTCCCCTTGATGATGCGCACGATGTTGTGCTCATCCAACCGGTAGTATCTCTCTTGCAGATCGTCCTTTATCCTATCGTAGGGGAGGGAGACGGTGAGATCCAGTTTCTCGAACCTCTGGGGGTTGTACCTTACCCCCCGGAAAGGGGCTATCTTAGCCATATGAGACCTCCTTACAATTTTAGAAGTCTAGTGAGGGTAGCGACAATTCCTCTTCAGTTGAGGATGAGGACTAAGAGAGCTACCGCTGCCCAAGCGTAAGAGGTAATGAGGAAGGGCGAAGATCTCGCTGCCTGCCTAGCCCTCATCTCTATCTAGCCCCACCCTCTGGCAGGATGAGCCGGATGTGGCCACCAACAAGAATAATAGAACGGCGGAAGATGCTCAGTGGATGTGGCAAGCACCATACCAGGGGCTAGCCTCGCTAGCCCCTGGTATCTATCCTCTGGGATGGCCTAGAACTTCTCTTTGTAGAAGTCGATCATCAGGCTAGCCACCTCTATGCCCACTCGGCCTTGGGCCTCCACTGTAGAGGCCCCGATGTGAGGTGAACCGATGACGTTGTCTAATTGAAAGAGCCTATTGTCCACCGCGGGCTCGGTTTCGAAGACGTCGAGGGCCGCACCCGCCACTTTGCCTGATACGAGGGCCTCATAGAGGGCCTCCTCGTCGATGGTGCCACCTCGGCCGCACTGAACGATGTAGACCCCATCTTTCATTAGGGCGAACTCTTCCCGGCCCAGCAGGTGATGGGTATTCTCTGTGTGGGGCAGGTGGAGAGAGACGTAGTCGGAGGTCTGGAGCAACTCCTTGAAGGGCACTTGGATGGCACAATCGAGGTCGTATCGCGTGCGACGGTGGAAGATCACTTTCATCCCTAGAGCATTAGCCCTTCTGGCCACCGCTGAGCCTATCCGTCCGCAGCCGATAAGCCCCAGGGTTTTGCCCTGGATCTCAGTGCCCCGGAACTTCTTCTTCTCCCATCTATTGGCTTTCATGGATGCTGTGGCCTGGGGGATATGGCGGGCCAGGGCAAAGAGGTAGCCGAGGGTGAGTTCAGCCACCGAATCGGAACTGGCAGCCGGGGTGTTCATCACCGTGACCCCCTTGGATTGCGCGTACTCCACGTCGATGTTGTCTAGCCCCACGCCGCCGCGGACGATCACCTTGAGATCTTTGCCCGCGTCGATGATATTCTCCCGTACCTTGGTGCGGCTCCGCACCACCATCCCCTGATAGCCGGGAATAGAGGCCTCCAGTTCTTGGGCCGATATATCGTCCCTCACCTCGACCTCGATCCCTGCCCGACGCATCTCCTCGATGGCATCTGGAGCGGTAGGGTCGCAGATCAATGCTTTCATTTTACCTCCCTATAAGCCCAGGATATCTTCGATTTGGCCCGTGACCCATTTCACATCGTCGAGGGTCAAGTCGCCCATGTGGCCGATGCGGAAGCACTGTTCCTTGAGGGGGCCGTAGCCGTTGGAGATCATAGCCCCTCGCTTGCCTAACTCCTCGTTGAGACCGGCCACGCTGATACCTCGGTTGTTCTTGACGTTGGTGACCGTGTTGGAAAGATAGCGCTCATCGGAGTAGAGGGCGAAATGCTTTCGAGCCCAATCTTGAACGAAACTGGCCATCTCCGCATGGCGCTGGAAACGGTTCTCCAGCCCCTCGGCCAAGATGTCGTCCAGTTGTTTGTTGAGGGCCATGATCTGAGGGATGGCTGGCGTGGTCGGCGTCTGGCCTCGCTCATAATACTTGAGGAAGACGTGGAAGTCGAAGTAGTACCCCTTATCTTTCACCTTTGCGGAACGGTCCATAGCCCTCTGGCTCACCGAAGCCACGGCCAATCCGGGAGGTACGGCAAAACACTTTTGTACCCCGGCCAGACAGACGTCGATGCCTAATTTATCCACCTCGATCTTGATCCCGGCCATGGAACTGACGGCGTCCACCAACAAGCAGACATCGGGGTAGTCCTTCATCACTTGGGCGATCTCGTAAAGGGGGTTGTTCACCCCCGTGGAGGTCTCGTTATGTACCAGGGTGAGGGCGTCGTACTGGCCGGTTTTCAGTTTCTCCTCGATCATCTCTGGGGTGATCGCCTGTCCCATCTCCACCTCCAGAGGATCGGCGGCCTTACCGTTGGCTAGCGTGATCTCGTGCCACCTCTTGGAGAAGGCTCCACAGATAGTATTGAGCACTTTCTTCTGGGAGCAGTTCCGTATGGCAGCCTCCATGAGTCCTGTGGAGGAAGAGGTGGAGAGGAAACAGAGGTTTTCGGTGTAGAGCACCTTCTGGAGCTTGGGGATCACCTCGCCCTGAAGGTTTGCAAAATCCTTGGAGCGGTGGCCGATCATAGGGGTGGCCATCACTTCCAAAATCTCGTCCCGGACATGGGTCGGCCCTGGAATAAAGAGTTTCTTGTACATCCTTGCACCCTCCTTTGCAAATGATTTCTTGTATTAAAGAAACATTATACCACATTTTGTCAAAATGTGAACTATCTCGTATTCTGCAAGCTAAAATGTAACCGAAACGGTATTGGTTGTGCAATATAAAATGTAACCGAAACGGGTGTAGAATGGAGGTATGGACATGTATTCTCGCAACCAATACCTCAAAGCATTGAGGG
>DAOULQ010000148.1:0-2809 GCA_034419095.1 Anaerolineae bacterium | reverse complement strand
CCCTCAATGCTTTGAGGTATTGGTTGCGAGAATACATGTCCATACCTCCATTCTACACCCGTTTCGGTTACATTTTATATTGCACAACCAATACCGTTTCGGTTACATTTTAGCTTGCAGAATACGATACGCTTGAGACACTTGCTCTTCTGTGATATAATTAAAATTAGCCATCGACCTTTAACGGCGGTGAGGAAGAGCAGGAGAAAAGGTCGCTTGGATCCCCGGGGACCGAGACGGCGGGAGATAGAGATGAAGTTTGGCCTCTCGGAGCGCCGGGAGGCCATTTCAATTTATGATAAAGGAGGAGATCTATGATCGCTCGCTGGTGTCGCTGGGCCGTGTCGCTTCTCTCCATTTCTGCCCTACTTATGGGCTGCAAGACTGAGCCCCCTCTGGGGAGCACGGAGAGGCCCATAGTGATGGGCTTCGTCCCCTCCGTGGAGACCGGACAACTCCTGGAGACGACCACGGCTTTGACTAGCCTATTGGAGGAGGAGACCGGCTATCATATAGAGCCCCATATCCCCACCGATTACGCCGCCGTGGTGGAAGGGTTGGGCGCAGGGAAAGTGGACGTGGCCCAACTCTCGGCGGTGGCTTATGTCCTGGCCCACGACAAATATGGGGCTCAAACCATCTTGGTTACCATCCGCAAGGGGAGGACGAACTACAGGGGCCAGATCATCGTCCGTGCGGACAGCGATATTCACTCCTTAGATGATCTGGAAGGGAAGAGTTTCTCCTTCACGGACCCCGTCTCAGCCTCGGGCCATATCTATCCCAAGGCTCTCCTAATCCAAGAAGGGTACGACCCCGATGCTTTTTTCGGCCAGACCGTCTTTGCCGGGGGGCACGATCGGGTAATCGTGGCGGTCATGGATGGGACGGTGGACGGGGGGGCCATCTACGATGGAGCCCGCGACCTCCCGGCTATCAGAGAGCTCTATCCCCACATCATGGAGGATACAAGGCTTATCGCCGAGACAGAACCTATCCCCCTGGATACTATTGTAGTGCGGAAGGACCTGCCTCCAGAGATGGTGCAAAGGATCAAGGATGCCTTTCTGGCTGTGGCCGCTACCGATGAGGGGGCTGCCCTCCTAGTCGACCCCTACGGCATAGATGGGTACCTCCCTTCCCAGGACTCGGACTATGACCCCGTGCGCGATGCGGCAAGGGCCTTGGGTATAGACCTGGAGGAGTGGGTAAAGGAGTAGACCTACCCATGGGGAGGTCGTCCCAAGATAGGGTCGCTCTTTGCCACCAAAATCGTTAGGGGGTTATCGATCTCCTCTTGGTTCTTGTGCCGGTTTCTGAAGATCATCTCTTGGAGGGAGTGATGAATGATGCCATCACCGATGTGCCCGGCATCCGCGTGGGTCACGCCACCGATCTCCAAGCGCTGACCGGCTGCACTGTGGTGCTCTGTGAAAAAGGGGCCGTGGTAGGAGTGGATCAGAGGGGTGGGGCTCCGGGCACGCGAGAAACGGATCTGGCCCGACCTTTGCACCTAGTACAGGAAGCTCACGCGGTGCTCCTTTCAGGGGGGAGCGCTTTCGGGCTAGATGCAGCCAGCGGTGTAGTTGGCTACTTGGAGGAGAAAGGGGTGGGCTTCGATGCCGGCGTGGCTCGAGTGCCTATCGTGCCCGCTGCTATCTTGTACGACCTGGATATGGGAGATCCCGGTGTTCGTCCCGATGCCGAGATGGGGTACGCCGCCTGCCAAGCGGCCACATCAGGTCCCATAGAGGCGGGGAACGTCGGTGCCGGCACGGGTGCCAGTGTGGGTAAGATCCTGGGGCCCAGCCGAGCCACAAAGTCGGGGCTGGGGACGGCGAGCATCGACTTAGGCGGGGGGCTTATCGTGGGAGCCTTGGTGGCGGTCAACGCCTTTGGCGACGTCATCGACCCCTCCACCGGGGAGATCATCGCCGGGGCCAGACGCCTGCGCAAAGAGGGGTTCGCCGATACCCTATCTACCATGAGGGGTTTTGTGGGCAAGGCCATCATGCGGTTCGCTAGCCGAGGACATACGATCATAGGTGTGGTGGCTACCAACGCTCGCCTGAACAAAGAGGAGGTGAACAAGGTAGCCCAGATGGCCCACGATGGCATAGCCCGGACCATTCGTCCCTCTCATACCATGTTCGATGGAGACACGCTTTTCGCCCTAGCCACCGGCGCGAAGAAGGCCAATGTCAACCTAGTAGGAGGGTACGCCGCGGAGGTTGTGTCGGCAGCCATCCTCTCTGCTGTGCGTCAGGCGAAAAGCGCTGGCGGGCTTTTAGCCTGCCGGGATCTGCAATCCAACCTTGGCCCAAGCCGGTGAGCCCCTAATGCGATAACATCGTTACCTTTAGTTAGGATAGATGTCAAATCATCCTGGTCTTCAACCTCGTGGCAGACGTCTACGCCAGGGGGAAGGAGTGGGGGGTCCCGCTACCTGATCTGCTTGGGTTCTCGCCCGAATAATACACTCAATGAAAATGAGCGGCCTCTTCGGCCGCCCATCCCACGTTGCCACTCACTCTAGGAGTCTCGGAGTGTGGCACTCATGCCCCCGACTGGACTCGAACCAGCACGCCCTTGCGGGCACAGGCCCTCAACCTGCTGTGTATTCCAATTCCACCACGGGGGCACATTATCATTATACACCCCTCATCTCGATTTTGTCAACAGTGCGTATTCTGCAAGCTAAAATGTAACCGAAACGGTATTGGTTGTGCAATATAAAATGTAACCGAAACGGGTGTAGAATGGAGGTATGGACATGTATTCTCGCAACCAATACCTCAAAGCATTGAGG
>DAOULQ010000147.1:0-5599 GCA_034419095.1 Anaerolineae bacterium | reverse complement strand
CCCTCAATGCTTTGAGGTATTGGTTGCGAGAATACATGTCCATACCTCCATTCTACACCCGTTTCGGTTACATTTTATATTGCACAACCAATACCGTTTCGGTTACATTTTAGCTTGCAGAATACGTCATCTTTTCAAACCGTTGCTTCTGTGCTATAATTGTAGAGGGCGGTTAGCTCAGTTGGCTAGAGCGCTACGTTGACATCGTAGAGGTCACAAGTTCAAGTCTTGTACCGCCCACTGAAAAGGCTGCGACGGGGACGAGTACCCCAGGTACCGCTTCAGGGAGGAGGAGGCCGCGACTGGAAGCCCCTCCAGCATAGCGCCTGGGGGAAAACCACCCCTGAGCCTACCCCGGAAAGGCTATCGAGTATGGGGCTACGGGAGCGCCCGTTATCACGCTGAGAGGGCACGATTTGCGTGCTGAAATTGGGTGGAACCGCGGCAGAGCCCGCCCCAAGGCGGGCTTTTATCTTTGGGGTGGAAAGGTGAGGCGTTTTGCAAAGGTAGACCTGTTGATATTTGCGGTGGTACTGATCTGGGGCTCGGTCTTCAGCGTCATAAAATATACCCTGCAAGAGATCGACCCTTTCGCCTTCGTCACCGCTCGCTTCTTAGGTGCTTCTATCCTCCTGTTGGCCTTGGTCTACTTGATGGAGGGGAAGCCCATCATCAAAAGGGAAGATTGGCCACGGGTGGCTCTTGTGGGCCTATCGGGTATCGGTATTTATCAGATCTGCTTCACCCTGGGCCTCAACTACACTACAGCCTCCAACTCTTCCCTCATCATCGCTACTTCACCCATCTTCGCCGCCCTTTTCGCCTGGCTTTTGGGAGAAGAGCCGATCACTCCTCGTCAGATAGTGGGTATCCTCCTCTCCTTCGCAGGGGTAACCCTCATCGTCAGGGCCGGCTCCCAGGGACTGGCCCTCGCCTGGGAGAACTTGCGCGGGGACACCTTAACCTTGATGGCGGCCGTCTTGAACGCCTTCAGCGCGGTGATAGCCAAGCGCTCTTTGGAGCGGTACTCTTCCTTGCGCGTGATGGCGGTGGGTATGATAGTGGGAACCCTGTTCTTGCTCCCCTTCGGCTGGCGGCCGCTCCTCATTTATCCTTGGGCCAGGCTCTCCTTTCAGGGATGGCTGGGGCTGGGGTACGCCTCCTTCATCGCCGCGGGGTTGGGTTACGTCCTTTGGTTCCAGGCCATCGGGGAGATAGGAGCCACCCGCACCATGGTCTATAACTATCTGATACCGGTGGTGGCGGTGGGGGTGGCCGTCTTGACTCTGGGCGAAGAGTTCACGGCTCTCCAGGCCCTGGGAGCGTTTATAGTCTTCGTGGGCATCGCCTTGGCTCGCTTGGTCCCCAGGGAGAGAATAGCGAAGGCAGCGTTGATAAAAGGGGGCGGTGATGATGACTGATGAGAGCCTTGGGCGGTCAATCGATCCGGAAAGGAGAAGACGATGTCCGTAAAGTCCCAAAGGGATCCCGAGGGAAAGGAGAACGATCTGGAAGCCCTGCGCCACTCGGCATCCCATATCATGGCCGATGCGGTACTTAAACTCTTCCCCGAGGCCAAACTGGGTATCGGCCCGGCCATCGAGGAGGGGTTCTACTACGACTTCGACCTCCCCCGCCCTCTCACCCCTGAGGACCTGGAGACTATCGAGGCCCGGATGAGGGAGATAATCGAGGCCCGCCACCCCTTCAAGCGGAAGGAGATCTCTCGCCGGGAGGCGGAAGCCCTCTTCTCCGACCAGCCCTTCAAACTGGAACTGATCGCTCGCATGCCGGAGGAGGAGACCATCTCCATCTATACTCATAGCGATTTCACGGACCTCTGCCGCGGCCCCCATGTGGAGCATACGGGCCAAGTGAAAGCAGAAGGGCTGAAACTTCTGAGCGTGGCAGGAGCCTATTGGCTAGGTAGCGAGACCCGTCCCATGTTGCAGCGGATTTACGGCACCCTCTGGCCCACGGCCCAGGAGTTGGAAGCCTCCCTGAAGAGGCGGGAGGAGGCGGAGAGAAGGGACCACCGCCGTCTGGGCAAGGATTTAGATCTATATAGCCTCCACGAGGAGGCAGGAGCCGGGCTCGTCCACTGGCACGCCAAGGGGGGGATGATCAGGACGATGATAGAGGACTTCTGGCGTCAGGAACACCTGAAGGACGGCTACGAGATCGTCTACTCGCCCCATATCGGGAAGAGCGAACTCTGGGAGAGGAGCGGTCACTTGGAGTTCTACCGGGACTTGATGTACTCGCCCATGGATATCGAGGGGCAAGATTACTTCCTCAAGCCCATGAACTGCCCCTTCCACATCATGATCTACAAGAGCAGGCTCCACAGTTACCGGGACCTCCCCTTGCGCTGGGCGGAGTTAGGCACGGTCTATCGGTATGAACGCTCCGGCGTCCTCCACGGGCTTATGCGGGTGCGAGGCTTCACCCAAGATGATGCCCACATCTTCTGCACCCCGGAGCAGATCGAGGGCGAGATAGTGAGGCTCCTCGATTTCACCCTGCACATCCTAGGCTCCTTTGGCTTCAGAGAGTATAACTTCTTGCTCTCCACGCGGCCGGAGAAGTACGTGGGACGGGTTGAGGATTGGGAGAAGGCCCAGGACTCCTTGCGCCGGGCCCTGGACAAGCACGGGTTACCCTACGAGGTGGACGAGGGAGCAGGAGCCTTCTATGGCCCCAAGATAGATATCGACATCAAGGACGCCTTGGGGCGGGCCTGGCAACTGACCACCATCCAGTTCGACTTCAACCTGCCGGAGCGGTTCGACATGACCTATGTGGGACAGGACGGGAAGGAGCATCGGCCCTATATGGTTCACCGGGCGCTCCTGGGCTCGATGGAGCGCTTCTTCGGCATCCTCATCGAGCATTACGCAGGGGCCTTCCCCGTCTGGCTGGCCCCCGTCCAAGCCATGCTCATACCGATCACCGATGAGCACGCGGCTTATGCCAACCAGGTGGCGGAGCGACTAAGGGGTGAGGGTTTCCGGGTAGAGACAGACGACAGAAGCGAGCGGATGCAGGCCAAAATCCGGGATGCCCAGATGCAAAAGATACCCTATATGCTGGTCATAGGCGATAGGGAGGTGCAAGAGGGGGCCGTCGCCGTGCGCCTACGCACAGAAGAGGACTTAGGCCCGAAGGCGCTGGAGGAATTCATAGAGATGGCCAAGGAGGCGGTGGAGGAGAAGAGGGACAACTGAGAGAACTAAGCCGGGTTTCCATGCCCGGATTACTCAACTAGAAAAATGTAGGGGCGGGGCTTGCTTGTCCTAAGGCGAAGCCGAAGGGTCCCCGCCCGCCTGACTCCAACTCTTTCCGGACGGCCACTGAGGGCCACCCCTACTGCGTTCTTTTTGATGCTTGTCCTGGATTTCAAATCCAGGACAAGCCCAACTTCCCAAGGGGCGTCAGATGGTAACATCCGACGCCACGAAAAAATGACTCCAACCTATAAATCAAATCGGCCCGACATCGGTCGGGCCTCTTCTCATGTCAAGACATGCAAGCAACTTCAGCGCACCACCACTTCCACGCTGAAGGTCTGAATCGGCTCCGTCTCCTCCCAAGAGCGCCAATATTTTAGAGCCTTAGGATCAAAAGCCCCCGCTCTGGCTCCTCAGCCAGATAGTAACGAGGGGAGCAACGAAACCCACGAGGAACAAAAGCATTATAAGGACAACGAGCGCTCGTTGGCTCAGGCCTTTTGACCAATGAACTCGCAGGTCAACTAACCAAGCCACCCAAGTAGCAAGGTAGACGAACCACAGAAACGAGAGCCCCCTTCCTGAGACGACCTCATACACAATGCCCGCAAATAGCAAGACTGACCAGATAGCAAAGAGAACTGTCGAACGATCCATCTTTTGCCTTCTCTCCAGGCTTGGGCAGCTCTTATGTGCTGGCAGAAGTTACCTTCTGCCAGCCAGAAATCATCTTGTGCATCTATCTAGAAGTAGTCTACCCGATAATCCACGTGACAGTGCTTGACCCATACGGGACTTGAGAACCCGGTTAACGACGTGCCGAAGCCCAATTTCCCGATCACCGAATCGGTTGTAGCACTGAGGCTGGCTTGGCTATCTCCTAGGAAGTGGGATTCACACTTGGCATATGCCTCCGATTCACGCACCCCGTACTTCCTGTAGAACCGTTGACTTCCGGTCACGATGTCTGGCGCGGGATAGAGCAGGCTCGTCTCAGTCCAATTGTACTTCGCTTCTGGGGAATCCCTCTCGATTACCTCCCCGGATCGAGTACCACCCGCATCGCCGCCAAGCGATACCTTCTTGACTAATTGGGTATCGATACCCACGAGGCCAATGAGCGTACGAGCCAAGAGATTATCGAACTGGTGGGGCAAAATATACCAGTACCTGGTGGGCAGGGACCTCGTGGTCTCGGGGAGCGGAGTAACGACCTCAGGGGGTCCCTCGAGCTCAATCCAGATATGGGACATTCCCACTGAGCCGACATCGATCAGGTTGTCCAAAACCACCTTTTCGCACTGCTGCACCATTACCAGTAGCAGCGCCTTGCCATTGCTATGGATCTTGACCTTCCACTTCGAGGGGACGTTCTGCTGTGCGATATCGGGATCCACATAGTATTGCGAGAACATCTCCTTGCAACCGTAGAGATCCATCACACTTGGGATGAACAGCGATCGGGCGATCGGAGTCACTATCGCAAGAGCCAACAATATAAATAGAAGTCCAGCGATCAGTTTTTTTCTCGTCACTGTTTTCTCCTTTCTGCCTTGCTTTCGTGATAGTTGAGTTTCACAAAGCACGCGTCTATGCCACTATACCTTGCGGTTTCCCCACCGGCGAGTTACGCCACGATGTTTCTTGCCAAAGTGGAGGCCTGAGCCTCTGCGAAAGCCCCCGCCGTGGGATGGGGTCTCCCATCAAGGAATCTGAGCGACGTAACAGCTCCCGCTACGGCCATGGCAGTATCTCGTTCGTGATGATCAAAGCCGCATAATGGCTGCGAACTGAGCGGCCCCATCATACAGGGCCGCTCCTAATCTAAAAAGTTCCCCAGGCAACGACCTACTCTCCCAGGGGGTTGCCCCCCAAGTACCATCGGCGCTAGAGGGCTTAACTTCCGGGTTCGGTATGGGACCGGGTGTTTCCCCTCCGCTAAAGTCACCTGAGGAACTATTTTATTAAGACAACTGAATCAGTCGAGCCCAGGTTCTGCCGCGCCACCGTTAAGCCCTCGACCATTAGTACGGCTTAGCTGAACCCCTCGCGGGGCTTACACATGCCGCCTATCAAGCAGGTGGTCTACCTGCGGTCTTACCCCCTTAACGGGGTGGGTGACCTCATCTTGGGGGAGGCTTCCCACTTAGATGCTTTCAGCGGTTATCCCTTCCAGACATAGCTACCCAGCGATGCCCCTGGCGGGACAACTGGCACACCAGCGGTCTGTTCACTCTGGTCCTCTCGTATTAAGAGCGACTCCCCTCAAGTCACCTGCGCCCACAGCGGATAGAGACCGACCTGTCTCACGACGGTCTGAACCCAGCTCGCGTGCCGCTTTAATGGGCGAACAGCCCAACCCTTGGGAC
>DAOULQ010000146.1:0-3496 GCA_034419095.1 Anaerolineae bacterium | reverse complement strand
CCCTCAATGCTTTGAGGTATTGGTTGCGAGAATACATGTCCATACCTCCATTCTACACCCGTTTCGGTTACATTTTATATTGCACAACCAATACCGTTTCGGTTACATTTTAGCTTGCAGAATACGTTCCCTTGACACCAATATACCTCAATGGTATAATGCTGGGCGTATTTGTGCGCAAATTCGCAAATGCAAAGGAGGCAGCAACGAAATGGATTTTCGACTGACAGCGGAACAGGAACTTTGGAAGAGGATGGTCCGTGAATTCGCGGAAAAGAATATCGAGCCTCAGGCTCGGGAGATCGATGAGAGGGAGGCGGGCATCCCCGAAGAGATAATTCAGGGGATGGCTGAACTGGGTATCTTCGGCGTAACTATCCCCGAGGAGTATGGAGGCTCGGCCATGCCCGGCCAGGAGATGGTCTACGCCATGATCACCATACATGAGTTGGGCCGGGCAGAACTGAGCATGTCCCTCCCCGTCTACACCTTGCTTTGCCTCGGCTGGAGCTATCTCATCGTGAAGCATGGCAGTGAGGAATTGAAGAGGGAGGTGCTGCCCAAGGTGGCCTCTGGCGAGTGGTTTATGGGCATCAATACCACGGAGCCCCAAGGCGGCTCCGATGTGAGCGGCATTACTACCACGGCGGTCAAAGAGGGTGATAAGTGGATGATCAATGGAGAGAAGGCCTATATAAGCGGGGTCACCGAGGCCACTACTCGAGGGGGGGGCCACCTCAGCCTCTTCGTGACCGACCCCCAGAAAGGTCATCGAGGGATGACCTTCTTCTACGTCCCGGCTCAACTGCCAGGGATCACCACTACCGTCTATAGGGATATGGGACGTATGGGGCTCTCCACCGGCGGTTTCGTCTATAAGGATGTGGAGATCCCAGACCACTACCGGTTGAGCGAGGTGGGCCGAGGCTTCCATATGAATATGGAGGGGTTCAACGTGGCCCGCATCGTGGTGGCCGCCGCCTGCACTGGCGCGGCGGAGAAGATGCTGGAGATCGGGGCGGATTACACCAAACAGCGGATCCTCTTCGGCCGGCCTTTGATCAACTTCGAGGGCATCTCCTTCGAGATAGCCGAGGACCATACCGACTTGGAGATGGCCAAACTGACGCTCCTCAAGGCGGCCTGGATGGTGGACCAGTTCTACGCCGGGAGCGATGAGTTCACCAAAGCGGATATCAACAAGATCGTAGCCATGTGCAAACTCCGGGCTCCCTTGTTGGCGGCTCGCATCGGCCAACACGTGATGATACAACTGGGGGCCTTTGGGTACACCAAGGATTGTCCCGTGGAGATGGGGCTGCGAGGGGTCTTATCATACTGCGTAGGAGCCGAGGGCGGCCAGAACATCATGAAGATCATCATCGCTCGCGACTACGCCGGTGATGAGGCCGTCCCCTACCGCGGCACCCAGAAGCGACCGCAATAGAACGGTATCGATGGAGTCTCGGCAGGGCTCCCCTTGGGCCAAGGCGGGGCCTTGCGGCATTCTTTACCCCTCCGCAAATGCCGGAGAGATTTGGGAGAGAGTGATGGCCAAAGCGGAGAAGGTGGAGGTGGTCATAGTAGGGGCCGGCTTGGCTGGTCTTGCTTGTGCCTACCATCTGGCCGATGCCGAAATAGAGGCCCTGGTGGTAGAGAGGGGAGATTTCCCCGGGAGCAAGAACGTCACCGGGGGGAGGCTCTACCTACACCCCGTGAGGAGGTTCTTCCCCCACCTTTGGGAGGAAGCCCCCCTAGAGAGGCATGTAATTAAAGAACGGCTCACCGCTATGGGGGAAGGATCATCGGTCACGATTGAACTGACGAGCGAAAGGTTCAAGGAGAAGCCCTATCATAGCCATACCATCCTCAGGGCTAAGTTCGACCCCTGGTTGGCTGAAAGAGCCACTGAGAAGGGGGCGCTTATCGTTCCCAAGAATAGGGTCGATGACCTCCTGTGGCGAGAGGGGAGGGTGATGGGTATCGTGGCCAACGAAGCGGAGATCCACGCCCATATGGTCGTGGCCGCCGACGGAGCGCTCTCTTTCACGGTAGAGAAGGCGGGTCTGGGCAAAAAGCGTGAGCCTCGAGATTACGCCGTGGGTGTGAAGGAGGTGATCGAGCTATCATCAAGTGCCATCGAAGGGCGGTTCGGCCTTAGCCATAAGGAGGGGGCCGCTCAACTCTTTTTGGGCTCCCTGACCGAGGGGATGTTCGGCGGAGGTTTCTTGTACACCAATATCGATACCATCTCCCTGGGCGTGGGCGTGGGTATCGGCGCTTTGATGGGGAGGGAACCGGGGTTCGAACTTCATCGGCTCCTTGACTCCCTCAAGGAGCGGCCAGAGGTAAAGCCCCTGATTGAAGGGGGGCATCCGGTGGAGTACTCAGCCCATATAGTGCCCGAGGGAGGCCTGGAAAGTATGCCCCAGGTTTATGGTGATGGCATCTTGGTAGTGGGGGACGCCGCTGGTCTAGCCCTCAACACCGGCCTCATCGTGAGAGGGATGGATTTCGCCCTCGCCTCCGGTGCCTTAGCCGCCCAAACGATAATAGAGGCCAAAAAGAGGAACGATTTCTCCCGTGCCTCCCTATCCCGCTATGAGGAGTTGCTTAAGGAGAGTTTCGTCTTGAAGGACCTGGAAACCGAGAGAGAGATGCCCCATTTCTTGCAGAACCCCAGGCTCTTCAACCTCTATCCCCAGGCTCTGGCGGAGAGCCTGGAGCGGCTCATGTGGATAGGCGAGGGGCCGAAGGAGAAGATCTCCGCCACCTTGTGGAGGGAGGCCAGGAGAGTGTTTCGCCCTTCCATGGTGGGGGATCTCTTGAAAGTTTGGAGAGTATGAGTATAGATGCCAAGTTGGCCCTCGATGCTTTCAAGATCGACGAGGAGGGCCATATCCAGATAGATGAGACAAGATGCAAGGAGCGGTGCCAGACCAAGTACTGCTTGTACGTATGTCCGGCACAGGTCTACACCTTGAGCCAGGAAGGGGAGATCCTCATAAGGTATGAGGGGTGCCTGGAGTGTGGGGCCTGTACCATAGCCTGCGATAGTGGTTTGGCCTGGGACTACCCCCGAGGCGGCTTCGGGGTCCAGTACAGGTTCGGCTAAGAGGAGGTGAGAAGGTGCAGATCGTAGCCTGTCTCAAACAGATACCGGATCTCCAACAGATAAGGATAAAACGGGATAGTCGTGAGCCGGTCTTAGAGGGAGTACCTCTCCTCTTCGGAGATATGGATAAGAACGCGCTAGAGGAGGCGGTGCGGATCGTGGAGAAGGAGGGAGGGAAGGTAACTGCGTTGGCCCTGGGCTCCCCCAAATTGAGGGACACGATAAAAGAAGCGTTAGCCATGGGCGCCGATGAGGCGGGCCTCCTCATCGATCCGGCCTTCACGGGCTCCGATACCATGGCTACGGCCAAGATCTTGGCCAAGGCCATCGAGAAGATCGTGGAATACGACCTCATCCTCTGCGGCGAGGGCTCCACCGACA
>DAOULQ010000145.1:0-5158 GCA_034419095.1 Anaerolineae bacterium | reverse complement strand
TCATCCTGGGTCCAGCCGTGGACCTCCTGTCTGAGATACCGGAGCTTTGAACCGTCGATCTCGTACTTCATCTCTCCTCTGAGAGAAGGATACCACATTTTGTGCCGCTTGTCAACAAGCGCTCCTTCGAATCGATGGAATACCCAGAATTTTAAGGTAAAGAGGGCTTGACAGATTAGAACACTCGTGCTATAATTGTGATGCTCTTCCACAAGACCATGAACACAAGAGACGAGATCCTTCAATTCATATGTGAGTTTCGAAACGCCATGGGGTATGCCCCCAGCTTCAGGGAGATCGCAGCCGGGACCTCCGTCAGGTCCACATCGACGGTGCACCGGTATCTGGTGAAGCTGGAGGAGGACGGCGTCATCCGCCGAGCCAAGGATCTCGCTCGCTGCATCGTGCCGTTGGATGGACCAGGAAGGCCTTCTTTTTTGGCTGGGAATGTGACGCTCGTCCACAAACCAATTCAAGAGAGAGCTTGTCAGGGGGGAGGGGACGGGCCTGAGAAGAGAGGAAAGAGAGGTGACGAGTGATCCGGCGTTCCTTGACCTTGCTGCTGGGGCTCTTGCTTACAGTGGGTGCTTTCCTGGGGTTTCTCCTGTGGGGGCGACTAGCCAATCCACCTCCCTATCGGGTGGTGGTGGCCGTGGAGAACATCCCTCCTTTCACTGAATTGCGAGAGGAGATGTTCGTTGTAGATGAACAGATCATCTCCCCTCAGGTGGCCCAAAGGTACGTCTTGGAGGAGGAGCTGGAGGTGTACCTTCGGGCCGTACCGATCGAATCCCTCTACATCGGAGAGCCCCTCACCAAGAACCGCCTCCTCCTCTCGGATCCCTCGGGATCCCTGTGGGAGAACCCGCGGAGTCTGTATCGGCTCTCCCTGGGCCTCGATGACCCATCGATGGTGGCCATGGTGATCCCCTTGGATGGGGACTCTTCGGTCTCCGAACTGGCGCCGGGAGATCACGTGAACATCGAGTTCGCAGCGGGAGGGCAAGGCGCAACTCCCTCACTCATGGCCGCCCCTTCCGAGGAGGAAGCTACTGGTGAGGAGGAAGAGGTGGTCCTTCCCCTGGCGAAGACGCTCCTACAGAGAGTGCCCGTTCTGAGGGTGAACTTCGAGCAGATCCCCAACCCAAACTATGGGTTGGGGGCCGGCTTTGACGGGACAAGCGGGGCGGTGGAGCGCCCGTTCCTGAAGGGGGAGATAGAGAGCATCGTGGTCCTGATCCCGGAGAGCGAGCAGGAGATGCTCACCTTCGCCCTGGAGAACGGGGCCATTCGGGTCGCTCTCGTCTCCCCCTTGGCCGTGGAGGAGCCCATGGTGCCTCTGCCAGGGGTGATGTGGCCGGATTTCGTGGAGCGTTTCTTAGGAGAGCGGGGCGCGGCAGCCACCTACACCGTCACCGACACTTACACCATTACACCTCCCACAGGGATCCCGTGGGAAACGGAGGTGCTGCCGCTCCCCACTCCTGAAGCCACGCCCACTCCGGAGGGTTGAGATGACGCGTGACGGAGTCAATGAGCAACGGGAGTGGCCCGGGCTAACGGTGCAGCGCGGTACTGAGGCGACCGGTCAGGACTTGACCCACCCAAGCGGCCAGCTGCCCAGACAGGGGCAGGAGATAACGCTAATCGTCGGTCTGCGAAACTGGAACGACGTGGAGCTCCTCATGAGGGAGCTCCCCAGCGGCAACCCTCATCGTATTGAGGTCCAGGGGGGCTTTCGGACTCTGGTCGATGTCTACGAG
Source organism: Anaerolineae bacterium (assembly GCA_034419095.1). Lineage (GTDB taxonomy): Bacteria > Chloroflexota > Anaerolineae > UBA7937 > UBA7937 > UBA7937. Next base: position 3,395 of record DAOULQ010000145.1, on the reverse strand, counting down.
GCGGCCAAGGAGTTCGAGGCCGACGTGGTCCTGTTGGATCCGCACCTCCCTGGCTTCAGCGAGAAGGGTCTGGGGCAGGACGCCATCCGCGAGCTGTGGCACTACGAGAGGAAGCCCATCATCACCGTGGCCGCGGTGCTGGCTGGGAGCGATTACGCGGGCACCATGTATGAGATCGGAGCTAAAGCCCACATCAACACCCCTCTGGATAGCGTTCAGGTCTCCCGGTTAGTGGGCATGATCCCCGGCCTCATCAAGGAGGCCTACATGGAGCGGGCCTCTCCCACCTACATCCCCCAACTCTCGGCGGAGACGGCGAGGGTGATAGATCACGGTGGCTGGCAGCGACGTACCATCACCGTCTGGTCCCCCAAGGGGGGCGTGGGGAAGACCTTCATCGCGGTGAACATCGCCTGTGCCCTGGGGGTGATCGCCAACAAGCCCACGATCCTCCTAGACGCCGACATGAATCAGGGCAACATCCACGTGCAGATGAACCTCCGCAAGCGGGTGGAGGAGACGGGAGACAACATCTTCGGTCTGGCCAACGCCTACGCAGCCAAGGGCCACATGAGCGCCTCTATGGTGGCGGCCAAGCTGGTGCCCTACCGAGGCAAGCTCCAGGTCCTGGCGGGGATCCCGGTGATGACCCTGGGAGGGGAGAGGGTTCTCACCGGAGCACACGGAGAGGCGTTCATGAAGGATCTACTAGAGACTCTGGAGGGGATCTCCGACTTCCGGGTCATCGACCTGGGGCAGTCGTACCACCACGCGGTCCACGTCACCGCCCTGGAGAAGGCCGACCTGAACTTGATAATCGTCAATTCCGAGGCTGCTTCCATCCACGATGTCTACAAGAGCCTCCCTCCCTTGAAGGAGATCCTGGATATAGACCCCGAGCGGTTCAAGCTGGTCTTCAACAAGTTCAACGAAGCCCACGGGATCAGCCGCAAGGAGGCCATCCAGCTCCTGGAGCTCCCTCAGTTCGGCTACATCCCCACCGATCATAACGAGGAGGTGACCATCAGCATCAACCGGGCTGAGCCTTTGGTGCTGCAGCCCAGGCGGAGCCCGGTGTCAGATGCTCTCATCGACGTCACCTCCACCTTCTACAGCCCCATCCGGGATATATGGGAGGCGCGGGGGAAGTTCATGGTGACCGGGAGAAAGGGCAACATCTTGCAAAGGGCCTGGAAGGCCCTGAGGGTCTAAAGGAAAAGGAGATCGATGACTACATCATCACCTTTGGAGAGAGGTGGCGACGGAGAGCTGAGCCGGATAGCTCGTCTGGAGATGGAGCGGCGCCTCACGGGACAAAAGGGAGAGGACCCCTACGCCGTCGTGATGCGCGACGTGAGGAAGGAGATCGGTCAACTGTACGAGGCCGGTCAACTGGTGGAGGCCTCCTCGGAGGTGCGTTCCTCCGTGGAGGTACTGATAGGGGAGAGGATCGCGGCCTACCAGGAGATGGCCCTCTCCCAGCGGTTGCAGCCCTTCCGGGAGGATGTGGATCTCGTGGCTCGACGGATGCTCAACGAGATCTTCGGGCTGGGACCCCTCCAGCCGCTCCTGGAAGACTCCACCATAGAGGAGATATCGATAAATGGGCCTGACTGTGTGTTGTCAGATGGCGAGCTGGGCAAACGGAAACACAAGATCTCATTTTCCAGTCCGGAGGAGGTGGTGGCGCTGGTGAACCGAGCCATAGCTCACACGGGTCGGAAGCTGGACACCGCCAGCCCCTGGGTAGATGGGCATCTGGTTAGCGGAGCCCGTCTCCACGCCAGCACCTATCCCATCGCGGAACCCTGGCCCTCGGTGAGCATCCGCATACACCGTCTTGTAGCAAGAAGGATAGAAGATCTGGTGAGATTGAGGACGGTCACCCTCCAGGTGGCTCGCTTTCTAGAGATGGTGGTGAGTTCGAGGTTGGCGGTCTTGATCACGGGAGGGACGCGAACGGGAAAGACCAACTTCATAAACGTGCTCTGCGGTTTGATAGATCCCAGCGAACGGATGGTGGTCATCGAAGACACGAGGGAGCTGGAGATACCGCTGGAGGACGTGGTCTACCTGGTGAAGCGCATACCAGGCATGGACGGCAAAGGCGAGATAGGACAGCAGCGCCTGGTGGCCAACGCTTTGCGCATGGGCCCTGACCGCATCATCATGGCCGAGGCCCGGGACAAGGCGGCTTTCGACATGTTGAAGGCGGCCAACACGGGCCACGAGGGAACGATGGCTACGGTTCATGCTGACAGCGCCGAGGAGGCGCTGGATAGGCTGGAGGTGCTGGCCTACGAGGCCGAGGACGCGAGGAACCTCTCGCAACGCTCCATCAGGCGTTACATCGCAGGAGCCTTTCAGTACGTGATCCTCCTCACCAGGGTACGGGGCACCACCGAACGGAAGGTGGTGGAGATCCTGGAACTCCCTGGGAGCCTGGAGGGGGAGGTGATCAGGAGGCAGCTCCTCTTCGTGGATCGGGGGGATGGGAAGGGGCTGATCTGGACCGGTATCCGTCCCCACTGGGGAGAGAGGTTGAGAGCGTGTGGCTTCGACTTCGAAGAGGTGATATCAACGAGCGATCCCTCTGTGGCCTGCGCTGAGACTCAGCTCAGCGAGGCATCCGCTCTGGTGAGAGGTGCCAATTAACCACATGGAATCGCTAGCCCGAGCCATAGGTACAGTGAACGCGGCCCTCGCCCTCGTCGGGACCGCGGGAGTGATCATGGTGATACTGGGGTTGGCCTCGGTGGCCAGGGTGAACCTCAGGAAGCGGTTGGCTGGGGACGAGGAGCGAGGCCTTCTGGACGACCTTCAGGGGCGGCTGGACCAGGCCGAGTTGGAGGTTACGGCCCGCGAGTTCCTCAGGGCGAGCCTTCTCTTGGGAGGCGTGACGGCCACGGGGACTCACCTATTGGTAGGTTTTCCGGTGATGACCATCCTCGCCTTCACGGCCGGGTCGATAGCCTACTGGATCTATCTGGAGAACCGTCGGGACAGGAAGGTGAGGGCTTACAGATCTGCCCTGGCCGAGGGCGCAGACCTGATCAGGGAGAACTTCGCGGTGATCCCCTCCCTGCAGGCCGTCTTCGAGATGGTGGCTGAGAGCGGCCCACCCGCCTTGAGGGAGGATTTCCGCCGCATGACGGCTGGCCTTACGGCTGGAGCGAGCTTGGAGGTGGTTCTGGAGGAGGTGAAGGAGCGCCGCAGGAGCCCCTTCCTCGATCAGATGGCGGAGACGCTCCTGGTCCACGAGAAGGAAGGGGGCGAGATCGGGGAGATCCTGAAGCGGATGGCGGAATCGATAAGGGAACAGATCCGTATCCAACAGCGGATCGACGCGGAGCAGTTGCGTCAGCGTTGGACGGGCCGCATCGTGGCCCTCTTCC
>DAOULQ010000144.1:0-42823 GCA_034419095.1 Anaerolineae bacterium | reverse complement strand
GATCTTAGATCTGCGTGATGACCCTGGTGGGCTGGTTACGGCGGCCATCGATGTGGGGAGCGAGTTCATCGCTCAAGGCGTTATCATGTCCGAGAGGGACAAAGATTCAGCAGAAGAGCATGAGGCTCAAGGGGACGGCCTGGCAACAGAGATCCCTTTGGTCGTCCTGGTGAATGGGGGAAGCGCCAGCGCCTCGGAGATAGTTGCCGGAGCCATACAGGACTATAGAAGAGGGATCATCATCGGCGAGAGGACTCTGGGCAAGGGCTCCGTCCAAGTTCAGCACCAGTTGAGCGACGGCTCTGGCTTACGCATCACCATAGCCCATTGGCTCACCCCCCACGGCCGGCTCATAGAGGGAGAGGGACTCATCCCCGATGTCGAGGTCCACATCACCGACGAGGATCTGGCTGAAGGCCTAGATCCCCAATTGGAACTGGCCATCGATTACCTGGAGAAATGAGAGAGAAGGTTATCGCTGTCAACAGAAAGGCCAGCCGCGATTATTTCATCGATGAAACCTACGAAGCGGGGCTGGCCCTCACCGGCACGGAGATAAAATCGATCCGGGCTGGTCGGGTGAACCTTAAGGATAGTTACGTCATGATCAGGGGTGGCGAGGCTTTGCTGGTGGGCGCTCACATTGCCCCTTATAAAGAGGCCGGTCGCCAAAGCCACGACCCCAAAAGAGACCGGAAACTCCTCCTCCATCGGTATCAGATAAATCGCTTGGCAGGGAAGGTGCAAGCCAAAGGTTACACCATCGTCCCCTTACGACTCTATCTGAAGGATAACTATGCGAAGGTGGAGATAGCCTTGGCCAGAGGGAAGAAACTCTACGACAAGAGACGGGACATCGCCGAGAGAGAGGCCCAGCGGGAGATGGAGCGGGCCTTGGCTAGGCGCAGGAAAAGCAGGGGTGGTAAGTAGCCTTCAGTTGGCCCTCGGCTTCCTTATCCTCGTGGCCTCTTATACCCTGGGCCCCCAAACAGGCCTTTTCCATTTTCATATCATCTTCCCCCTAGGGGTCTGGCTCATCTGTGACGGTATCAACTTCCGCTTTACCGGCTGCTCGACTCTGCATGGCCCCAAAAGAAAGATATTGGGAATGATCCTCTGGGGCGCTCTCTTCGGCCTCTTTTTGGATTTCCAGATGGTTGCCATCACCAAGATACTCCGCTACCTGACCGTTACCACCCCCCTACTAGCCCTAGGGCTCTATATGGGCTGGGGCTTCTGCCTTCCCGCCATCTATGAGTCGTATCGTCTGGCTTCCTTCCTCACCCGAGGCTTCGGCAAAAGGACTTCTCTCCCCGAAAGGTGGCGGAAGGCTCTGCTCTCCGCCTCTGGGCCAGTGGGGGCCATCCTCTTCGCCCTCCCCCTCTTCGCCTTTCTCTATATGGATGCCCCCGGCCTGGCAAGTACCGGGGCAGGCTCTGGCCCCCTCATCATACCCAGTTTCGCCGGCATTTGGCTTCTCTTAGAATATGGGATATACGGAAAAGGGTCGAAGGGGCTCTTAAGAAGCGTCCTAGAGGGCTTCTGGAGCCCTCTGGCAGCCTTGACCTTGGCCTCCATAACCTTGACCCTTGCCTGGGAGGGTCTAAACGCTCTCATGGGCTCTTGGCGGTACCAAAACCTCTTCTGGCTCGAGCCGCGTCTTCTGGGTGTCCCCCTGGTGGCCCTTTTCGGCTACTTTTGCTGGTATGTCCTCTTCCTTTCCCTCCACCAATTGATTTCCGGAGAGGAAGTCTGGTACTAAATCGCTTTTCGCGTTTGCCAAAGGCCCAGATTTGGACTATACTCCCTCCGATCCCACGGGGGATCCTTTGCAGACGATCACAGATAGGAGGGGAAAATGGCTAAGGCCAGGATAGGGGTCATAGGCGGCAGCGGCGTCTATGAGATGGAGGGCCTCACCGAGGTAGAAGAGGTAGAGGTGAAGACCCCTTTTGGGGAGCCCAGCGACCTCATCGTCATGGGGACCTTAGAAGGGCGAAGGGTGGCTTTCCTGCCCCGCCACGGGCGGGGCCATCGGATCACGCCCTCGGAACTCCCCTCCCGAGCCAACATATACGCCCTGAAATCGTTGGGCGTGGAGCATATAATCGCCGTCAGCGCCTGTGGGAGCATGAAAGAGGAGATCCACCCCCTGGATATGGTCATCCCCGACCAGATCTTCGACCGCACCAGGGGCCGTATAAATACCTTCTTTGGCCAAGGGGTAGTAGCCCATATCTCTTTCGATGAGCCTTTCTGCCCCGACCTCAGCGCACTCCTCTACCAAGGAGCAAAAGAGGCCGGGGCCAGGGTCCATAAAGGTGGGACCTATGTAATCATAGAAGGACCCTCTTTCTCCACCAAGGCTGAATCGCGCATCTATCGACAATGGGGGGTAGATATCATCGGCATGACGCTCTTGCCGGAGGCGAAACTGGCCCGGGAGGCGGAGATCTGCTACGCGGTCCTGGCCAACGTCACCGACTACGACGTCTGGCACGTCAGCGAGGAGCCGGTGAGCGTGGAGATGTTGATCGATAACCTGCTCAAGAACGCGGAGATGGCCAAGAAGATCATCAAGAAAGTCCTTCCCCATATCCCCGAGACTCGCACCTGCCCCTGCCCCACCGCCCTGAAGAGCGCCATCATCACCCAAAAAGAGCGCATTTCAGAGGAGAGAAAGCGAGACCTGGACCTGCTCATAGGGAAGTACCTTTAAGAAGAGAGTGGCAAAATGAAAGAGGGGTATTTGACCCCTCTTTATCTATGCAGATGAGGCCTGGGCTTCAACGCTTCCAAAGCATGGCTCGGCTCTGGGCATCGTTGAACTCCCCGATTATGATCTTGTCCCCGACATCCTCAGAAAGCGCCCTCTTGACGGTGATGCTCTTCTCCTTCAGCCACTCCATCATGGCCCAGGGGCTTGGGAGTTCGTTCCGCCGGCCATATTGAGTGGGACAGGGACTCAACACCTCAACGAAGGCGAAACCCCCATGCTCCAGAGCCCGGGCAAGGGTCTCGATCAGGGCTCGGACGTGATAGACCGTGTGGCGGGCCACATAGGTGGCCCCAGCCCCTGAGACCAGGTGGCAGAGATCGAAGGGGGGCTCGGGGTTCCCCTGGGGGGTGGTAACGGTAAAGGCCCCTTGAGGCGTGGTGGGGGTGACCTGCCCCCCGGTCATGCCGTAGATGCGGTTGTTAGCGCAGATCACCGTCAAATCGATATCCCGTCGGGCGGCGTGGATCAGATGATTACCCCCTATGGAGGCTATATCTCCATCGCCGCCGATAACCACCACCTTCAGTTCTGGCCGGAAGAGTTTGGCCCCCGTGGCGAAAGCGATGGCGCGCCCATGGGTGGTATGGAGGGTGTCAGCAGCGAAATGAGGGCTGGGGATCCAGCCCGCGCATCCGATACCGGAGACGAAGAGCATCTCATCTAGGTGCCATCCTATCTTGTCAATGGCTCTAAGGATAGCCCCCGTGAGGATGCCATGACCACAACCGGCGCAGAATGGGGTAGGAAAGGTCTGGGGACGAATACCAGGGAGGGGCAAAGAGACGTTAGCTTTATTCCTCTTCCTCATCCTCTTCCCATTCCTCCTCGTCTTCCTCCCATTCTTCCTCGTCCTCTTCGAACTCCCCTACCTCCATAGTAACACACCCCTCATCAGGATAGATCTCTATCTCTGCCGAGGAGCAGACCCCCGCCTTCCAAAACTTGCAATCGTCTAACCAGCATCTAACCCTAACCATCTCTCCACTTACCTCCTGTCTCTATTTAATCCTCTCCTGTTCGTTCTCCATGCGCAATGAGAGAAGAACCCTCTTGGCGCCCTCGGTCCCGTGAAGGGTAGAGACCAAGGCCTTCACCACCGCCTTCACCACTTCAGCAGCGAACTCGGTGCGCAAGGGTATATCTCGCCCGTCAACCACTAGGGAAACCCTCTCTTTCTCCCGACCCATCAGATACTCCTTCTCTATTAGGTCGGCCAATCCTGCTACATCGTCGTGCTCGAACTGGGGCACATCCAAATCGAAGGGTTGGTCGGTGACCAAGGCTAGAAGTTCCTCCTCGTGGCAGAGTAGTTCTTGGCCCTTAGCCTGGCGGGAGACCTCGATCTTGGGCTTATCGCCCCTCTTGTACCCCTCCGTGAGAACCAAGTCTACGTCACCCATGTACCTCAACAGTTCATCGAGGCTCCTCTCCCTACCCACCCGTTTGATGAGGGCCACCTTCTCCGGCGAGGAGATGAGGACCGCATCGCTCCCTGCCTGGGCATGACGCCAAGAGTCCTTCCCCGGCGTATCTATCTCGAAGTCATGGGTATCATGCTTGATGGTCCCCACACGATAGCCTCTCCTTTTCAGTTCAGCGATCAACCTTTCGAGGAGCGTCGTCTTGCCAACCTCGGACTTCCCTACGACGGAGATAATGGGGATCATTCTATACCCTCCGACCAGTCGAGCATCTGGGCCCGCAGCCTCTCCCCCGCTTTAACCAGGGTCGTGCCCTCAGGCACGATGAGAAGGGCGTTAGCCCGCACCATGGAGGTGAGGACCCCTGAACCTCGGGGACCGGTCACCACCCGAGCATGGTAGCCATCCTCTTGCCGCGTCACTATGGCTCTTAAGAAGCCCCGCCGACCGCTGTTTGTCACATCCTCATCGACGGTGGCCTCAACCTCCGGCTTCTCCAGAGCCTTGCCCAGCATGGTAAGGATGGCCGGCCTGGCGAACTGCTCAAAGGCGACCATGGCCGAGACCGGATTCCCTGGTAACCCCATAAGGGGCACCCCTTGGATATGGCCAAAGGCCAAAGGCTTCCCCGGCTTCATATTCACCTGCCAAAAATCGATCTCTCCTTCAGAGGCTAGGACCTCTTTTACCACATCATATTCGCCCACGGAGACCCCGGCCGAGGTGAGAAAGAGATCCACCCTGGCGGCCAGCCCTTCCTCGATCTTCGCTTTTAACTCCTCTACCCTGTCCCTGGCGATGCCCAGCCTCAGGGGAACACCCCCGTACCGGATCACCTGAGCGGCGGTAGAATACTCGTTGCTATTCCGGATCTGGCCGGGGCCGATCTCTTCATCGATAGCCACCAACTCGTCTCCGGTGGCCAAAATAGCCACTCGAGGACGGCGGATCACCTCCACCTCCGGCCGCCCCAAGGAAGCCAGGACGCCCAGTTCCTGGGGGCGCAAAACCGTTCCCTTGGCCAGAACCAACTCTCCCCTTCGGACATCTTCTCCCGCAGGCCTTACATTCTCGCGGGGCGAGACCTCCTTGTAAACCTCGACCGTGGGCCCCCAACCACCTCTCAGCCCCTCGCTCGTAGCCTCGAAGCGCACCACGGCGTCCGCCCCCTCAGGTAGAGGGGCTCCGGTCATGATCCGAATCGCTCTCCCTGGCTCCACCTTCAAATGGGTGGTGTGCCCGGCGGCTAGATCGGCCACCACCTCGAGTGTTGCCGGGCTCTTCTTAGAAGCGCCTACTGTATCTCCAGAGCGCAGAGCGTAACCATCCATGGCCGAGTTGGCGAAGGGAGGGATATCGATATCGGAGTAGACATCCTCCGCCAGAACCCTGTTCAAAGCCTCCAAGATGGACACCTTCTCCGCTTCCAAAGGGTGAAAATATCTCAAGATTCTCTCCCGAGCCTCATCCACACTGATCATGATAGCCTCTCTCTTCTCCGCCTCGCTTCCTGAACCCCGGTCAGGGCCTCCAAAGCAGCCATCAACTCCCCCTGGAAGCCCCACTGGCAAGCCAGCCCATCAGCCTCATACTCCTCCCTGAGGCGCTGTTGGTGCTTTCCTCCCCACCACACAAACCGATGGCCCAGGGCCAGATGGGCCAACTCATGGGCGATTATACCCACCAGTTCTTCTTGGGCTCTGCCCTCCAACTCCTGGTTGAGGGTGAGGAAGGTCATCCCCGAGCCCTCTTCACAATCCAGGGTCACCACACCAGCTATACGGCTCGATTCGGCCATATAGAGTGGGCGGTCGCCGTGGACAAGGTTATTATAAACCGAATCTGGAAGCCTGGACAAGACCTCTTCCAAAGCCTCTCTGATCCGGGGGCTGGATATACGGCACCGTTCCTGGTCGCTGAGGAAATCGTTCACGGAAACCTCTAGACTCAATGTACAGCCCCTTGGGGATACTAAGCCAACGCGTCGTCAGATAAATCAGAATATGGGCAGGGGTGCCTTCCTTCGCACAGGGTTTATTGATACACCCCCATCTCCACGTAGTACCACATCCCATCCCGCAGGGCGTGGAACCAAATTATTACCTCGTCCCCGGCCACATTAAAAGCCGCCGGCTCACAGCACTGGTAGTGGATCACCTCGTCGTATTGGTAGGGCAGTACCTGGCCAGCGTAAGAGACGCTGATGCGGTTGTCCTTCCTGAATAAATAGAGGGGTTGCCCGCTCAGTAGGCGCCAGCCAAAGATCTCGTCGTATCCAAGTTTCTGGTTCAGGCTTTGGCCATCCACCAAGACCTCCCCATCCACCTCCAGGACCCAGTGTCCCATCCACGACCATAGTCCTTTGACTGGACTATCAACCCGGGGTCCTGGCACGGTGAAGGAGTAGAGGGTCTCATCCCCTCGCCGCACGCCATACTGCTGGTGCTGCTCGTCTGTCTCTATGATCACCAGGTCATCGCCTACAAAGACTGGGGGGATGAATTCGTGACGACTCTGGTCCCATCGCTCAGAAGAGTCGAGGCGGACAAGGAGAGTTGGACCATTTAGTTTTTCCACCAGCAGGGCAAAGTCGTGGCCCGAACTGGCCACTGTCACCGGCCAGATGGCGTACAGATCCCCCTCGACCAACCTGTCCCCTTGATAGAGATCGTAGAAAGGATAAGCCCAGTCGGGTTTCTCCTTGGCTACTAGCCGATAGCCGAAGGGTTCTAACGCCGCGTTATAAGGTTCTAAAAACTCCTCGGCAGACGGTTCCCGCCAGGCGCGTCGACGATCCAGGATGGTCGGGCTGATGCGCTCCATATATTCAAAATGCCTTGGAGTATCTACACCCTCGGCCACGATAGGGTATTCTTCAACCACAAGGGAACTCGGGGTTGAGGCAAGCTCAGGCGTGGCAGTAGGTGTGGGTTCAGGCGTAGCCATGGATGGTGGAAGCGTCTCCTTTGGCGAAGTCGGCGTTGCAGCACCACCTGCACAGGCCACTACTAGAAAGGCTATGCTCACCAGAGTGGCCACCCTCATAATCCCTCTGTCCTCTCCAAAGCAGCCAAAACCCTCTCCGATGTAGCCGGCAACCGTCTGATCCGTACCCCTAGAGCATCATAGATAGCGTTGATTATCGCTGGACAGGTGGGGATGGAAGTGATCTCCCCTACCCCCTTGGCCCCATAGGGCCCCTCGGATGTCTCCTCCTCCACGATAATAGGTATTATCTCTGGCACCTCTTTGGCCGTGGGGATGCGGTATTTGGTAAACGTTGTCTTCTGGGGGATCCCTTCCTTCAGGGAGAAACCCTCCATCAAGGCGAAGCCCAGCCCCATCAAGACCCCTCCTTCTAATTGTCCTTCTATAGCCAAGGGGTTGATGGCTCTCCCCACATCGTGGGCCGCCACCACCCTCACCACCTTCACCTCGCCCGTGGTTATGTCAACCTCTACCTGGGCCGCCTGGGTGGCGTAACCATAGGCGAAGTGGGCGTCCCCATTCTCCCCCAGGTTGACAGTGCGAGGGGCCGTGTATATGGAGGAAGCCAAGAGCGCTTTCCCTTTCTCTTTGGCCAGACGGGTCGCCTCCCGCAGCGTCAAAGAGTGGCCGTCCTCCGCCTGGATCCGTTCCCCCTCGAAGATGAGACTATCGGTTGGGACGCTGAGTGCCTCACCTACCACTCCGGCAAGGGTTCTTTTGACCTCCTGGGCTGCCAGTCGGGCCGCGTTACCAGTGATAAAACTCTGGCGAGAGGCTGTGGTAGCCCCCCCGTTGGGGGTCAGCGCCGTGTCCGCCACCAATACCTTCACTTTCTCATGAGAGAAGCCCAGTTCCTCGGCCACCACCTGAGCCAAGACAGCGACTATCCCCTGCCCCACCTCTGCGGCTCCAGCACGCACCTCTACCTGCCCCTCCTCTAGAACCTCGACCGTCGCTCCGGCTGAGTCGGGTGCGCTACCCCCCAGGCCCACGTTCTTGTAGGCACAGGCTACCCCCCAGCCCCGCCGTTTGCCTTCCGGTGCCGCCTCTGCCCAGGCAGGCCAACCCTCTGTAGCCTGAGCCACCTTATCTATGGTCCTCGCTAGTCCCACGCTATCCCTTAGAACCTGTCCCGTGGCCGTCACGGAGCCAACCCGGAGGGCGTTCCATCTTCGCAACTCCAGGGGATCCAGGTCCAACTCGTGGGCCAGGATATCCATCTGGCTCTCGGCGGCAAGGTTTGTCTGTGGGACCCCAAAGCCGCGATAGGCACCAGCAGGGGGGTTATTGGTGTACATAGCGTAGCAGTCGATCTTCACATGGGGCACTTCATAAGGACCGGTAGCATGGGTCGCGGCCCGAGTCATCACGTAGGGCCCCAATGAGGCGTAGGCGCCAGAGTCTCCTAGGATACGAGCCTCCACGGCCAAGAGTTTACCCTCTCTCGTGGCTCCGGTCTTCATCCAGATGCTGGTCTGATGCCTCTTGGGATGAGCGGTCATCGATTCCCGGCGGCTCCAGACCAGTTTCACCGGCCGGCCTGTAGCCTGGGCTAAAAGAGCCGCATGGATCTGGACGGAGATATCCTCCTTGCCACCAAAGGCTCCCCCTACCCTGGTCTGGATGACCCGCACCTTCTCCTCGGGGATGGCCAGGGAGGCCGCGATCTGGCGTCGATCGGCAAAGGGGATCTGAGAACCCACATAGACGGTTATCCCATCCCCATCGATGGCAGCCACTCCCGCTTCTGGCTCCAAGAAGCAGTGATCGCTGGAGGGGGTCCAAAACTCGCCCTCCACCACGATCTCCGCCTGGGAAAAACCCTCCTCCACATCGCCCTTACGCACTTTGATATGCTCTAGTATGTTCCCTTCCTCATGAATGGGTGGCGCACCAGGCTCCAGGGCCTCCTCCGGCGAGCCAACGACGGGAAGAGGCTCATATTCCACCTCGATCAGTTCCAGCGCCTCCTCGGCTATCTCCTCGGTCTCCGCGGCCACGATGGCGATGGCGTCTCCCAGGTAGCGCACTTTATCATAGGCCAAGACCGGCCAGTCGAGTCTGGCTAGGCCGTGGTTCTTCTCGCCGGGGATATCCTCTGCGGTCAAGACGGCTGCCAAACCGGGCAGGGCTTTCGCCTTACCGATATCGATTTTGACCAGTCGCGCATGGGGGTATCTGCTGCGCAGCACCTTTGCATAGAGCATATCGTCGAAGTAGAGATCCGCCGCATAGATAGCCTTTCCCGTCACCTTCTCCAGGGCATCGGGCCTGGGGAGGGAGAGCCCCACCGCGCGCAGAGGCCCTTTCTCCAGCAGAGGCGGTTTCGCCTCTATTAGCAAGCCCGCTACTTCCTCCACCGCCTCTATCACCTTGGTATAGCCGGTGCACCGGCATAGGTTACCAGCCAAAGCCTCGACGATCTCCTCCCTCGCGGGGCGAGGGTTTCTGTCCAGAAGGGCTTTGGCGGCCATGATGAAACCCGGGGTGCAGAAGCCGCACTGTACCGCCCCCCGGCGGACGAAGGCCTCTTGCAAAGGGTGAAGTTTATCATCCCTGGCTAGCCCCTCGATGGTCTCTATCTTCTTCCCCATCGCCCTCTTAGCCGGGTACACGCAGGAGTTGACCGCCTCCCCATCGACGATCACCTTGCAGGCGCCACAGGCGTTGTGGCCACAACCGTTCTTGGTCCCCGTGAGGCGTAACTGGTCCCGCAGGACATCAAGGAGCATCGTCTTCCGGGAGACAACCACCTGGTAAGACCTGTCATTTATGTCAAGTCTAATCGTCTCTTCTTTCATAGATCTTCCTTCGCTACTCAGGAAGAATATCGACTGAAGGACAGGGATCACGGCTTAGGCAACTGTGAGCCTCTTCACACGCTGCTCCTATGCCAGTTACGCTCTCCCCTGCATGGCTCGCCATACCTTCTCCGCTGTGGCCGGGAGGTTATCGATCCAGACGCCCACCGCGTCGTGGATGGCGGAGATGATGGCCGGGGCGGTAGGCAAGGTAGTCATCTCCCCCACCCCTTTGGCCCCGAAGGGGCCCGTGGGGTCGGGCACCTCGACAATGAAGGGCATGAACTCCCGAGGCATATCGGCCACGGTAGGGATATGGTACTCGCTGAAGCGACGGGTCTTGACCAACCCCTCCTTTTGGATGAACTCCTCGGTGAGGGCGTAACCCAGGCCCATATGCACCCCCCCACCGGCCTGCCCCTTCACCATCTCTGGGTTGATCGCCTTCCCCACATCCTGAGCGGCCCAGACCTTGAGCACCTCCGTCTGTCCGGTCTCTATATCCACCTCCACCAGAGCGATCTGGCTTGTATAGCCATAACCGATGTGGGGGTCACACATCCCGTCCTCGTCATCGTAGGGTGTGGTAGGTCGGACACTCCGCCCATGATACTCGTATTCGGCGCTGACCCGCCTCTCTCCTCTTCGGAGCGCTTCCTGCCGCTTTTGGATCGCCTCCTGGCAAGCCCGTATCACGGCGTTGCCGGACATATAGACATGGCGAGAGGCAGAGCAACTCCCAGCGTCGGGCACTGCGGAGGTGTCCACCAACGCCACCCGCACCTTCTCATAATCGATCCCTAGCGCCTCTGCGGCGATCTGGGCCAAGGCGGTATGGGCTCCCATCCCCTGGTCCGAGGCCCCTAACTTCACCAGGGCCCGCGCGATCTCCCCCGATTCATCTAGACCCAACTCTACGATCACCTTGGATTTGTCATCGGAGCCAAAGGAGTAGCCCACGTTCTTATAACCACAAGCCACGCCGATACCCCGCCGTCTATAAGGAGAGGATAGAGAACCCAGATCTGGCCTGACCCAATGTCCTGCCTCCTCCCTCCAACCCGCTGCCAGGGCCACTTGCTTGAGCGCCTCTCTGATCCCCACCCCCGGCGGCATCGGGTTTCCGGTTAAGGCGATGGAGCCGTCCTGGAAGAGGTTTTTCATCCTCACTTCCACCGGGTCCATCCCTAGCACTTCCGCCAGTTTGTTCATCTGCATCTCGTAGGCGAATGCAGCCTGGGTGGAGCCAAACCCTCGCATGGCCATGGTGACCGCGTTATTGGTATAGACGGTATAGGCATCCACTTTGGCATGGGGCACCGCATAAGGGCCAGCAGCAAAACTGGCGGTGTTGGAAAGCACCGGTACACTCGTGGAAGCATAGGCTCCTGCATCGGAGATCAACTCGACCTCTACGGCGGTCAATTTGCCCTCCCTGGTAGCCCCGGTTCTATATCTGATATAGTAAGGGTGGCGTTTGCCCGTGTTTCGGATCGACTCCTCTCGATCGAAAACCATCTTCACCGGCCGGCGGATGCAGTGGGCACAGAGGGCCAAGAGATGTTGGATATACATATCCTCCCGTCCACCGAAGGCCCCGCCAATGGCAGGCATGATCTCCCGTACTTGATCTAGGGGCAGACCCAACATATGGGAGATCTGGTGGAGGTCATCATGGGCCCATTGAGCAGCCGAGATAACCGTCACCCGCCCCTGCTCATCGATATACCCCACCCCGGCTTCGGGCTGCATATAGGCGTGCTCCACGTGAGGGGTGAGGTAGTAACTTTCGATGATAACGTCCGCCTCGGCGAACCCCTTCTCTATATCCCCCTTGCGTATCTTGATATGCTTGAGGATATTGTCATTATCCCGCTCCTCATGGATCAAGGGCGCATCTGGCCTCATCGCCTCGCGGGGATCAGTGGCCACCGGTAGAGGCTCATACTCCACCCGCACCAACTTGCGGGCCTCCTGGGCTACCTTTTCGCTCTCCGCGATGACGATGGCTATCCGGTCCCCCAGCCAGCGCACCTTTTCCCCCTCCCCTACCAGCACCGGCTGATCCATGGTGACGATCCCATACTCGTTCACCGGTACATCCTCGCTGGTGAGGATGGCCACCACGCCGGGCAAAGCCTCCGCTTGGCTGACATCTATCTTCAAGACGCGAGCATGGGGGTATTCACTCCACACCACCTTAGCGTAGAGTTGACCCTTCATGTTGAAATCCTGGGGGAACTTCCGCTGCCCCCGTACCTTGGTTGCAGCGTCTATTTTGGGCACGCTTTGTCCAACGATTTTCGTGCTCATCCTCTGTCTCCCTTCTCCGCCAGCCGTTCTGCGGCCAACTCGATGGCCTCTATGATCTGATAGTAGCCCGTGCAACGGCATAGGTTCCCAGAGATCCCCTCCTCGATCTCCTTCCAGGTAGGGTGTGGGTTTTCGTCCAACAACGCCTTGGCAGAGATGACCATGCCCGGAATGCAATAACCACATTGGGGGGCTGTCTTATCTACGAAAGCCTGCTGGATCGCATCCAACCGGTTATCTTCTCCCAACCCCTCAATGGTGATCACCTCTCGGCCTTGGGCTTTAAGGGCCGGATAGATGCAGGAATCCACGGCCCTGCCATCCACCAATACGGTGCAAGCCCCACACTCCCCCTCCCCGCAAGAGATCTTGGTGCCTATGAGCCCCAATCTATCACGCAAGACGTCAGCCAAGAGATCTCCAGGCTCCACCTCGACGGTAACCTCCTGACCGTTCAAGATCATCTTAAGGGTTGGCATCTTCGCCCTCCTGTAAAGAGGCTGCCTCTACGGCTCGCCAAAGAGCACGCCGCACTAAAACCTCCACCATGGCCTTTCGATACTCTGCGCTGCCTCGTAGTAAGGAGTCCCGAGGTTGAGCGGCCTGAGCCGCAAGTTGGGCCGCCCGGGAGATGTACTCTTCATCGGGGATTTGCCCCACCAGGGCCTCTGCAGCCTCGGCGGCTACAAATGGCCTCTGTGCCACAGGGCCTATCGCTATCCGTGCCCTCTGGACTCTATCCCTCTGAAGTCCCACTATGACAGCAGTGTTCAAAATGGGCAAGACGAGAGCCCGCCGCTTAGCCAACCGCTCGAAGGCCCCCCCTTCCCTCTTTCCTAAGGCTCGAAACCGTAACTGGGTGATCATAGCAGCGCAAGGGTCGATGGTGCAAAGCCCCACCCCGGCGTAGAGAGCAGCCATGGGGGTCCAGCGGCGCCCTGCTCGCTCCGCTACCTCCACCTCGGCGTCCAGGGCGAAAAGGGCTATAGCCCCATCAGCGGCAGGCAGCGCATTGACCACGTTGCCCACTAGGGTCCCCACATTCCGAATCTGTGGCCCGCCCACCGAACCACATGCCTGGGCCAACACCCCCGCTCGAGAGCGGATCAAGGATGAGGCGGTTACCTGGCCATGGGTCACCTGGGCCCCGATATAGATCAAACCATTGCGCTCCTCGATATAATCCAAGCCAGGGATGCGAGTTATGTCCACCATTACCTTGGCCGGACATTGCCCCCGTTGGCTCTGGAGAACTAAATCGGTCCCCCCGGCGATGATCCGGGCCTCACCCCCGTGGGCCTCCAGCATCTCCAGCGCCTCCTCCACGGAAGCGGGAAAGAGGTATTCATCCCACATATCTTCCCTCCATCTCTAGGCCCTAGGGCTCTTTATCTTGGAACAACCCTTCTGCTCTTCGCAAATCCGCTGGTGTGTTGATGTTGAAAAAAGATAGATGCTCTGGGTCGAAGATATCGATCTCTCCCTCTTCGACATAGCGCACTCGTACCCGAGGGTAGAAACTTATGATCCTCAAATCTCCGCTCTCCAGGAGATCCTTCATCGGTTCCAGGCAACTCTTGGAATAGACGGCATGGAGGGGATGCAGAAGATATTCCTTGGTCGTTTCCTCCCCCCCCTTTACATCTTTCAAACCGCCCCAGGGGACCGCTCGGGGGACTACCACATCATACTCCGGTGCCATGACCAGCATATACCGAAGAAGAGAGGGTTTAAGAAAGGGCATGTCACAGGCCACAACTAAGCCGTGGGAATGGCTCATGGCGCAGAGTCCGGTATATACCCCTCCCAAGGCACCCTTGCCAGGATAGATATCGGCCACCAGTTTCACCCCTAAGGGTTCATACCTCTGGGGGCGATTGGTGACCAAGATTATCTCATCACTCAACCGTGCCAACTTGGAGAGGATAGTCTCTATTATGGTCCCGCCGCCAGGCATTTTCAAGAACGCCTTATCGGTGCCCATCCGCCGGCTACCACCTCCGGCCAGCACCACAGCGCTCACGAGGTAGATTGCCCTTTCCGATCCTCCCATGACAACCTAATTATACCATAACCAGATAAAGAAAAGAGGTGTCCTCATGAGGACACCTACGAGATCTCGAAAGTGAGAAGACTATCCTTGCAAATGTTTCTCTAGATAAGCCACCGCCTCGCCCACGGTGGTTATCCCCTGGGCCTCCTCATCGGATATCTCACCGCCGAACTCTTCCTCAAAGGCCATGATAAGTTCCACCAGGTCCAGGGAGTCGGCCTCCAAATCCTCCCGGAACCTGGCCCCAGGAGTGACCTTCCCTTCGTCGACGCCCAACTGCTCGACGATTATGGCCTTCACCTTTTCAAATATATCGTTTGACACCTTCCCACCCCCTTGCTGGATTCATCTGGTAAAGTATACCCACCTGGGCCCGAATGTCAACCCCGCTATGGGCCTTGACAGAGATGGGATAGCCAGATATTCTAATGGTACGAACACCTTGTATCTGGAAAAGTTACGGAGGTCAAATGCATCAGAGGAGAAAAGCCGATCATCTCCGCATCTCTCTGGAAGAGGATGTCCAATTCGAGGGGCTAACCACCGGTTTTGAACGGTATCAGTTCATCCATCAGGCCCTTCCGGAGATGGAGTTGAAAGAGGTGGATCTCTCCCTCAGCCTCTTTGGGAAAAGGCTAGAGGCTCCCCTCATCATCTCCTCCATGACCGGGGGGATCGAGCCCGCGGAGAGGATAAACCGCAATCTGGCCCGAGCAGCCCAAGAGATGGGGGTGGCTATGGGGGTAGGCTCCCTGCGCCCAGCCATCGATGACCCCTCCCTGGCCCACACCTACCAGGTGCGAGAGGTAGCACCGGATATACTCCTCTTCGCCAACCTGGGAGCGGTACAACTCAACTACGGCTATGGAGTAGAGGAATGCCGCCGCGCCGTAGAGATGATCGAGGCCGATGGCCTGATCCTGCATCTGAACCCTCTGCAAGAGTGTCTCCAGGAAGAGGGCAACACCGATTTCTCTGGGCTCCTGGCCCAGATAGAAAAGGTGTGCCACGGCCTTTCCCTACCGGTGATAGTTAAAGAGGTGGGCTGGGGCATCGCGGAGGGGGTAGCCAAGAAGTTGGCCCAAGCGGGAGTGGCGGGCATCGACGTGGCCGGGGCTGGTGGGACCTCCTGGAGTGAGGTAGAGAGATACCGGGCCTCTAACGAAGCGGTGAAGAATGTAGCCGCCGCCTTCGCCCAGTGGGGGATACCCACCGCTGACTCCATCCGCATGGCCAGAGAGGGAGCGCCAGAAGTGACCCTCATCGCCAGCGGCGGGATCCGCACCGGCGTCGATGTGGCCAAGGCTATCGCCTTGGGCGCCGATGGCGCGGCTTTGGCCACCCCCCTCTTAAAGGCAGCCAACGCCTCCTGGGAAACGGCAATGGAGAAGTTAGAGGAGATCATACAGGAGTTGCGCATCACTATGTTCTGCATCGGGGCTCGGAACTTGCGAGAAATGAAGGAGACACCCCATCTTAGAGAGCGAAACCCTTAGATCTGCTTTCTACTTGACCGCTGTAGAGAGAGAGATACAAACCCTCTTGGCTGAAGATGACCCTGCCCTGACCTCCTTCTACGGCATGTTGCGATACCATCTGGGGTGGGTGGATGAGAACCTCCAGCCCATTAAGGCCCAGGGAGGAAAGCGCATCCGACCCCTCCTCTGCCTTTTGGTCTGCGAAGCGATAAGTGGCGACTACCGCCCAGCCCTTCCCGCCGCCGCTGCCGTGGAATTAGTCCATAACTTTTCCCTGATCCACGACGATATCGAGGATAAGAGTCCCCAGCGCCGGGGACGGGCCACCGTCTGGCGTGTTTGGGGGGTGGCCCAGGCGATCAACGCCGGCGATGGACTCCTGGCCCTGGCTCATTTGGCCCTCCATCGGCTTTCGGCCCCAAGAGGAAGCCTGAAACCTTTGGCTCAGGCGACACGGCTCCTCGACCAAGCCTGTCTCGGCCTTTGCGAAGGTCAGTATCTCGATATTGCCTTTCAAGAGCGCACCGATGTTACCCCAGAGATCTATCTCACTATGGCCGGGAAAAAGACGGCTAGCCTCCTAGAGTGCGCGGCCCACCTGGGCGCTATCCTGGCCACCAGAGAGAAGAGGATCGTAGAAGCCTATCGGGGGTTCGCCCGAAATCTGGGGCTCGCCTTCCAGATCACCGACGACCTCTTAGGTATCTGGGGAGAGGAAGAGATAACAGGAAAAGGGGTGGGAGAAGACATAAAAGCGGGGAAGAAATCGCTCCCCGTGGTCTACGCTTTCCAGGAGGAGAGACTACGAGGGCAGAGAAGGCTAGAGGAGATCTATGGAGAGGCAGATCTCGACGCTCTATTCCCCATCCTGGAGGAACTGGAGGTCAAAGAGCGTTGCCAAGAGACCGCTCGCCACTTTCAAAAGAAGGCCCTAGAGGAGTTGGAGAGGACGGGTATCGATAACCAGGCCCAAAGAGACCTCAGAGATCTGGCTCTCTTCCTGGTGGAGAGGCGGTTTTAGCCTTTAGGGAGGAACCTCTCAAAGGCCTCGTTTCCCAGAAGTCGGCCCCGGGGCGTCAGTCGGATGCCCCTCCCGTTCACCTTCAAGAGGCCCAAGGCCACCAGTTCCCCGATCTCTGGCCCATAGAGGGAAGAGAGGTCCCGCCCAAACCGCCGCTTGAACCCCTCGAATTCTACCCCCTCAGAGAGACGAAGTCCCATGAAGAGCGTCTCCGCCATCTCCAGAGGAATATCTATCAACTCCTCCCCGTCCGTGGTGCTCTGCCCCGGCCTGGTACGCCTTGCCTGCCCTGGCACGTGGCAGGCCAGGGGGGCAGGCCCTGCCTTGAGGCGGTGGATATACTCCTCCGGCCAAGTCACATTCCAGGAGCGCCGCCCCCCATAGTAGGAGTGGGCTCCAGCCCCAAAACCTAGATACCCCTCATTGCGCCAGTAGGTGAGGTTATGTCGGCTTTCATAGCCTGTCTTAGCCCAATTGGAGATCTCGTAGTGGCTATAACCCCCCAGGAGTTCCTCGGCTAAAAGGTACATCTCCGCCGCCAAGTCATCATCCGGGGCCTGCAGTGTACCCTTTTCAACCTGTTCCCAAAGGGGCGTCCCCTCCTCCAAGGAAAGGGGGTAGAGGGAGAGATGCTCAGGCTCAAGAGCGATGGCCCTCTCTAAGGTGGATCGCCAACGTTTGAGGGTGTGTCCCGGAAAGGCGTAGATCAGATCGAGGTTTACGTTGAAGCCCGCTTGGCGGGCTATATCGTAAGCCTCTATAGCCTGAGCCAAGGTATGTAACCTTCCCAGAAGTCGGAGTTCGTCGTCATGGAGGCTCTGCACCCCCAGGCTCAGACGCCCCACACCCAGACGCCGGAGGCCTTCTAGGTAGCGAATATCCACCGTTCCCGGATTCGCTTCGCAAGATATCTCCGCTCCCTCATCGATAACGAAAGCCTGGACACAGCCCTCCAAGACCCTCTTCAGTTGTTGGAGGCTCAACACAGTGGGGGTGCCCCCGCCAAGGTAGATGGTCCGTCCTAGGAGGGGTAAGAGCCCACCTACGATAGCCATCTCCTGAACCAAGGCCCCTACGTAATCGTCGTATAGATCTTCTAATCCAGCATAGGAGTTGAAGTCGCAGTAGGCGCACTTGGCTTTACAAAAAGGGATATGGATATAGAGGCTGACACTATCCATAGATTATCTGACAATGACGCTACAAGAGGCCCCTTTCCCGCCCCAGGTAGAGGATCGCCTCCAGCACCCCGCCACCGACAGCGCGCGCCTTATCGGAGATGGTGAAACAATACTCCACCAGGCCCCGGGAGTCGACATCGCCCAACTTCATCCCCTCCACCACCTCCACCCCATCGGCGATTAGGCCCCTCAACACCCCTCCGATGGCCGCTTTCACCGTCTGGGAGCCCACATACCCCACTGTCTCCCCCGCTTCCACCCTCTCCCCTATCTGTCGAAGGGCCTTAAAGGTCCCAGCGGAGGGAGCGCGCAAGACCCGCTGGAAGGTATACCCAGCCACCTCCCCGGGGACGCTGGTATCGGGCTCCGCCCTACCGGAGAGGATCACTCGCCCTAAGCCATGGCCTCGGGCCGTCTCCACCACCGCATGCACATCCACCCCCGCCTCGAACCCCGGCCCCAAGCCGATGACCAACGGCGCATCGGTGATCCCAGTCCCGGTGTTCCTCTTAGCCATGATGGCATCGACCACGACCTCTGGCTCCCACCGAGCAACCACCTGGAAGTGAGGGTCAGTGAGGACCGGGATCTCCTCCCTCTCATGAGCGGCCAGAGCCTCCTCCAAAGAGCCGACCTTTCTGGCTCTCACCCCCTCCACCTCTACAACCCCCTCATAGAGGGCGGTGGCGAAAGCCACGGCGCGACGGATCACTAGAGGCCTGGGGAGTTCGGTGATGATGATCCTCATCCCCGCTCGATGGAGTCGATAGGCTACCCCCGTGCCTAAGTCCCCTCCTCCCTTCACTACCACTTTAATATCCAACTATCTCCTCCCGAGGGTCCCTTAAGGTGAGACTTAAGAGAATAGCCAGGGCGTAGAAGGCCAGCGTAAGAGAGAAAAGGGTGCCGAACCCCGCCACATCCACGATCACTCCTCCTACCCCTGCGGCTAGAAGGGCTATTCCCAAAAGGGTGTTAGTGAACCCTACGTATATCGGCCTCTCGGACGCAGGGCTGATCTCCAAGAGGAAGTTGATATTGCCAATCTGCGTCACCGCGGTATAACTCCCCAGAAGGGCAAAAACGAGGCCAAAGAGATAGCCTAAACTCACTGGGGAGAAAAAGCCGGAGAGATGGGGAATGAGGAGCGCCGAGAGGGGTATGCTCAAACCCAGGATGGAAGCGATCTGCATGAGGAGTTTATTGCTTCGCCGATCGCTAATGCGGCTCCAGACCAGGTTAGATCCCACGCTCATCACGGTCATGGCGGAGATATAGAGCCCCACCATCCCTTCCGGGATCCCCAAACGGTCTCGGGCGTAGAGGATGTAAAAAGGCATAGCCATCTGAGTAGCCATAAGGCAAAGGCGCAGGAGGAGAAACCGGCGATACCGAAGGTCATCTTTCACAATCTCCAGGGCGCGCCGGAACTGTTGGAGAAGGACTACTTCCTCCTCATTAACCGACTCCACCGGCTCCACAATTTGGGTGAAGAGGAAAAGGGCTAGCAATAGCGCCAGAAAGGCGAGGGCGAAAAGGAGGCCGAAATTGGTGGGGAAGGGGTAGCCACTTTGGTCGAGAACGTATTTGACTATGAGCCCTCCCATAAAGGCTAGGATGCCACCGAAGAAGTTGCGATTCCCAAAGAAAGCCCCCCTCCTGGTTACCGGGATCGCCTTCCCCACGATATCTATGAACGATATGCCCCCCACACCGCCCGAGAGACTGTAGACCATGAGGAGAGAGAAGAAGGTAATGAGCAGGAGGAGCCGATCCCCTCCCAGGGTGAAGATGGCGATGGTGAGAAGCCCCCAACAAATGGTGCGCACGATAGCCATCGCCGAATAATACACCTTCTTCTGGGCTCGGTGCTGAATATACCTCGAGGCCACCAACTGGGGGAGGAACCACCCCGCCTGCAGGACAGAGGGTATGAAGCCCACCAGGAGGTGAGAGTCGGTCAGATAACTCACGAAGAGAGGGAGTACCAAAGAGGGGCTTGCCAGAGCGCTGAAAAACTGAAAGAGGGCCCCGTTTAGTACCCCCAAAGTGAAATTCCGCCGCAGATGGCGGATACCCACATCGCTACTAGCCTCCATCTCCTTCACGGCAGAGATTATATCACCAGAGGAGATTCCCCACCAGCCCCTTATTGCCTTCCCTCAGAACCGTCGGTATAATGGCCTCGGAGATGTGTGAGGGGGTTTTGCCCCTTGCATGACTGTAGGGAGTAGGAGGTAAAAGATGGCCTATACCGTCATTGTCCACCTGGTGAACGAAGACCCTTTACTGGCCGAAATGGAGCGGCTGCCCGAGTCCGGCGACGTCACCATAGCCCTCTCTAATGCCCGGCGACGCGACGGGAGAATGCCCCACTACATAAGCCAAGGCGTTACGGAGATCATCCTGCCCATGCATCGGGTCAATTTCATCGAGGTCCTCCCTGAGGAGGAAGAAGAACCAGCAGAAGTAGAGGAAGAGGTAGTCTTCCACCGCGAGTAGGGGTTGCAGGGGAGGCCCTTGCTGTCCTGACATAAGAAAACGCTACTTCTAGCCCCGGATTTCAAGGGCCAGCAGGGGACTTAGGCATGAGCGAGTACACGCGCGAAGAGATACTGAAGATGATAGAGAAGGCTGGGGGGCCGCAAAACCTTGACCTCTCAGGCAAGGACTTATCGGGGATAGACTTGAGCAGCGAGGCCATCGCCCGGGAATTGGAAGAGGTGAAGGCTGTGGACCCTAGCCGAGTCCCCGTGTGGTTTAGTGAGGAGACAGGGGGCATCAACTTGGAGAAGGCCGGCCTTCTTGAGACCAACTTGCAGGAGGCCAACCTTGCCGGGGCCTACCTGCATAAAGCCATGCTTCATAGGGCCAACTTGCAGGAAGCCATTGTTTTTTACGCTAACTTGCAGGACGCCATCCTTTCTGGGGCCAACTTGCACAAGGTCAGCCTTAATGGAGCCAACTTGCAGAAGGCCAGCCTTGACCGGACAAAGTGCGCGGAGGCCAGCTTCTCTGAGGCCAACTTGGAGGAGGCCAGCCTTTGGAGGGCCAACTTGGAGGAGGCCAGCCTTGGTGGCGCCAACCTGCAAGAAGCCTACCTCGTGAGAGCCAAACTGCGCAAAGCCAAACTTCAGGGCGCGCATCTAGAAGGGGTTGATATGTACGATGTGCAAAGCCTGGAGGGAGCCTATTTCTACGGCGCTTTCTTGGAACAGACCCGCATGACCAAAGAACAACTTGGCGGCAGCAGCGGGGAAGACGTTGACAAAGAGTATTACCAGGCTAAGGAAGCCTATCTCCTCCCCAAGAACAATTTCAATCAGATCGGCCGCTACGATGACGCCTCCTGGGCCTATGTCAAGGAGCGGCAGATGGAGAAGATGACTTATCACCCCAAACTTGCGCAAAAGTACTATGCGAAGACTGAGGGCCTTCCAGATGGGGCATCACCCAAATCTTGGGCTTGGTGGCGTTTTTATGTCAAATATACTCTGAAATGGGCCTGGGATTGGATCATCGAGGGGTTGTGCGGATATGGGGAGAGGCCGCTAAACGTCGCTGCTGTGGCCTTGGGGGTTCTTATTATCGTCTTCCCATTCCTCTACTCCCTGATTGGCTTGTCCCCCAGGAGCGAACAACATCTTCTACCGCGAGATTACTTCTTGTATAGCCTCTATTCCTTCGCCAGTATGGAGCACCCTACCCTACAAGCCACATCTCGCATCGCCCAACTCTTTACGGGGCTAGAGTCTCTCTCCGGCATCGCGCTCCTAGCCCTCCTTATGTACACGCTGGGCCGCCGCATCAGCCGCTCCTGAAACCGCTATTTCTGGCCCTGGATTTTCCTTACAGGATCCCTGTGGGAGGAATCCAGGGCCAGCAGAGAACTTGCCATGAGCAAAGAGTCCCACAGGGATACTTTACGTAAAGAGACCCGCTGGGAAAGAAGGGATCGGAAACACAAAAAGCGCCGCTACGGGATGCGCGTAGATGGGCGCTCGGTCAAAGCCGTCCTCTTACGCCTCATAGGCAAGAGAGCCTCCATCAAGGATCCCGAGGGAAAAGAAGCAGAGGAAACCGAGAAAGAGGCGAAGCAAGATCGATCTAGGCAACGAGAATAGCAAGTACGGCCTCAAAACCCCACCTATTTCATCCTAAAATGACTTGACAGGTGATAAGAAACGGTTCACAATCTCCACGGCATCATCAATAAACCACAGGATAGAGTGATGAAGGTACTCATTATCAGCGATGACCCTAACTCGGCTGAACTTCTGACCCTCATCTTGCGCCAGGCTGGTCTCTTGGTCGTCACTACCCATCGCACCGATGCAGAAGGGGCCTTAGCCACTTACGCCAAGGAGGTGCCAGATATGATCTTCATCGATGCCTCCACCCGTGACTTAGATATCTTGGATATCTGTAGGACACTGCGCCTAGAGACGATTGCTCCCATCCTTGCTTTGTCTCCCGGCGCGGAAGAGGAATACATCCTCCAGGCATTCGACCTGGGCATAGATGAATACCTCCCTAAACCCATCAGCCCCAGACTCCTGGTGGCGAAGACGAACGCCCTTCTACGCCGCGCTCGCTCGGTACCCTTGGCTAGCATATCCAGCCTGAGAGCAGGCGGGGTTGAACTAAGCCCAGAACGAAGAACCGTCCGCTTGCCTCAACGACCGGAAATCCATCTCACCAACCTGGAATTTCGCCTGCTATATTGCTTAATGAGCAACCAAGGGCAGGTTGTTCCCACAGAGACTATTGTGGAGAAGGTATGGGGTTATTCCGGAGAAGGCGACTACCAACTGGTGAAAGGCTTGGTGAGGCGACTACGACGCAAGATCGAACCCGAGACCAAAGAGCCCCACTACATCAAGACGGTCACTGGGCTAGGTTATACCTTCTCCCCCTCCGTGGAAGAATAACAGCCCATTCAATGCCCAAGCTCCCTTAGTCTCATAATTGGTACCCCCACCACCTTTTTGGAACCTCTTTGGAACATTTTTTGCACCCCAATTGCACCTACTTATGCTACATTCTCTTTTATGAGGCAAGCGATCACTTCTTAAATGACGGGAAGATCGTCAAAACTGGAGGAAGAATGAACAAGTTTGATGAGGAGTTTGGCGAACTTCTTTCGCCTAGCCGCAAAAGGAGAGAACCTCACAAGGGCGAGTGGGAGTGCACAAGGTGTGGCTACATCCGCATAGGAGAAGACCCCCCTGATACCTGCCCGGAGTGTGGAGCCAGCGCGGATAAGTTCGAGTTCTGGGGATTCGAGGAGGACTCAGATTGGGAAGACTATGAGTAGTCCTCCGGTCCGAGTCCTTCTGCTGTCGCTCTCGCCAAGTGGGCAATAGACAAGGGCGGGGCTAAGCCTCGCCCTTATCCCTTCCTTAGCCAATATTTCGTACCTCAGGTTTTTCTAACCATCTGCCGCGCTATCTCGTTATGTCGAGCGATGACGGGCTCCATCTCCATGGTGATCAAGCGGCCCTCCTCCACCACCAGCCGACCGTTGACTATAGAGAAATCGACTTTCGCCGGAGCGCAAAAGACCGCCGCAGCAACCAGATCCCCAGCCCCCGCGTACTCCAGCCTATTCACATCGATGGCCATCATATCCGCTGCCTTGCCCACCTCCAAAGAGCCGATATCCTCCTGACCCAGGAGCCTGGCCCCGCCCAAGGTAGCCATCTCCAAAGCCTCTCTAGCGCTGAGCGCCTGGGGGCCCCCTCTCCCCCGCTGGAGGAGCATAGCCATCCGCGCCTCGGCCAACATGTGGCCGGAGTCGTTGGAGGCGCTCCCGTCCACCGCCAGACCCACCTTCACCCCCGCATCGAGCATCCTCCGCATCGGGGCGATGCCCGAGCCCAACAGCATATTAGAGGTGGGGCAGTGAGCCACTCCCGTCCCCGTCTCCGCCAAGAGACCTATCTCCTCATCGTTGAGATATATGCCGTGAGCGTAAGATACATCTTCACCTACCCAGCCTAGATCCGCCGCATACTGGACGGGGCGACAACCGTACCTTTCCAGGCAGAACTCCTCCTCATCCAGCGTCTCTGCCACATGGGTATGGAGACAAACGCCGTAACTCCTCGCCAATTCGGCTGAGGAGCGCATAAGATCGGCGCTCACGGAAAAGGGGGAACAAGGGGCGATGTGCACACGGCACATAGAATAGGGCTCAGCATCGTGGTATTCCTCTATCACCCTCCGACAGTCGGCCAGGATAGCCTCCTCGTCCTCGATCACCTCATCCGGTGGCAAGCCACCCTCCGCCTCCCCCAAAGACATGCTCCCTCGACAAGGGTGAAAACGGATGCCCAGTTCGCGGGCTGCCCGGATCTCCTCTGCCAACCGAACCTTATGAGGGAAGATGTAGAGGTGATCCAGAGAGGTGGTACAGCCGGAAAGCAGGAGTTCCGCCAAGCCGATGAGAGCGCTAACATAGACCCCCTCTGGGGTCAAATTAGCCCAGATGGGGTATAGGGTTTCAAGCCAGGCGAAGAGGGGAGCGTTTTGGGTGGCAGGGAGACAGCGGGGCAGAGTTTGATAGAGGTGGTGATGGGTGTTCACCAGGCCGGGAAGTATCATCTTCCCTTGAGCCTCGATCACCCTATCCGCCTCCTGGGGCACCTCCGATGTGGGGCCCACAGCCACGATGCGGTTCCCCTCGATGAGGATCGATCCCCCCCTTATCTCCCGCCGTTTCCCGTCCATGGTTACCAGGATTTCGGCCTCTTTTACTAGTAAAGTAGCCATCCTATCCCCCTCATGTATCGGTGAGGAACCCCAGGCTCATCTAGCCAACTACCCCTTGCCCCTCCTCAAATAGGCTTCTATGAACTCCTCTATCTCCCCGTTGAGAACGGCCTCCACGTCTCCCACCTCATAGCCTGTCCGGTGATCTTTCACCATAGTATAGGGGTGGAGGACGTAGGAGCGGATCTGATTCCCCCAGCCCGCCTCTATATGCTCCCCTTTCAGCCGCGCCTGCTCCTCCTCCTGCTTCTGTAACTTCAACTCCCAGAGGCGAGAGCGGAGTACCTTCATAGCCATAGCCTTATTCTGGGACTGGGAGCGCTCGTTCTGGCAGGCGGCCACTACCCCCGTCGGCAGGTGGGTGATACGCACCGCGGTGCTCGACTTCTGCATATGCTGCCCCCCGGGACCGGAAGCGCGAAAGGTCTCGATGCGCAGATCGTCAGGGTTTACCTCTATCTCCACTTGATCCTCGATAGCCGGCATTACCTCCACCAGGGCGAAGGAGGTATGGCGCCTATGGGCCGTATCGAAGGGGGAGAGCCGCACCAAGCGATGAACGCCCCGCTCGGCCTTCAGATAACCATAAGCGTACCGTCCGCCCACCTCTATGGTGGCGCTCTTCAACCCCGCCTCCTCCCCAGCCGAACTATCGAGAATACGGGTTTTATAATCTCGCCCCTCGGCCCACCGCAGATACATCCGCAGAAGCATCTCCGTCCAATCCTGAGAGTCGGTGCCTCCTGCGCCAGCGTGAACGGCCAAGATAGCATCGTGGGCATCGTACTCTCCACCTAAGAGGAACCTGAACTCCAAACCTCCCAGTTCCCTCGCCGCCTCCTCCACGTCAGCGGCTATCTCATCGGCTAGGGACTCGTCTCCTTCGCCGGCCGCCAACTCCAGGAGACCTCTCAACTCCTCCAGGCGATGAGCCAGCGCCTTCCAAGGTTCCACCTCCTCTTTCAAGGCGGAGATTCTCCTCATCGTTGCCTGGGCCTGGGCTTGGTCCCGCCAGAAGTCGGGTTTCCGGGACCCCCGCTCCAGCCGGGCGATCTCCTTCTCCTTGCCCGCTAAGTCAAAGACGCTCCTTTATCTTGCTAAGCCTTTGCTCCAACTCATCCAATTCCCTCTCTAACTCATCCATCTGCTCCTCCTTTAAGACTCAGCGAAGAGCCCCTCCACGAACTCTTCGGCATCGAACTCCGCCAGATCCTCCAATTTCTCCCCCGTGCCCACCCACTGGATGGGGATGCTCAACTCTTTGGCTATGGCGAAGACTATCCCCCCCTTGGCCGTACCATCCAGTTTGGCCACAAATACCCCCGTCACCTCCACCGCCTCTCGGAAATACTTCGCCTGGGTCAAGGCGTTCTGGCCAGTGGTGGCGTCCAAGACCAAGATCACCTCCTGGGGCGCTTCTGGGACCCTCCCGGCAGCCACACGACGTAACTTCTTCAGCTCCTCCATGAGGTTATATTTGGTGTGGAGGCGACCAGCGGTGTCTATGATCAAAAGGTCGGCCTCCCGTGCCCGGCCAGCCTCGATAGCGTCGTAGACCACAGCCCCGGGGTCACCGCCCGGCTGATGGGCCACCACATCGACGCCCAACCGCTGGCCCCAGATCTCGAGTTGGTCGATGGCCGCTGCCCGGAAGGTATCTGCCGCTGCCAAGAGCACCCTCCGCCCCCTATCCTGGTGATAACGGGCTAATTTGGCGATGCTGGTTGTCTTCCCTGACCCGTTCACCCCCACTACTAGGATCACCCAGAGGCCATCTTCCCGGTATCTAGGGCCTTCTCTTAAGCCAACCACCCTTTTGAGGTCGCCCTTGAGCATCTCCCGGATGGCTCTCGCCTCCCGCACCCCCTCTTTATCCACCCTTTCCCGCAACCTTTCGATCAAGGCTACTGTAGTCTCCACACCCACATCAGCCTGGATAAGGAGTTCTTCTAGTTCCTGCCATAGGGCCTCGTTCACCTCGCCCCGGGCCAAGAGCCCCCTGATCCTCCCGAAATAGGAGCGGCGGGTTCGAGTTAGACTTTGCTGAACCTTCTTCCCCAACACCTTTCTACCCCTTAGTAATTATACCTCAGATAGGCGCCCACACAAAGAGCCCCTCTACAGCCAGCCTCGTTAAGAATGTGACCACCCCACGATTTCCTAGCCCCGGATTTTCCTTATCCTTATAGGATCCCTGTGGGAGAAATCCAGGGCCAGAGTGGTGCGCGCTAGGACAGCCTCGCCCCTACATCCCGTAGCGTCCGACTTCAGGCGGGATCTGTTGAATTTGAGATGAGAGATACCGCCTCTAGTCGAGAGCGCCGGATTGTGCTATAATCTCCAGCGGAGGGGACGGTGTCGGAGGGAAAAGTGACCGTCGATGTGGTGATCCCGGTCTATAACGAGGAAGGGGTGCTGGAGCAGAGCATCTCTACCTTAGTAGCGTTCCTGCACGCCCGTTGCTCCTACCATTGCCGGGTAGTGATCGCCGATAACGCCTCCACAGATCGAACCTTAGAGATAGCGAAGAGACTGAGTGAGCGGATCCCAGAGGTGGAGTTCATCCATCTAGATAAGAAAGGCCGGGGACGGGCTCTGCGACGCGCTTGGATGGAGAGCGAGGCCGATGTGGTCAGTTACATGGATGTGGATCTTTCCACCAATTTGGAGGCTTTCCCTCCCCTCATCGAGGCGTTGATCAGCGGCGGCTACCATCTGGCTATCGGCTCTCGTCTCCAGAAAGGGTCGGTCATCACTCGACAATTGAAGCGGGAGATCCTCTCTCGGGGTTATAACCTGCTCATCAAACTCCTCTTCTTCAACAAATTCTCCGACGCCCAGTGCGGTTTCAAAGCCCTAACCCGTCAGGCAGTAAGAGAACTAGTTCCCTTAGTCAAAGATCAAGACTGGTTCTTCGATACCGAACTCCTCCTGCGAGCCGAACAGAAGGGGTACGAGATCTTCGAGGTCCCTGTGGAATGGATCGAGGATCTCGATAGCCGAGTCAACATCCTCCAAACCTCGCTAGATGATGTAAAGGGCCTTGTTCGAGTCCGGTTCACAAGAGCATGACCCCTTTAGATGCCCAAGGGCAAGCACACATGGTAGACGTAGGGGAGAAGCCCGACACGAAGCGGGTGGCGGTGGCCAAAGGTCGCGTGGTGATGACCCCCCAGACCCTCGAACTCGTCCGCAAAAACGAGATAGCCAAAGGAGATGTCCTAACCGTGGCCCAGGTGGCAGGCATCGCCGCCGCCAAGCGGGCCAGCGAACTCATCCCCTTGTGTCATCCCCTCCTCTTAACCAACATACAAGTTGACTTCGACTTTCAAGCCAAGGGGATAGAGATCAAGGCTACGGTGGAGGCTACGGGCAAGACGGGAGTGGAGATGGAGGCTCTCACCGCGGTTGCCGTATCCGCCCTCACCATCTACGATATGTGCAAGGCCCAGGACAGGGTCATGCGCATCCAGGATGTGCGCCTGGTCAAAAAGAGCGGGGGGATGAGCGGGGAGATCGTCCTAGAATGAGGTTTGGCTTTCGCTGCACTAGATGCGCCAAGGCTCCAGCCGATGTGCGAAGGTGGCGCTGCGGATACGACGCACCCTTCGCTTTGGAAGATAGCCTCCCCTTCTCCAGAGAGGCCATCAACACCGATCTCTCCGGCATATGCCGTTATCGAGCCATGATCCCCGTCACCGAGATCATCTCCCTGAGCGAGGGGAACACCCCTCTAGTCGAAGTTGAACCCCACGGACACAAAGCCACCTGCAAACTCGAGTACCTGGCTCCCACCGGCTCCTTCAAAGAGTGTACAGGCTGCGGGTTGTGCATCACTATACGAAGCCTTCCACCGGCGCGCGCTTACCCTACCTCAACCCACGGTGGTTGAAGGGATCAGTATAAGGAAGCCCATCCATGGAAGAGAGGTCTTGGAGGCGATACGGGCCACGGAGGGAGAGATGTTGGCTCTCACCGACGAAGAGACCTTACAGGCTCGAGCCATCATAGCCAGGCGAGGGCTATACGTGGAGCCTACCTCGGCGGTGGCGATAGCCGCTCTCAAACAATTCTCGCCAGGAGGCGTAACCGTGATCCCCCTCACGGGGAGCGGCCTAAAGAGCCCCAAGGAGTATCGATGCATAGACGGGTAGTCATCACCGGGATGGGGACCATCAACCCTCTGGGCCACGACGTAGAAACCACCTGGCGGAATCTGGTGGCTGGTAAGTCGGGCGTAGACCTTTTGACCCGCTTCGACGCTTCGGATCTGCAAACCAAGATAGCCGCCGAGGTGCGCGACTTCGACCCCCTGAAATATCTCGCTCCCCGGGAAGCACGTCGTATGGATCTCTTCCTCCAGTTCGCCCTGGTGGCCACAGCCCAAGCCCTGGATCAAGCCAAACTGCCCCTAGACTCTGAGACCGACCAGATCGGCGTCCTCTTCGGCACCAGCATCGGCGGCTTGGATACGACCCTGGCTACCTATGAGGCCCTGACTGAAAAAGGACCGCGCCGGGTAAGCCCCCTCTCCACCTTAGCCATGGCTCCCAATATCGCCGCCGGGGTAATAGCCATCAAGACCGGTGCCCGGGGACCAAACTTCTGCATCGCTTCCGCCTGCGCCACAGGGACCAACGTCATCGGGGAGGCTTGGGAGATCATCCGTCGGGGCGACGCCAAGGCGATGATCGCCGGGGCCAGCGATGCGCTCATCCTCCCCCTGGTAATCGGGGGCTTCGATCGGGCCCAGGCCCTCTCTCGGCGCAACGACGAACCGCAAAGGGCTAGCCGCCCCTTCGATGCCCAACGAGACGGTTTCGTCTTCGGGGAGGGAGCGGGAGCGCTGATCCTGGAAGGGTTAAGTAGCGCCCAAGAGCGGGGTGCCGAGATCCTAGCCGAGATCATCGGCTATGGTGGCTCCTCCGATGCCTATCACATCATCACCCCCCCAGAGGGAGGCAGCGGTGCAGCCTTGGCCATGGCCAAGGCCCTCAAGAAAGCCCAAATCGAGCCCCGCCAAGTGGACTACATCAATGCCCATGGCACTTCCACCATCCTCAACGACAAAGCGGAAACGGAAGCGATAAAAGATATCTTCGGGGAGTACGCTTACCGTGTGCCCATCAGTTCCATCAAATCGATGACTGGCCATCTTATGGGAGCAGGAGGAGCGGTGGAGGCGATCACATGCGTCAAGACCATAGAAGAAGGGATCATCCCCCCCACCATCAACTACGAATACCCCGACCCTGACTGTGACCTGGACTATGTTCCCAACGAAGCCCGCCCCGCCCAGGTGAAGATAGCCCTCTCCAACTCCTTCGGCTTAGGCGGCCACAACGCCTGCCTGCTCCTCAAGGCCTTCCAGGAGTGAATTGTTTTGTTATGTTAACTATGGCTCGAACCGATACTATTTTGTTTAGAAACAGGCTTGGATTATGTCTACATTAACCG
Organism: Anaerolineae bacterium; assembly: GCA_034419095.1. Taxonomy (GTDB): domain Bacteria; phylum Chloroflexota; class Anaerolineae; order UBA7937; family UBA7937; genus UBA7937. Next base: position 12,557 of record DAOULQ010000144.1, on the reverse strand, counting down.
AGTTGCAAGAGATCATAGGCCTCCCCTTTGACGACGATTCCCTCCTCAGGGAGGCTCTCGTCCACCGCTCCTACCTCAATGAGAACCCCTCCTTCCCTTCTAGTGACAACCAGCGTTTGGAGTTCCTGGGGGACGCCCTCTTGGATTTTGTGGCCGGCGACTACCTCTACCGCCGCTACCCAAAGATGCGCGAGGGCGAACTGACCAGCCTACGGGCTGCACTGGTGAAGGAGGAGACCTTGGCCCGCTTCGCCCAGTCCCTAGATCTAGGCCACTATCTCTACCTGGGCCGAGGAGAGGAGGAGAACGGAGGCAGAGAGAGGCCTTCCATCCTGGCCGACGCCTTCGAAGCCCTGGTGGGAGCCCTCTATCTGGATGGCGGGCTCACCACAGCCCAGAGGTTCATACTCCGCTTCCTGGAGCCAGAAACGGAACGGGTCCTCGAGGGAGAACTGAGGGACTACAAGAGTCTATTCCAGGAGGAGGCCCAGAGAAGGTTCCAGGCCACACCCTTATACCGCACCATCGATGAGCGTGGCCCAGATCACGATAAGCTCTTCACCGTCGAGGTTCTCGTCGAAGAGGAAGTGTACGGGCGGGGCGAGGGGAGGAACAAACAGGCCGCCGAACAAGAGGCTGCCCGCCAAGCCCTGGAGAAGATCGCCTCGGATGAGTAGCCTTTGAGTGCCGTCAGGAGTTTCCTCCTGACGGCTAGGGCTGAAAGCGTCAGATGGTAACATCTAACGCCACGGAATGAACTCTTTGGATGAGTAGGAAAAGCTAGAAAGAGAGTGATAGGAGGATGAACAATGGCAACCAGAATTCCCTCAGAGGTGAAAAAGATAGTCACTTTCATCTTCGTGCGAGATTCCAGAGGAGAATTCGTTCCCAATGGCACCGGCTTCTTCGTAGGCGTCAAGAGCAAGGATGTGCCTGAGCTAATGCACGCCTATCTCGTCACAGTGAAACACGTCCTGCAAGACAAAAGTGGGAGCTACTATCCGTCAGTGTTCATACGACTGAACAAGAAGGCTGGTGGGGCAGGAATGATAGAGCTTGTTCTCCGAGGCCAAAATGCGGTGGCAATACACATGCATGAAGACTCAACGGTTGACCTAGCTGTCCTGCCAATACTACCAAGCACTGATGTCTATGAATTCAAGGCTCTCCCCGACGACATGCTTACGACCAAGGAGAGCTTTAAGGAGGCTGACATCCGAGAAGGCGATGAGGTGTTTTTCACGGGACTGTTCACATCTTTCTTTGGTGCTCAGAGGAACTACCCAGTCGCCCGGTTCGGTCGCGTAGCGCTAGTAACAGAGGAAAAGATACCTTGGAAGAATGTGATGCTCGATCTCTACCTCATCGAATGTCAATCATTCGGCGGTAACAGTGGATCACCAGTGTTCTTCTATCTCGGAGTTACCCGGGAACCCGGCTCAGTTATACTCGGTGGAACTAAGTTACTGCTTGCTGGGGTTATGAAGGGTAGCTTCCTGGATGCCAAAGAAGTCATGATTGCAGAAACGAGCCCGATAGCGCTGTCATTGGAGAATGTCGGGATTGCAGCTGTTGTGCCCTCATACAGACTGCATGAGATTCTATTCTCGGACGCCCTTCGCGAGGCTCGCGGTGTTAGACAATAGGGTGCATTCGGTTCGCGGTGGGAAATATGACCCTACCAGAGCAAAGGCTCCATTCCCGACGCTCGGTGAGGAATTGGGGCTTGAGCTGGTCAGGTCTATGGGAACCTCTCTGTCACCTATTTGTCGCCTTTGAGATAAGAGATAGCGTGGAGTTGACAATAACGAGAACCCCCTCTATACTATCCACAGCGAAGAGATGACCACTACATATTGTGGTCTCGCCCTCTTGGGCTCTCTATCTAGTAGGCAATTATGTATCTCAAACATTTGGAACTACAAGGCTTCAAGTCGTTCGCTAAGCGAACCATCTTCGACTTCAACGCCGGGATAACGGCCATCGTGGGGCCCAACGGCGTGGGCAAGAGCAACATCGCCGATGCTATCCGCTGGGTGTTGGGCGAACAGAGTTACAAGAGCCTCCGGGCCAGGCAAGGGGAGGATCTCATATTCGCCGGTTCCCAGGGACGGACCCGGCTGGGGATGGCAGAGGCGGTTCTCACCTTCGACAACACCTCCGGCTGGCTACCCATCGAGTACAGCGAGATTACTATCAGTAGGCGTGCCTACCGCTCCGGCGAGAACGAGTATCTCCTCAACGGGAGCCGAGTCCGACGCCGAGATATCGTGGAACTCCTGGCGAAGGGGGGGTTGAGCAGCAATGCCTACATGGTAATCAGCCAAGGGCTAACCGATGCCGCTCTCGCCATACGACCCCAGGAGAGACGCATCCTCTTCGAGGAAGCAGCGGGGATCAGTATCTACCAAAGCAAACGGGATAGTGCCCTGCGGAAATTGGAGGCCACCCAGGAGAACCTCCAACGGGTCAATGACATCATCGCCGAGATCACCCCTCACCTGGAGAGCCTCCGCCGGCAGGCGAAGAGAGCCGCGGAATACAACGTCGTCTCCCACGAACTGGAAGAGAACCTCAAGGTCTGGTACGGCTATCAGTGGCAACGCCAGAACGCCGCCTTCCAAGAGTCGAAGAGGGTAGAGAAGGAAAAGGGAGAGGCCCTCGCGGGGCTGCAGGATAGACTCCACCAATTGACGCAAGAACTCAAAGTCATCGACTCCCGACACGAGGAACTGACCCAGAGTTTGGCCCTCTGGCGAAAGGAGAGAGATGCCCTCCGCCAGGAGCAGGAAGGTCTCCTCAGAGGGCTGGCTGTGAGTCAGGAGAGACTCCGTCTCCTCAAGAGACAGGAGGAGGAGATCGATGAGGAATTAGCCTCGCTCACTCCTAGAAGGGAAAACCTGCGATTAAGCGCTCAAGAACTAGATCTAGCAGGTTCCTCCCTTCAAGAGCGACTCTCCCAGGCTCAGGAGTTGGCCTTCCAGTTGGCTACCTGCTCCGCCGAACTCCGCAGTCAACTCTCTCAAACCCGGGAGAGGGAGAGGGAACTACTAAAGGAGAGGGATGAAGAGAGAGAGGCTTTGACCGCTCTCCGTGGTCAAATATCCCAGGTAGAGGTGATAGTGGCCCAACTGGAGAGGGAAAAGCAAGCCTTAGAGGTAGAGCGCGGTGCTCTCGCTCAGGAGCGAGAGAGCCAAAAGGCCGCTCTCGAGGCCTCTCTTCTGCGGCAAAACAGGCTCCAAGCCCAAGGGGAAGAGGTGGAGGCTCGCTACCAGGTTTTGAGCAAGATGCGGCGAGGCCTATCGCGGCCTCAAGAAGCGGTCAGCCAGGAGGGCGTCCCGGGCACTCTGGCCAGCCTCATCGAGGTCCCTCCCCCTCTAGAAGCCGCCCTTCGAGCGGCACTGGGGCCACTTATGGAGGGCCTAGTGGTTCAGAGTTGGAAGGATGCGGAGAGGTTCATGGAGGAGCGGTCCATCCTCCTCCCCCTGGATAGCATAAAAGCCCCCCAGCCCCCCCCTCCTCTCCGCGGACCGGGCATCCTGGGCCGAGCCTCCGACCTTGTAAAGAGTGCGCAGCGTTTCCGCCATCTCCTCCAGGCCCTTCTGGGCCATACCCTCATCGTTGTAGACCTAGCCACCGCCAAGAGACTTCATCAGGAAGATGCAACCGGCCTCCAATTCGTGACCCTGGAAGGCGAACTCTTAACCCCCCAGGGCGCCCTCATCGCCGGTGCTCCCCAGTTCGAGGGACTCGAACGAGCGCTGGAGCGAGAGATGACCTCCCTGGAAAAGGAGAAACCCCGTATCCAAGAGCAACTGAAAAGGGAGAAAGAGCGACACGATAGCCTACTATCGGAGATACAAGCCCTGGAGAAGAGCGAACAGGAACTGGGAGAACGCCTGGGAGCCAAGGAAGGAGATCTCTCAGAGCACGCGAAGCGTTTGGAGAGGCTTCTCCAAGAGGTGGAATGGCGGCAAACCATCGAGGCCAAAGCGGAAGAGGAGTTAGAGCAGATCAGGGCTTCCATCGCTGACCTCTCACTTCAAGTCGAAGAATCGGAGGCTCAGGAGAAGGATACCCTGGCGGCACTGGCCAGGCTCCAGGACCAGATGGTCACTTGGGGGGCCGAAGAGGAAGAATCGATGGCTCATCTAGCGCTCCTCAAGGAGAGGAAGGATAACCTGGAACAACTGGAGGCCCAGTTAGAGGCCAAGGAAGCCCGAAAGAGGGATCTTGCCCAGGAGATAGAAAACCTAACCCAGGAGGTTGAGGTGCTAGAGGCGCGAGCCCGGGAGCTGTCAACTCGCTTAACCACTCTTCAAGAGTTGATCGAACCGGCGGAGGAAGAGTCGACCTCCCTGGAGAGAAAACAACGTCGCCAGGAGAGGGAGGAGACCCATCTCGGCGATGATCTCCACCGATGTGAGGTGGAGCATAGCCAAGCCGTATCAGAGGTAGAGAGGTGGGAAGATAGGCTCACCACCCTGAAAGGCCAGATCGAGAACGACCTGGAAGATCTCCTCGTGACGCCCTTACCCAAGCAACTAACCTTAGATATGGACGCTCGCCTGATTTCCCTACCCTCTATCGCCCAGATACCTCAGGGGCTAGAGAAGAAGATAAGGAGGCTGAAGCGGAGGCTACGTAAGATAGGCCCCGTGAATCTAGAAGCGCCAGCCGAGTACGAGAAGATCAAGAGCCGCCACGATTTCCTCACTTCCCAGGCAGAAGACCTAGAGAAAGCCACTGGATCTCTACGCCAGATGACCGCCGAATTGAGCCGCCTCATGGAGGAACGGTTCCGAGAGACCTTCTCTGCCATAGCCAAAGAGTTCAGCAACTACTTCACCACCCTTTTCAATGGAGGCCGGGGAAGGTTGCTTCTCACTGACCCCCAAAACCCATCCCAGATGGGGGTTGAGATCGTTGCTCAGCCCCCAGGAAAGAGGAGGCAAAGTATCGATCTCCTCTCCGGCGGGGAGAGGGCCCTCACCGGTGTGGCTCTCATATTCGCAATCTTGAAAGCAACTGCCATCCCCTTCTGCTTCTTGGACGAGGTGGATGCCACCCTGGACGAGATCAATATCGGGCGGTTTCGGGACTCCCTCAAAGCCCTAGCCCAGGCCACCCAGATCATGGTCATCACCCACAACCGATACACCATCGAAACCGCAGATACCATCTACGGTCTCTCTCTAGGGGAGGATAGCGCCTCTCAAGTCATCTCCTTGCGGCTAGAGGATGTAGAGACATAATCTGCTCTTAGGAGGAGATAGTATGGGGGTCGTCCAGATCCTGACCACTGGTGGCACCATCGCTATGAAGAAGAAAGGCGCTGGCGCACTCCCCGCCTTGACCGCTGAGGACCTCAAGAGCCTCCTGCCCCCTGACATCGGCCCCCTAGAGACTGAAGAGTTCTCCAACCTCCCCAGCGCCCACATGACTATAGACCTCATCTTCAAATTATCACAAAGGGTAAGAGATCTAGTGACCATTGACCAGGTGACAGGTGTGGTCATCACCCACGGAACGGACGTTATGGAGGAGACAGCCTACCTTCTGGACCTAGTGGTCGATACCGAGAAACCCATCGTCCTCACCGGAGCCATGCGCACCGCCTCGCAGATGGGCTATGACGGTATAGCCAACCTCAAGGCCGCCATTCAGGTCGCTGCCTCGTCCGAGGCACGAGATCTCGGAGCCCTGGTGGTTATGAACGACGAGATACACGCCGCCCGCTACGTAACCAAAACCCATACCCAAGCCCTGGACACCTTTCAATCCCCTTCCTGGGGCCCTTTGGGGCGGGTGGATGGAGACCGAGTGATCATCGGTACAAGAGTGAAGAGAGGGCATATCGCTTGCCAGAGGTTGGCCACCGACGTCCCCCTCATCAAGTTGGCGGTGGGGCTAGATGAGAGGTTCCTACGCCAGGCGATAGAGCGGCGCGCCGATGGAGCCGTGATAGAGGCCCTGGGGGGAGGCCGCGTCCCTCCCTGGTGGATGCCTACCATCAAGGAGGCGATAAACAGGGGCCTGGTAGTGGTCATCGCCTCCCGCTGCCTCGCAGGCCACGTCTACGATGAATACGGCTATGTAGGGGCCTACCGAGACCTCAAGAGAGCAGGTTGCATCTTCTCCCAGGGGTTAAACGGCCAGAAGGCGAGGATAAAAGTGATGGCCGCCCTGGGGAGCACGAGAGACCCAGCATCTATCCAGGAGATGTTCCTCTCGGGGTGAACGCCTATCCCCAAGGTGGCAAGGTTGATGAATCAAGGCGCTGGGGGTATGAGGCTAATTCGAGAACATCCCTACATTGTGGCGATCTTGATCCTCTTCATCCTCCTCGCTACTCTTTACAGCGTGGTCACCCCTGTCTACGAGGCGCCAGACGAGATCGGCCACTTCACCTACATCAAATATATAGCCGATCATAGAGCCCTTCCCGTTTTCAGGCCAGATACAAGGGAGGAGTGGCCAGTACAAGGCCACCAACTGCCTCTCTATTACATCATCGGCGCCGTGGCCATTTCGCCCCTCGATACCAGCGACGCCCACCAACTGTGGCATTTCAACCCCCACGCCATTGTAGGCACCTTCAAAGGCACAGGGAACAGGAACTGGGTGGCTCACACCAGGGAAGAAGCCTTCCCCTATCATGGCACCGTCCTAGCCATCCACCTGATTCGCTTTCTATCCATCCTCATGGGGGCAGCAACGGTGTTCCTTACCTACCTCATAGCCTTGGAGATATTCCCACAGAGGAAGGGTTTGGCTACTGGTGCGGCTCTCCTTGTGGCTTTCAACCCCCAGTTCCTCTTCGTCAGCGGGGCTATAAATAACGATAACCTGGCCGCTTTGCTCTCCTCCGCCGCCCTATTGCTCATCCTCCATATCCTAAGCGAGGGCTCCTCCCCATCCCGCCTCCTCTACCTAGGCGTCGTTTTAGGTTTGGTGGCCTTGACGAAACTACATATCCTGGGGCTCCTCCTGGTCGGGGTGCTGGCCCTCTTTCTAGCCGCTGTAAGGGAGCGCGCACCGATGCTTCTCCTAAAAGGCGCGGCCATCATTCTGGTTCTGACCTCTCTGATCGCTGGTTGGTGGTACGTGAGAAACTGGTCCCTATATGGTGACCCCGCATCTTTAAGCGTTCATCGGATAGTTGGTGGGCACAAGGAAACCCCTTTGACACTACGGGAGATCGTCGGTCAGGCTAAAGCCATCAAGTGGTCCTATTGGGCAACCTTCGGCTGGTTTAACATTCGAGCCGACTCTGTTCTCTATAATTTCTTCGATCTCCTGGGACTGCTGAGCGCTTTCGGCCTCCTTCTGGCAGCCATACGACACCTAGGAGGAAAGCGATCCCTGCCCCTGGCGAAACTCTTTGTTCTCTTTATCTGGATAACCATCTTGAGTGGCACGATCGTGGGCATGATGTGGGAAGCCTCCGCCCACCAAGGACGGCTCCTATTCCCTGCCACCTCGGCTATCTCCTTCTTCCTCTTCTTTGGGCTCAGCCAGTTGACCCCCCGACGGTACACCACCCCCCTAGCCGGCCTCCTGGGAGGTATCATGCTCTTCATAGCCGTCATCACCCCCTTCCGCTACATAGCCCCTGCCTATGCCAAGCCACCCCTTATCTCCGAAGATGAGATAGCCTCTATCCCTCACCGGTTGGACGTAACCTTTGGCCACCAGATGAGCCTCCTGGGCTATGCCATCGACCAAACCTCGGTGAAACCTGGGGGCAAAGTGGCTGTAACCCTCTATTGGCAATCGGTGGCCAAAATGGATAGAGATTACACCATCTTCGTTCACCTCTTGGACGAATTGGAGACCGTGGTGGCTCAAGTGAACACTTTCCCTGGCCAAGGCTCCTTTCCCACGCGAGATTGGGAGAGAGGAGATACCGTAGCCGAGGAATATATCGTGAAGGTGCCGTGGAGTGTCCTTTCGCCCAACTCCGCTCAATTCGAGGTCGGCCTCTTCGACCCCGCTACCAGCGATAGGCTGCCTGCTTACGGCCCCGACGGCCACTTAATGGGTGATAACCTCCGCTTCCACCATATAGAGATCGAGGAAGGGCCAGTAGGCCGGGGACCCATTGGCGTTTTTGTGAATTTCGCGAACACTCTCTCCATCGCCGCCTACCAATTGGAGAGATGGGTAGTTAGCCCAGGCACTATCATCCATCTGACCCTTCACTGGCAAGCCCTCACCGACGTGGATGAGAACTACCTAGTTTCCATCAGCCTATTGGGTAAGGATGGGGGCCCCAGGGCCCAGGTGGAAGGCCAACTGACCGCCTCGCCTGCCTCCCCCTGGACCCAAGGCCAAGCGGTGCCAGCCACCTACGACCTCCCCCTCAGCCTCGACACCCCTCCCGATATCTACGAGATCGAGGTGAGACTCCAGCGGGCGGCGACCGGCGAGACACTGACCATCTTAGATGCCGAGGGCCAACCCCAAGGGGACCGTGCCTTCATCAGCAGGGTACGAATAGAGGCTCCCTAGGCTCTTTTGCAAAAGAGAGCACAGATCGAACTTTTAGCCGGGTCTGGGCAGCATTCGAGATAGAGGGGCGATTCAGAGGATTTCTCTATACATAAACCAGGAAGGAGGTTACTTATGGGCATCTTCGGAAGGTTGAGAGGTATCGCCGCCGCACCGGGCAGCATCGAACTACACCTGGCCAGTGACATCTTCCAGCCTGGCGAAGAGGTGGAGTTCACCTTCACCGTAAACGCCACCGGCCAGGTGAAGGGGAAGCAGGTAGCAGTGTGCCTCCATGCTCGCGAAGAGGTACGCCTGAGCGTCACCGACGAAGAGGGCCACACCAGCACCAAACAAGAAACCACAGAGATCTATAAAGACACTTTGCAACTCTCCGGGCCCTTGGAGATGAAGGCCGAGGAGAGCGCCTCTTTTGAGGGTAGAATGCGCGTCCCCTCCAACGCCCAGCCTACCTATGAGGGGAAAAACGCCAACCATCGTTGGTACATCACCGCCTTCGTGGACATCCCCATGGGAAAAGATATCGCCGAGCAGCAGGAGATATTTGTAAGGTAGAACCGCTTACAAAAGGCCTGCCACCGTGCCAACCAGACCTGCACACAGGAGTTGTTCCTGAAAGCGCAAGGATAAGAGCCCCTGCTCTACAACCCGTTCCTGACAGCCAAGGGCGAGGAGTAGCACGTGGGGGTTTTTCCTCGTCTAACGGTGGTTTGTCGAAGAATCAGGAGCCATAAGCCCCTGGACACAAGGATTCGTGGCGACAGAAATCAAAGATCTGCGCATAACTCTGCATAAAGTTCAGGGTTGTATCTGGAGGAGGTAAGGAAAAATGGATTTACGATTGACGGAAGAGCAGGAGAGGACGAAGAAGATGGCCAGGGAACTGGCCGCAAAGGAGATCGCCCCTATAGCGGCGGAGATCGACGAGACCGGTCGGTTCCCCAGGGAGGTCATGGAGAAGATGGCCGAGACCGGCCTCTTCGGCATCCTTATCCCGCCGCCCTTCGGCGGGGCAGGTAGTGATAGGCTCACCTTCTTGCTTGCCGTAGAGGAGATAGCGGCTGCCTCTGCCTCGGTCGGCATGAGCTTCCTGATGAGCACGGGTGCCGCTTTCCTCATCCTGGCCTTCGGCAGCGATGAGCAAAGGAAGAGATACCTGCCTGCCCTGGCCAAAGGGAAAAGGCTGGGGGCTTTCGCCATCACCGAGCCCAGCGGTGGGGCCAACTGGTGGCTGACCTTGCGGACCAAGGCGGTAGCCGAGGGTGATCAGTACGTGGTCAACGGCTCCAAATGCTTCATCTCCAATGCTAGCGAGGCGGACATCTACATAGTTTTGGCCAGAACGGACGTAGCGAAAGGGCCCATGGGCATCTCGGCGCTGATCATCGAGAAGGACACCCCTGGGTTCTCCTTCGGGAAGCGGGAGGAAAAACTCGGCCTTCGCGGGGATCCCACGGGGGAACTGATCTTCGAGGATTGCCGTGTGCCCAAAGAGAACCTGCTGGGGCAAGAAGGCGATGGCCTGAAGATGGGTTCAGCCTCTGCGGCTCTGGCTTGCGCTGGGATCGCTGCCATGTCGGTAGGAATTGCCCAGGCCGCCCTGGACACCTCCCTTAACTACACCAAGGAGAGGGTCGTGGTTGAGCCGGCGACTTTGGCCAACTTCGACGTCATTCAATGCACCATCGCCGACATGGCCGCCGCCGTGGAGGCAGCGAGGCTCCTCGCTTATCGTGCCGTCTTTCCCAAGACGAGGGAGGGGCCAGACCCCTTGATATTCGCGGCGGCAGCATTCGGCACCCAGGTGGCGACAGATGTCACCAGCAAGGCCATCAGCCTTCACGGAGGGTATGGATCTACCAAGGACTTCCCGGTGGAGCGCTACTTCAGGGATGCCAAAGTGCTATCCTTGCACCCGGCATCGGATTTTCTGAGGTTAACCGCGGGGAAGATACTCTTAGGTATACCCTTAGGCCCTCCCCCTGGGGCTGGCGGCCCACCCAGGTAAAGCGCTGAACCCTCACAGGGCGTGGAGTGGCCGGCTCCACGCCCTTTCTTTTTAGGGGAAATCCGCCGGAATCGGCAGAATGATGGCTGTGCTCACGAAGAGCGTCCGCTTGCCGTCCAGGGGGTCGTAACTCAAATCCCACTATGCGACCTGTGAGCGAAGTGGAGGGGAAGAGACCTCTAAGCAATCTGACCAGAGACGCTTAGCCGCTCGCAAGCCGTAAAGCCCGGAAATGGGTTGCTCGATAAGTCTTGAGAGTGCCGTCAGCAATTTCCTCCCAACGGGCAAAGGCAACGAGGAGAGATTTGCGCGCAACTGTGTATAGAGTTCGGGGTTCTATCTAATAGAGATCTTGCTAGGAAGGAGGAATCCTCATGACACTCAGAAACCTATTCATCGTGAATGCCGTCATCTCGCTCGTCTTCGGGGTCGCCGCGGTGCTAGCACCGGCGCTATTACTATCAACGTACGGCGTCACGCTGAGCCCTGCTGGAATACTAGTCACTCGTCTACTTGGAGCAGCGTTTCTCGGTATCTGTGTGTTGACCTGGTTCGCCAGAGACGCCGCAGACTCCGAGGCACGGCGAGCCATCGTCCTCGGCCTCTTCGTCGAAAACGCCGTTGGTTTCATCGTGGCTCTACTAGGTCAACTTGCTGGCCTGGCAAACCCACTCGGCTGGTCCATCGTCGCAATCTACCTTTTACTCGCCTTGGGCTACGGGTATTTCCAGTTCGTGAAGCCGGCTGCTTCCTAGCCAAATCCCCTCGCTCAACAATCCTCCTCATCATCCTCTCTCACGCCGCTAAAAAGTGTAGGGCGGGTTGGGGAACCCGCCCTACTGCTTGCATGCAATCGAGCATTATTACTATGCGAAGGCACTCTGCCAGCCCCTAATCGTAATCCATCTCCATCTGCTGGGCACGGATGCCGGCACGCACCTCCCCTACCAGCCTCTTGTGGAGATCGGGATCTGCGACGCTGGCAAAGGACTCCAGTGTGCTCTTGAGGGTCTCCACTTCTCCCGCCAAGGGCGCTATGGCCTCCTCGTGGGCCGACCAGTGGACCTTGTCCGGCCGGAAGCGCCGCCTCTCCACCTCCTTCCCCAGGCATCCCACTTCCGCCAACCGCTCCATCACGTAACCCACCACCCACTTCCAAGGGTCGGCGCGCTCTCCACCTATCACCCTTTCCACCACCGCTTGCACCCAATCCTCCTTAGGGTCCCCGCTGAGCGCATCCATAATGGCCCTCTCCAGGCTGGGGGGCAGGTCATCTCCCTCCTTCTCCTGAGCGATGGTTACTACCTCCCTGGTGAGAAGCAGAAGCTTCTTCCTCTCCTCCGTCCCCAGAGAGACGTACCCCTCCCCTGCCAAGGAGACGAAAGCGGCCTCGAAGAGCCTGTTCGCTAACTCCTTGCGGTCCACCTTTTGGCCGCTATAGAGCAACGTCTCGCCTCCAATAAATCGTCCTGCCGGTTTGGCGAACTCCTCGCCGAAGAGATAAACCAAGCCGCTAGCGGTCACACGCCTGGATTCCATCTTCACCTCCGTGTGAGTTTTCACCATTATATCACACCCCGGTTTATAGGTGCCGTCAGGGGTTTCCTTATGGCGGCCAAGGCAAGGAGGAAGCCGAGGGCTTTGGTGGCTCATTCCATAGCACAAAAGCACCATTAACAAGAAGCTCAAAATGCGCTATGTTAAGAAAGCGTGGGAACAAACAGGCTTAATTCGACTTTTTTCGACGCTATCCTCGCATAAGGAGGATTTCGAATTGAAAACTGTTCTGAAGATAGGCATCTTCCCTCTTCTGGCCATCGTCCTGGGTCTGACTTTGTCATCCAGCGCTCTCTCCAACCCTTATCCTCAGGAGCCACCACCCCCAGCCCTTATTGAGCAGCTACAACGCCAAACCAAAGGCCAGGTGCGCATCTCCTACCACGCCCAAACCGGCAAAGTCCGTTTCATCGGCACCGACCCCGCCCACCCCATCCCCCGCCCAGCCATACTCGCACCACATGCCACGCCAGAAGAG
>DAOULQ010000143.1:0-2975 GCA_034419095.1 Anaerolineae bacterium | reverse complement strand
CTCTTCTGGCGTGGCATGTGGTGCGAGTATGGCTGGGCGGGGGATGGGGTGGGCGGGGTCGGTGCCGATGAAACGGACTTTGCCGGTTTGGGCGTGGTAGGAGATGCGCACCTGGCCTTTGGTTTGGTGTTGTAGCTGCTCAATAAGGGCTGGGGGTGGTGGCTCCTGGGGATAGGGGTTGGAGAGAGCGCTGGATGGCATAGTCAGACCTAGGACGATAGCGAGGAGAAAGATACCTATCTTTAGAACCCTTTTCATTTAAAGACCTCCTCGAGGGAGAATGGGCTGGGAAAAGGTCAGTTACGGCCACTTTGTACGCTTTTGATATTGTAGCATATTTATGGCACTTTGGACAATAGTTCTTTTGTGCTATCGCAATGGCCAACCAAGGACGCGACTTTTTCGGCAGGCAAGCCGTTTTCTCTGTGAGGGATTAAATTGCATCTCATGCCTTATCCCCACATGAGGGGGGTTGTTCTCCTAAATTGCTCCTTTGAGCCCACCTCGAAGGGAACCAGAACCTCTCTTCAACTGTCTAATAAATGAGGGATTCATCCGCAGGGAGTTCTACCATGAATCTGATCACCGCCCTGCTTGTCTCACTCATCGGTTGCGCATCAGGCGGGTTCACCGGATCTCCCACCCCATCTCTCATCGAGACCCCACTGTCCGGTGGGGAGGCCACCCCTACCTCGGAGCCCGGCGGCCTTCCTAACCCCGCTTCCAAGTATTGTGTAGACCAGGGGTACGAACTGGAGATCAGAACTGACGAAGCGGACAACCAGTATGGGGTTTGTATCTTCCCCGGTGGTAGCGGGTGCGAGGAGTGGGCATTCTGACCGTCTGTGTGTAGGGTGACATCCTCCACCAGGAGAGGTGTTCGCTAGTTACGCCCTAGGCGACCTCCCCTGATAACAAGAAGAGGAGCCGACCTTGGCGCCTCTTCTCCGTTTCATGCGCTAATATGGTCCCGTCACGGATAATTCTTGAACGCCACGGGCAGGTAGACGGTATAGGCACCAGGGGGGGTAGGGGAGACCACGGCTGCTAACTGCACAATTGTGACAGCCTTATGTTGCATTCCCTGATAAGTACCACCCCAGGGCATGGTATAGGTATTATAATCCCAGGTGTCATGTATATACATTAGATTAGTAGCATCGTCATATCCAAGACCTACCACGGTATGACCCCTGAGGTGAATTATAACTGGTCGACCGGCATCTATTTCCGCTTTGTATTGATCAAATGTAAACCCTAAATTAGGATCGCTTCCCTGTCCTCTTATTAATTGATTATACATGTTAGTAACTGTATAACCTCTGGATTCATAAAAGAGTTTCAACCCATAGCCTCCATCACAATTATGAAGCCCCGCTCCTTCCAAATCACTAGCACTTGTCGGTGCTCCACTGGTTAGATAATTGAAAGTTGTTGAGCCATCAGGATTAGAACACTCCCACATACTTGTTTTCATGAAATCGCCAGTGCAATCACCAGGAGTATGCTCGGGCCAACCATTGGTCACATATGGATCAGGTCCGGTTGCACCATATCTGATCCAATAATCATCAACATGACCGCCGGTGGTTCGTCCATCGAGACCGTTACGTGTTGCACTTAATGGACATTGATGCCTGGTCTCGCCACTTATAACTACATCTGGCCAAGAACTATTATCCAGTGGCATAGTACCACCACTTGTCGGTCCCGTGTACATGTTTGCATAGTCTATTATTCTGTCATAATATCCAGCTATCATTGCACCAGAAGTAGCAGAACATCCAAAAGACCAATTAAAAGCAGGTACATCAGCTAGAACACTAACACCTTTGGTTGGATTTGGTTCAGGTAGCTCAACTGCGGTCCGATCATAACCAGGCAGAGGGCTCGGCGCACACATAATTACAGCTTCATTAATACTTGTTCCATCAGCAAGAGTTATGGTACGAACACGATAATATTTGCCATCTGGATCGTCAGCAAGAACTTGTGATGCGAAAATAGTTGCGATTACCAACGATGCTAAAACGAATAGACTAATGGCCTTTTTCACTATACGCTCCTTATTTATCTCTCCTGCAGTCAACAGTTTCCAGTTCGTATTGGTCTTCATGGAACATTCTCCTCCTGATGAATGATTTGCCGAGATCACTGATACAACCGCAACCCACCAATGGTGGATCATGCCATTCTTTTTGGCAAGGCCAAGGCCCTTCTCGACGACTCGATGTCTATTATATAGCAAGACCCCTTAGTTATCAATTCCTTAGCGGGACGAAGAGGGACGGGCCGTCCCGGAGGTGGGGGGTGGTTTTTCTGGCCAGGGCTTTCATGCTATAATGTGGGACGTGGCTGAGAAGAGAGACTATCCGTCTGGCGAAGCAGGGGTTCATTGAGAGCCACAGGGCGTTACCATTAAGGGGGAGAAACGGAAGGGGAAGGCTTCTTCCAGAGGGTCTACGATATGGTGGCCCAGATACCTTATGGGCAGATTGCCACCTATGGGCAGATCGCTTTGTACCTTGGGTATCCACGAGCGGCTCGCACCGTAGGCTGGGCCCTCCACGCCCTCCCTGAGGGCACGGAGATACCTTGGCATCGGGTGATAAATAGCCAAGGGTGGGTAAGTACCTCGTGTCTCACCCACAGCGCCGATCTCCAGAGGGCTATGTTAGAGGAGGAAGGGGTACTCTTCGATGAGAAGGGGTTTGTTGACCTTGCTCTCTACAGATGGAAGGGCCCCCAAGGAGGTGGATGGTAGATGGCTCAGAAGGTCCAGGCCGGAGGGGTGGTTCTTCTAGATAGGGGGGTAGTCCTCCGCCGGACGGCCAAGGGGGAGTGGATCTTCCCCAAGGGAGATGTGGAGGAGGGCGAACTACTTCGAGAGACCGCAGTCCGGGAGGTAGCGGAGGAGACAGGTCTTCGTTGTCAGGTCCTCTTCAAGGCGGGCAAAATCAACTATCGCTTGGGGG
>DAOULQ010000142.1:0-8852 GCA_034419095.1 Anaerolineae bacterium | reverse complement strand
CAGCGATCACCTTCTGCTCAAGATTCGTCTGCATCTATTCCACCTCCTTTCCACTTACCACCTGGAGGTAGAATAGCGGACAATTCAGATGTTAAGAAGCTAGGACAGTTTAGATGTTACGTAACACTAACCGAACCCCTTGACAGGTAAGGCAAAATATAATATACTATCTGGAAAAGAGAAAAGGTAAAGACTGCGAACGGGAGTAGTAGGCGTGAGGCTAGGCACAGAGAGTCGGGGTTAGGTGGGAGCCCGATGCTGGAGTCCACGCCGAATGGGCCCGGGAGTTGCGAGCTGAACGTGACCTAGGCGGTCATCAGTAGGCTTCGCCGGATGTCGCCACCGTTATCTAGGCTGAGGATATCGGATTGTTGGATCCCGTATCCGCTATGAGTGGGGCTGGCTAACCCGTCGTTCACGGCGGGTTTTTGCTAAGCCCAAGAAGGGTGGTACCGCGGGTGATTAGAACCTCCCGTCCCTGAGGGACGGGAGGTTTGTTTAAGGAAGTTAGAAGGAAGAGATGGCTATCTATTCGCCGAGTTTGGAAGAGGTCAAAAAGTTAGCGCAAACAGTCAGTTGGATCCCCATCTATCGAGAACTGCCCGCTGACTTAGAGACCCCTGTCTCCGCCTACCTAAAACTGCGAACCGGCAGCCCTTCCTATTTGTTAGAAAGCATCGAAGGTGGAGAACGGTTGGCTAGGTACTCGTTCCTAGGGTCTAAACCTCTCTTCACCCTCTCCTCTCAAGGCGAGGGGGTCTGCCTGAATGAGAGAGGGAGAGCGCAGGAGAGGGGTCTGGAGGGAGCAGACCCTCTGCACCTCATCAAGAAGAGTCTGGGGCAGTACAAGGTGGCCCATCTGCCTGATCTGCCTCGCTTTCTCGGCGGGGCCGTAGGCTATCTATCCTACGATATAGTCCGCTTCCTCGAAGAACTGCCGGCTACAGCCGAGGATGATCTCCAGCTCCCAGAATGCTACTTTCTCTTCACCGACACTTTGGTGGCCTTCGATCACCTCAAACACCGCTTGATGGTCATAACCGGCATACCGGTTGATGGAGGCCTGGAAGGGGCGTATCAAGGGGCCAAGGAGAAGATCGATGAGATCGTCGCTCGCCTTCGAGCACCCCTTCCCATCCTAGAGAAGCATCCGATATTGGAACCTCAGGAGGCCCATCCCCTCTTCACAGCCGACCAATTCAAGGCCAAAGTGAGAAGAGCAAAAGAGTATATCGCTGCCGGTGATGCCTATCAAGTTGTCCTCTCGCAACGCTTGCAGAGGCAGACTAGGGCGGATCCCTTCACCATCTATCGGGCTCTGCGCCAGCTCAACCCCTCCCCTTACATGTTCTACCTGGAGCTGCCTCATGTACAACTCATCGGTTCCTCGCCGGAGACCCTGGTCCGTCTAGAGAAGGGGGTGGCCGAAGTACGCCCTATCGCTGGAACCCGACCACGGGGAGAGGATGAAGACCAAGATCAGGCCCTACAGGAGGATCTTCTCAACGATCCCAAGGAACGAGCAGAGCACGTCATGCTCGTCGATCTAGGTCGTAACGATTTAGGGCGCGTTTGTGAGTATGGGACAATCGAGGTCCCACAGCTATTCGCCATCGAACGCTATTCCCATGTCATGCACATGGTCTCTCGAGTGACGGGAGAGCTACGCCCGGAATACGATGCCTATGACCTTTTGCGGGCATCTTTCCCAGCGGGAACGGTCTCTGGCGCCCCCAAAGTACGAGCCATGGAAATCATCGAAGAGTTAGAAGGGGTACGTCGGGGGCCTTACGCCGGTGCGGTGGGCTACTTCGACTACTCCGGTAATATGGACACCTGCATCACCATCCGCACCATTATCATGAAGGAGGGGAGCGCCTATCTTCAGGCAGGGGCAGGCATCGTGGCTGATTCGATCCCCGAAAGAGAGCACCAGGAGTGCTTGAATAAGGTGCGAGCCTTAGATGAGGCGATCACCTTGGCTGAGAAAGGACTATGGGGGGAGAGCGATGATCGTAATGGTGGATAACTACGACTCCTTTACCTATAACCTAGTCCAATATCTAGGAGAGCTAGGGGCTGAACTTATGGTCTTTCGCAACGACCGCGTAACCGTTGAGGATCTTCGGTGTTTGAACCCCAGCCACTTGGTCATCTCTCCCGGGCCAGGGGTGCCGGAGAATGCTGGCATCTCAAATGAGGTGATCCACGCTTTCTACACCCATATTCCCATTTTAGGCGTCTGTCTGGGACACCAATGCATAGCCCAGGTCTTTGGTGGTCAGGTAGTGCGCGCTCCTCGGCTCCTACATGGCAAGACCTCCCCCATCTACCACAACGGCCGTGGCCTATACAACGGGCTCCGCAACCCCTTTGAGGCCACCCGCTATCATTCCCTCATCGTCAAGGAGCCCCTGCCCGCTGACCTAGAGATGACCGCCTTCACCGTTGAGGGGGAAGTGATGGGCCTACACCACAAGGAGTACCCCCTAGAGGGGGTGCAGTTTCACACCGAGTCGATCGTGACGCGGGAGGGGAATCTCCTGCTCAGGAACTTTCTGGAAATGGAGTCCCCGAACCCTAAAGGAGGAGAGAAGTGATCAGAGAAACACTTCCTAGACTGATCGAAGGTCTAGATCTGACCGAGGCCGAAGCGGAGGGGGTCATGGCCGAGATAATGGACGGGGAGGCCACCCCAGTCCAGATCGCGGCCTTCCTTACCGCCCTTCGCATCAAGGGAGAGACGGTGGATGAGATCATCGGCTGCGCCCGGGCCATGCGGCGTCACGTCCTCGCTGTGCGGCCCCGGACGGAGATCCTAGTGGACACCTGCGGCACCGGAGGCGATGGGACTCATACCTTCAATATCTCCACCATTGCCGCCTTCGTAGTAGCCGGGGCTGGCCTAGCGGTGGCCAAGCATGGCAACCGCTCCGTATCCAGCCAGTGTGGCAGCGCCGATCTCCTTCAAGCCTTAGGTGTCAACTTGGAGTTGACACCTGATCAGGTTGCGGATTGTATCGACAATGTCGGCTTCGGCTTCCTCTTCGCCCCCCTACTCCATCCAGCCATGAAATACGCCATCGGCCCCCGTCGAGAGATGGGCATCCGGACCATCTTTAATATCCTAGGGCCCCTCACCAACCCCGCCTCGGCCACCTATCAGTTGATGGGGGTCTACGATCCAAATTTGACCGAGACCTTGGCGGAGGTGCTTCGGTCCTTAGGAGGGGAAGGGGCTCTAGTGGTCCATGGTGCCCATGGTTTGGATGAACTCTCTACCACCGGTGCCAACCGTCTCACCCGCTTCAGCAAGGACAGTCTGGAGACCACATACCTGGACCCTCTTGAATTGGGGTTATCCAGAGCCAGTCTGAAGGAGCTCAAGGGTGGTGATCCAAAAGAGAATGCAGAGATAACCCGCTCCATCCTGCGAGGAGAAAGCGGGCCTAGGCGCGACGTGGTGCTCCTTAACGCAGCGGCGGCGCTGATGGTGGGAGGAAAGGCCGGGGATCTAAGGGAGGGGTTGGTCTTGACTGCTGAGGCGATCGACTCTGGCGCGGCAAACGAGGTATTGGAAAGGCTAATCGAGTTCAGCCAAGATGCGAGAAGCGCGGCTGCCTCCTGAGCCCTAGATTCATATGATCCTAGACGAGATCGTAGCCTATAAGCGAAGAGAGTTGGAAGAGCAGAAGAGGCGAGTGCCTCTGGCTTCCTTAAAGGAAAGGGTGGCTACCGTCGAGCCAGCCCGGGATTTCCTCGCCGCCCTCAGGGCTCCTCCAGGGTTGAGCCTCATCGCCGAGGTAAAGCGGGCCTCGCCCTCCCGGGGGCTCCTACGAACCGACTTCGACCCTCTGGCCCTGGCTCAGGCCTATGAGCGGGGAGGGGCAGCCGCTATCTCTGTCCTGACCGATGAGCACTTCTTCCGGGGCAGCCTGGAAGACCTCTCCCGTATCAGACAGGACACCAGTCTCCCCTTGCTGGCTAAGGATTTCACGCTGGAGAGGTATCACATCTATCAGGCCAGAGTTCATGGTGCTGATGCCATCTTACTCAGCGTCGCCATCTCGGACGACCAAAGCCTGGCCCGGCTGTTTGATCTGGCCCACTCACTGGGCATGACCGCTCTCATCGAGGTCCACGATGAAGGGGAATTGAACCGGGCGCTGGCTTTAGGACCTCGCCTGATAGGCATCAACAATCGAAACCTGCGAGATTTCAGCCTCGACTTGTCCATCACCTTGCGACTCCGCCCCCTTATCCCTCCGGAGATCGTGGTTGTCAGCGAGAGTGGGATCGATAGCCGCCAGGATGTGGAACGGCTCGAGGCGGCCGGGGTGGACGCCATCTTGGTAGGAGAGGCACTGATGAGAGTCGAGGATGTGGAGGGCAAGGTGCGCAGCCTCTTGGGAGTGGGTTATGATCAGGGTTAAGATCTGCGGCTTAACCAACTTGGAAGACGCTCTCTGGGCTACAGAAAGTGGCGCCGATCTCTTGGGTTTCATCTTGTACTCCGGCAGCCCCCGCTACGTGCCCCCAGTGAGAGTCAAGGAGATAGTGCATACCCTGCGAACTCTCCACTCCGACTCCTGTCCAAAGATGATAGGTGTTTTTGTCGACGAAGAGCCCCTTCGCATTGGGGAGATGCTGGCCGATTGCGGCCTAGACTATGCTCAATTGCATGGCCAGGAGCCCCCTTCCCTCCTCCGCTCCTTGTACCCTCGGGCTTACAAGGCTCTGCGAGTACGGAATGCGGAGCAGATTCTCGCCCAGGTGCGTCGTTACGCTCTATCTCTGGAAGAGAATGACGCGATTCCCACGATCCTCCTCGATGCCTACCACCCTCGGAAGAGGGGGGGAACCGGTGAAACCTTCGATTGGGGTATAGCCCGGGAGATCGGTCAGCGCTATTCTGTGCTTCTAGCCGGCGGGCTCAAGCCCAGCAATGTGGCCCTTGCCGTTCGGGCTGCAGAGCCCTGGGGGGTGGATGTTTCCAGCGGCGTCGAGATAGAACCAGGGAAGAAAGACCTGGTCAAAATTCGTCGCTTCATCGAGGTAGTCAAAGGGGGGGATAGTGAACCAACTGCCTGATTCAGAAGGCCATTTCGGTTCCTATGGTGGCAAATTCGTGCCCGAAACACTGATGTCTGCATTGGAGGAGCTGGAGGAGAGCTACAGCCGGGCCCGCTCCGATCCAGCCTTTCAGAAGCGGCTTGAGGAGCTGCTGGGGGATTATGCCGGACGGCCCACGCCTCTATATCTCGCCTCGCGACTGACAAGCCAACTTGGCGGTGCGCGCCTTTATCTGAAGCGAGAGGATCTGGCTCACACCGGCGCCCATAAGATCAATAACGCCCTGGGGCAGGGGCTCTTGGCTCGATTCATGGGCAAGAGCCGCTTGGTGGCCGAGACAGGCGCTGGTCAGCATGGCGTGGCTACAGCCACCGTAGCAGCCCTCTTGGGTTTCGAGTGCGTGATCTACATGGGTAGCGAGGACATGCAGCGACAGGCCCCCAATGTGAGCCGCATGAAGACGCTGGGCGCTCAGGTACGGCCTGTCGATAGCGGCAGCCGAACCCTCAAAGACGCCATCAATGAGGCGATCCGTGACTGGGTTACCAACGTTGATGCCACTCACTACCTCTTGGGTTCCGTTCTGGGCCCTCACCCTTACCCCATGATGGTGCGCGACTTCCAAGCCGTCATCGGACGAGAGGCCCGGGGACAGATTCTGGAGAGAGAGGGAAGGTTACCCGATTATTTGATCGCTTGTGTGGGGGGCGGCTCAAATGCGTTAGGGCTCTTTTGCGCCTTTCAAGAGGACCCCACCCACTTCATCGGAGTGGAGGCCGGTGGGTTAGGCATCGATAGTGGGCAGCATGCCGCCCGCTTCGCCGATGAGAAGCGTGGCCTTCTCGGCATCCTCCACGGGACGAAGACCTACATCCTTCAAGATGGGGATGGCCAAATCTCAACCACTCACTCGATCGCCCCCGGGTTAGATTACCCGGCCGTGGGGCCAGAGCACGCCTTTCTCCGCCAGATTGGCAGGGCGCGCTATACCTACGCCAGTGATGAGGAGACTCTGGAGGCTTTCTTCCTGCTCAGCCGCACGGAGGGGATCATCCCTGCCCTGGAATCGGCCCATGCCCTGGCCGAAGCGATCAAGCTGGCCCCCAAGTTAGCCAACGACCAGATCATCCTGATCAACCTCTCGGGGAGAGGAGATAAGGATATGGATACCATCTCTCGAATATTGGAGGCGAAGTGAGCAAGATAAAGGCTCTCTTTGGACGGTTGAGAAGGGAGAGACGCACCGCTCTGATCCCCTATATTACAATCGGCTACCCCAGCCCCCAGGATACGCCCACGCTGGTAAGGGCTATGGAGGAGAGTGGAGCAGATATCATCGAGTTAGGCATCCCCTTCTCCGATCCCCTAGCCGATGGCACCACCATTCAGCGAGCCACAGAATCAGCCCTTAAGCAAGGGGTATCGGTCGATAGATGCTTGAGAGTGGCAGAGGAGTTGCGCCAGACAGGGTTGAGGATCCCCTTGGTATTCATGGGCTACTACAACCCCATCTTTCGCTATGGGGAGGGAAGTTTCTGTGCTGCCTGCCGAGAGGTTGGGGTAGATGGGCTCATCGTGCCCGACCTGCCACCTGAGGAGGCGGCAACGATGAGCCAGGCTTGCCGAACGAATGGCTTGGATCTGATCTTCCTTCTGGCGCCCACGAGCACCCAAAAGCGCATCGCGAAGGTGGCTGAACTGACCACGGGCTTTATCTACCTGGTCTCCCTCACAGGGATCACCGGAGTGAGGAAAAGGTTAAACCCCCACTTGGAAACCTTCGTTCAGCGCGTCCGTGCCTTTACTACAAAACCGTTGGCTGTGGGGTTCGGCATCTCCACTCCGGAGCAGGCGGCTGTGGTGGGCCGCTTGGCCGATGGGATCATCGTGGGTAGCGCTTTGGTCGACCTGGCGGGAAGTAGCGAGAACCCGGCGACTGCGGTGAGCGACCTAGTGAGAAGCCTCCGCCAGGCCTTGGACGAAGCGCCTAGGAAGAGCCCGAAGTAGCCTATAGTCGTCCCCCAGAGTATTCAAAGATCTTATCACACTACGATCTGGGAATATCTCCACTCTCATCTACAGGGATGGGGCGCGTTGGTGTGGTCTGGCCCAAGGGCAAGGGAGCAGCGGGATAGGAGCCCAAGACTTTGACGAAGGAGACTCGCCTCAGCAGGCCGAGCAGGGCTTGTTCGCAAGGGGGGTCTTGCCAGTGGCCTTCAAAGTCCAGGTAGAAGACATAGTGCCAGGGTCTATTGCGGCGGGGGCGCGACTCCAGTTTGGTCAAATTGATGCCTCGCTCCGCAAACTCTCCCAGACAGGCATAGAGCGCTCCTGGCACGTGGCGGGTGGCAAAAACCACTGATGTCTTGTTCTGTTCTGCTCGGGGTGGGTCTTGACCGGCGAGGATGAAAAAACGGGTGTAGTTGAAGGTTAGGTCCTGGATGTCTGTATCCAGCACTTTCAACCCATAGATCTCCGCCGCCAGACGGCTTGCGATCACGGCTACCCCCTCTTGCGGTGTAGCGGCTAAATCCCGAGCGCTGCCGGCGGTATCATAAACGAACACGGGCTCCATACCGTGACCGATCAGATAGCGTTCACACTGAGCCAGGGCCTGGGGATGAGATAGCACCCGCCGCACATCCTTAAGCGCCATATCCTGATTGCTCAACAGGCAATGACGCACTCGCAACACCACTTCGTGCCAGATCTTGAGATCATGGTCCAGTAGTAGGTCGTAGGCTTTGTTGATCGAGCCTGCCGTCGAGTTTTCAACCGGCAGGGCACCATGTGAGGCTTGGCCTCTTTCCACCCTCTCGAAGATCCCTTCAAAGGTCTGGCAGGGCAGAGTATCCACTTCGGCGCCGAAATGCTGGAAGATCGCCTCTTCCGAATAAGCCCCCTTTTCTCCTTGGAATGCGACTTTCATCTCCATGGTTCCTCCCTGCTATTACCGTTTCTCTGAGCCCGCTGTGAGATGACCATCCCCACATCACACTCCCCTGCCCTTAAGTCAGGCCGCTGCGCCCTAGCACCCCCTAGGTGAACATGTTGGACTTCGCCTTAGGTCTGGGCGGTATTCCAGTGAATGAGGACGCGGATGCAGCGGAGCAGGCTGCCAGGCATGGCTGCCTCCTGCATATCGAGTAATGGAACATGGTGTCATCCCATCTCCCGAGGTGCCTCGGGCTGGGAAAGCAGCGTTGAGATCGGGGGGTAACGGTAAAGAGAATGCTGGCCACATCCTCAGGTTGCGGGGCGTTGGTGGCGACAATCGCTCTAACAGTTGGCGGGTCGCGGTTAGGGTGGCCAATGCGCTATCCTCTGTGACCGTGGTCACGCCGCGAATACCTCGACAGAACACGCTCTCCTCCCGATAACCAAAAAGAGCGTGGATTTCGCTCCACGCTTCTTAGATTTGACGGCTTCATTTGGATGCTACTGCATCAACCTCTCCAGCGTGAAGCGACCTCCCACGCCTGTAGAAAAAAGGTAAAGCCACGACCCTCGCTCTGCCCACACTTGGGCTGATGGCAGAGAGCCATCCAAGCTGTGTCCCTACTAACTCTAATCAGCACCTCAATCCCGTCGCTCTTCAAATCAAGGCTCCATACGATATTGTAAGAGATTATAGCATATGAACGTTTGGATGTCAATGACCCGTATTCTGCAAGCTAAAATGTAACCGAAACGGTATTGGTTGTGCAATATAAAATGTAACCGAAACGGGTGTAGAATGGAGGTATGGACATGTATTCTCGCAACCAATACCTCAAAGC
>DAOULQ010000141.1:0-3225 GCA_034419095.1 Anaerolineae bacterium | reverse complement strand
TGAGCTGCAGGATACGTCGGCCGCGCAGTACCGATTGCTGAAACTGCTAGCTGGCCAACACCAGAACCTCTTCTGCGTGGGGTCCCCGGCCCAGGCCATCTGCTCCTGGAGGAATGCGGACATCCGCATCATCCTCGAGCGCTTCAGGGAGGACTTTCCCTTAGCAAGCACTCTCCTCCTGGAGCGCAACTACCGATCGACCGGCAACATACTCTCGGTAGCAAGGAGCGCCATCGTCCGCCTCAACTACGACGAGCAAGAACTGGTGCCCTCAAAACCCTCAGGCGACCTGGTGCGAATAGTTACTCTTCTGGGGGAAAAGGAGGAGGCCCGCTTCGTCGCCCAAGAGATCACCAGCCTGGTAGAGAACTGCCCCTTGGAATACCGCGACTGCGCTGTCCTCTACCGGGTGAACGCTCAAGCCCGATCCATAGAACAGGCCTTCCTCGCGGCGGGGATCCCTTACGTGTTGGTGGGAACCCTCCGCTTCTTGCGCTGGCGGGAGGTGGCAGACACCCTAGCCTACCTGCGCCTCGTCCACAACCCTCAGGATGGTATCAGCCTGGAACGGATCATCAACAGGCCACCGAGAGGGTTCGGCAAGAAGAGCATCGAGACCCTCCAGGGCGACGAGGCAGGCTCATCGTTGGAGGGGATCACCGAGCTCTACGCGAACAACGCCCTGCCCGAGAAGCTCATGGAGAAGGTAGCCGGCTTCTTCGACCTCCTCTCCGATCTCCAACGAGCCAGCGAAGAGATGTACCCACGCGATCTCATCGACTACACGCTTTCAAGAACGCGATACCTCAACTGGCTAGAGAAGGACGTCCTCTTTAGGGAACGAAACGAGAACCTGCAACTCCTCAAACGCCTGGCCGAGCCCCATACCCAGGGAACCCCGCGGGAAGCCCTCCAGCGCTTCCTGGAAGAGATCGACCTTCTCTCGGAAGGAGACCTGGTGGATTGGGACAGAGAGCGGGACGCGGTGACTCTCAGTACGGTTCACGGGGCGAAGGGATTGGAGTTCCCGGTCGTCTTCCTGGTGGGACTAGAGGAGGGCACCTTCCCTCACTACCGAGCCTCCTACCGGGGCACCCTGGATGAGGAGAGAAGGCTCTTCTATGTGGGCGTGACCAGGGCCATGGAGAAGTTATACCTGCTTCACGCCCGGAGACGAGAGATCAATGGCGAGCTACGAATGAGGGACCGATCCCGTTTCCTGCGAGATCTGCCTAGAGAAGCCCTCGAATACCAGTATGGCTAGAAAGGAGATAGACCATGCACTGCCGAAAATCTGTCGGTATCACGAGCCGCGAGCCCTGCGGGGTGAGTCCTCAAGATGAACCCATACCCGGTCTCTTCTCGATGCTGTTTGCTCGTGCTCTGAGGGAGCTGATACAGATCGAGTCGGAAGCAACCATAGTTCAAGTGGACGATTTCACACCGTCAGACATCCTCGAGACCCTGGGGGAACTGGTCGAGAGCCTCTCCCAAGGAGATGCTTTGGACACAAGAAAGCGACTGGCATTGGAAGTGGCCCGTGAAGCCTTACGCTGGATGGAGGGACGGTGAGCAACTTCAAGCGATTCAACTACTACGGACCCGAGTGGCAGCTGATCCGCAGGCTGGCCAGGGAAAGGGATGAGGGCCAGTGCCGCCTCTCCTATTCCGTGAAATCGGCCTTAACCAGCAGCCTTCGACGCATTATTGAAGAGAAAGGAGTAGATCCAAGATGAAACCTAGTGAAGCCACGATCCGACATCGCCTCTTGCGCCGCCTCTGGGCGATGAGCAGCCAGTTCTTCGAGGGGCGATACCGCGACGAGAACGATCGATTGAGGAGCGCTTTCCGGCTACTCTACCTCACCCCACGGGCTGGATGCCTTCCCGATAGCATGGTGGGTGATGATCTGGAGGCAGACATCCGACGCATGTTCCGCTGCGTTGCCCTGGCCGTCGGCCACACCCTGGAGGAGGTCCATGCCGACCGACTCTCCCAACCCGACCCAGACAGACCACCGTTCCCCATACGAATCAGGGACATCGTGGAAACTTCGTTCGAGGACCGCACCCACTTCCTTCTCTACATTCACGGCTATGTCCTCCTGGAGGCTAGTTACAAGGCCTGGGGGTTCTACTTCGACTCCCTTCAGGCCCTCTGCGACGAGCTCTGGGGTCTCTACTCGATCGCCGAGCGGAGGTTGCTACGAGTCCCCCCGAGGCTCCTTCGAATGGGGGAGGGTCCCAGTAGCGATGTTGTCGCGTCAGAGCTAGCCCCTGAGGAACCCATCTGTCAGCCGTGCCTCGCGGCGACAGTCGGACAGCGGAAGAGGAAGTTCGGCAGCCTGGTAGGCCGAGTGAAGAGATTCTTCGATGAAGGAGAACACACCACCCCCGAGGATGCCGAGCGATGGCGACCCGAGCGGGTGCTGGATGTCCTCGGTGATATCGCAACCTCCGCGGTGTTTGGCTGGGACTGGAGCGACGACAAGTGGTTCGCCTTCGAGGTGGCCAGGGAGGCCATCCGTTGGTTCGCCGGAAGAGACGACTCGATATGAAGCGGTTCAACTACTACGGACTGGAGTGGCAGCTGATCCGAAGGCTGGCCAGGGAAAGGGATGAGGGACAGTGTCGCCTATCCCATTATCCCATCTCTGGCTCCTGCTCCGACGGTTCGGCTAACCTGCACGTGCACCACGACAAGGGACGCCGCTCGCTGGTGAAGAGAGCCTATAAGATCGCCGCCAGCGGGGATGAGGAGAGATTGATGGCCTTCTTGCAAGAACATCCAGATCTCTTCCCCACCCTCTGTGGGCGGCACCACTACATGGCACGAAAGGAGGGGAGAGAATGGTTGGAGGAACAACTGACCTACGTTCGATGGCGACGCGAGTCCGAGACCGGCTGCTGTCTGACAAGCCAGAGGAGGCATCGATGGACGACAACAAAGGTACAGAGCAGGCTGAAACGATGACCCGAGACGACACCCTACAACTCTTGGAGAAAGCAGGTCCAGTAGGGACGGTCCACCACCGGGATTTCATCGACTTTGTCCTCCTGTTGGACAAGCAGCAGAAGGTGAACGGTCAATGGATCACTGTCCAACAGCCCTACATGACGGTGGATGGCAGGATAGCGATGGCCTGTCGGGATCACACCAATCAAGGGAAGAGACTGGACTTCCTCGAGCCCCAAATAGTCGAAAACTCAGAGCTGAGGCTCACTC
>DAOULQ010000140.1:0-11245 GCA_034419095.1 Anaerolineae bacterium | reverse complement strand
CGGCGCTGCCATCGGCGGAACCGTTATCGAAGACGATGGTCTCAACTGAAAGACCCTTCTCACCTTTCAGGCCCTCTCGGATGGAATCCAGGCAACGTCGCAGAAGTTCTCTCACATTCCAACTGATGATCACTATAGAGAGATCGCAGCGGCTCATACCTTCCGCCTCCAAAGGCCTCAAAAAATGAAAGAGATGGGAGTTAGAATCGGGCGAGGGGTCAAGATCTGCGAACCATGAGGTAGGCAGCCAACTCCAGCATCACCTGCCGGTACTCGTTGGCTGGAAGGAGCGACAGCGCCTCCTTGGCTCTTTCCGTGAAACCCTGGGCCTCTAGATGGGAGGATCGAATGGCCCCCGAACTCTTGATCTCGGCCACTAGAGAGTGGATATGTTCCTCTCCCCCCTCCCCACCTTTTAGGATCCTCTCCACACCCTCCCAATGGGGGTTCTCTTCCAAGAAGTATAAGACCGGCAAGGTGATGACCCTTTGACGAAGATCGCTGCCGATAGGCTTGCCCAGTTCCTGCTCGTCGCCGGTGAAATCCAAGATATCGTCCATGATCTGGAAAGCCATCCCTAGGTTATAGCCATAGCTTCTCAGAGCCTGAACTTCTTCCTCCGCCGCCTCGCTTAGGAGAGCACCACCCTCTGTAGCAGCGGCGAAAAGGGAAGCCGTCTTCTTAGAGATGCGCCAGTAGTAATCCTTCCGGTTGGGTTGCGCTATGCCCAACGCTTCCCTCAGTTCGCTGGAAGAGATAAGCATGAGGGTCTTGGCGAAAAGGGAGGTGATGCGCTGGTTTTCCGTCTCCGCAGCCAAAGCCGCCGAGCGAGCAAAGAGGTAATCCCCCACCAGGACAACGACCCCATCATCCCAAGCCGCATTCAGAGTGGGGTTGCCCCGCCGCATGAGCGAGTTGTCGATCATGTCATCGTGGACCAAGGTAGCGGTATGAAGCATCTCCACCGCCGCGGCTAGGGCCACTACCTTGCTCAAATCCGACTGTCGAAACTTGGAGGCCAGAATCGTCAAAGCCGGTCGTAACCGCTTCCCCCCGCTAATGAAGAGGCCCCTCAATATGGCGGTCAAGGGCTCTTCGTCAGTGATGAGCGCTTCCCTCATCCGCTCCTCCACTTGACGTAACTCCTCCCCGATAGGGCTGAGGATGGAAGAGAAACGCTTAGAAGAGATGGGCTTTCCCCTCATGCTCAACTTTCCAGCCTGAATAGGCGCGTTGCGTTTTCCGTGGTCGCCTGAGCCAACTCCTCAAAGGAGATCCCTCTTATCTCAGCGACCTCCTGAGCCACCAGTTTCACGTAGGCTGGCTCGTTGCGTCGCCCTCGGTAAGGGTGGGGAGGCAAGAACGGGGAATCGGTTTCCAGAAGCAGCCTCTCCAAAGGCAAAGCACACGCTAAATCCCTTAAGCGGTAAGCCCCCTTGAAGGTCACCGGCCCGGCGATGGAGATGTAAAACCCCATCTGTAGACACTTTTCAGCCATCGCTAGACCACCAGAGAAGCAATGGAAAACCCCCGTAACTCCCCCCCTATCCTCCTCTACTATGGCCAGTAAGTCATCATGGGCCTTTCGATCGTGGAGGATGATGGGCTTTCTTTCCCACAGGGATCCTTTAGGAAACTCCTTAGCCAGGGACAGTTGTTCTCTTAGGGCCTCTTTCTGCTTCTCGCGCGGCGAATAGTCACGGTAGTAATCCAAACCCGTCTCCCCGATGGCCACCACACCGGGCTGGGAAGCCAAACTCCGCAACTCTGTCCATGTCTCCTGGGTTGCCTTCCCTGCTTCATGGGGGTGTATCCCCACGGAGGCGTAGACCTGTGGGTATCTGGTAGCCAGGGCTATCGCTCTCTTGTTCGATTCCAGATCGATCCCCACCTCGATGATCTTGGTCACCCCGTTCGCTTCGGCCCTAGCCACCACCTCGTCGCAGTCGAGATCGAACTGGCGAAGATGGAGATGAGAGTGGGTGTCAGTCAACAACCTTCGACCTCTCAAGCCCTACCAGCCGCATCCCCTCCTCCAGCATCTCCTTCAACCGCTCCTGGCTGGTCGCCTCCCCATAGATCCTGATCTTGGGCTCCGTGCCCGAGAAGCGGATCAGGAGCCAAG
This sequence comes from Anaerolineae bacterium, assembly GCA_034419095.1. Lineage (GTDB taxonomy): Bacteria > Chloroflexota > Anaerolineae > UBA7937 > UBA7937 > UBA7937. The sequence continues at coordinate 9,120 of DAOULQ010000140.1, read as the reverse complement.
ACCCTCCCTCTAGTTCGAATTTGAAGCCATCTATAGTGTTGATACCGGTAACTTCTAAACCCGCGATCTCCTGGGGTCGAGCGGCCTCCAACCGTCGCTTCATCGCTTCTCGCTCCTCTGGAGGGATGAGGCTATCGATTCGGTCATAGTAATGGGGACCCACTCTAGAATAGAGATAATCGACCACTTCTGAGGGGTGCATACCCTTTTGGACCAGAAAGTCGAGGATAAAGAGAGAGGCCAATATCCCATCCCGTTCCGGGATATGGTCCTTAAAGGCAAATCCGCCGCTCTCCTCCCCTCCCATCATCGCTTGGGTCTCTAACATCTTGGGAGCTACATACTTGAAGCCTACCCCGGTCTCATAGACGGGAACACCGTAGAGTTCTCCCAACCTATAGAGCATAGAGGTGGTGGAGAGGGTCTTGACGATGGGCCCTCGCCAGCCACGCAACTCGAGAAGGTAAAGGGCCAAAAGGGCATACACCTCCAACTGGTTGATGAAACGCCCCTCCTCATCCACCAAGCCCAACCTATCGGCATCGCCATCGGTGGCCAGTCCTACGTCTGCCCCTGAAGCCTTAACCCTCTCTTGGAGAAAACCTATGTTGGGCGGGATGGGCTCCGGACGAAGCATGCCCGGAAAGAGAGGATGGCGTTTGTTGTGTATCTCCGTAACCTCGGTCTTACCCCCTTCCAAGATACCGCTCAGCCAACCGGCTCCCGCTCCCCACATGGAGTCCACAACCACCATAAGCCCCGCCTCCTTAAGGGGTTCTATATCTATGAGATCTCCCAGATGGGCTAAGTAGGCTGGAGCGGGATCGAAGGTCTCGATGAGGCCTCGCCTCTCCCCCTCCTCCAGGGAGAGCCGCTCTATCGTATCGATCTCGGCGATCCGTCTCTCGATCTGGGCCAAGGTCTCCGGTCCCGCCGCTCCCCCATATTGGGAACGCACCTTGAAGCCGTTATCCCAAGGAGGGTTATGGCTGGCGGTGATGATGACATTGCCCGCCGTTCTTCTCTCCAAGATAGCATAGGTTACCACTGGGGTAGGCGCAGCCTTGTCGCAGAGGTGGACCTTTATCCCGTTTCCGGCCAAGACTTCCGCCACGGCAGCCGCGAAATGTTCTGAGGCGAAGCGAGTGTCATAGCCTACTACCATGCCCTTACCGGTCTGCCCCGAATCTATAAGGTACCGGGCCACCCCTTGGGCACAACGACGCACACTCTGAAAGGTGAAATCCTCGGCGATGACCCCTCGCCAGCCATCAGTGCCGAATTTGATCTCAGTTGCCACACTAATCCTTTCCCCCCTCTTCTGAGAGCAAGGCTAGGTCGGCATCCACCATCATCCGCACTAACTCGGGGAAGGAGACAATTGGCTCCCAACCCAAAACTTCCCGGGCCTTTGTGGCATCCCCTACCAGATAATCCACCTCCGCGGGACGGATAAACTGGGGGTCGACCACCACATAATCACGATAGTTAAGACCTAGATAACCAAACGCCTCTTCTAAGAAATCTCTCACCGAGTGGGCCTCGCCGGTGGCTACCACATAATCATCTGGCTTCTCCTGCTGCAACATAAGCCACATCGCTCTCACATAGTCTCCAGCGTATCCCCAATCGCGTCGAGCCTCTAAGTTCCCCATGCGCAACTCATTAGCCAAGCCTAATTTGATCTTTGCCGCCCCATAACTAATCTTTCGAGTGGAAAATTCCAGACCCCGCCGTGGCGATTCATGATTGAAAAGTAAACCGGAGCAGGCGAAGATGTCATAGCTCTCCCGATAGTTGACCGTGATCCAGTGACCATAAACCTTGGCTACCCCGTAGGGGCTTCGGGGGTAGAAAGGGGTCTCCTCGTTCTGAGGCGATTCCCTCACCTTCCCGAAACATTCACTGGAAGAGGCCTGGTAAAACCGGATGGTCGGATCCACCAGCCGGATAGCGTCTAAGATCCGGGTCACCCCTAAGGCGGTCACCTCGCGGGTGAAGACCTGTTGATTCCTAGAGGTAGGAACGAACGATTGAGCGGCTATGTTGTACACTTCTTGGGGTCGATGCTCCAGCAAGATCTCGATCAAAGATACCTGGTCCAATAGGTCCCCAGGCACGATGGTGATCTCGTCTTGGATATGCTGGATGCGGTCGAAATTCACCGTGCTGGTGCGACGCACCATCCCCATTACCTCATAACCCTTCTCCAGCAAGAACTCCGCCAAGTATGAGCCATCCTGACCCGTAATCCCGGTGATCAAAGCCTTCCTCACTACTTCTCCTCCTTTTCAACCCTCCCTCGCCAATAGTCGAGTATGTCGCGCAGGCTCTCCTCTAAAGGGATACCGGCTTCCCAACCCGTACGCTCCCTGAACTTCCGAGAGTCACAGGCTACCACAGGCACCTCCGAGAGGCGCAGGCGGGTCGGGTCCTCCTGGACAGCCAACTCGATCTTACTTTCCGCCAAAAGGATATCCAAGACCTCCCTTATAGACCGCGCCATGCCGGAACCGATATTGTAGACCTCCCCCGGTTCCCCCTCGGAGAGGGCTAAATAGTAAGCGGCTACCATATCTCTCACATCGGTGAAGTCCCGCTTGGCTTCTAGATTTCCCACCTTAATTACGGGAGGGGTGCTTCCTGCCTCCGCCTCGGCGATCTGCTTGGCGAAAGCGGCGGTCACGAAAGCCGCCGACTGACGAGGCCCTATATGGTTGAAGGGACGGATGCGGACGACATGAAGGCCATGGCTGGCAAAGTATTGATAGCCTAGCATATCCTGGACGACTTTGCTGACAGCGTAAGGGTTATAAGGGCGTAACGGTGTATCCTCACCGATAGGCAACTCCTCAGGACGTATCATGCCGTACTCATCCCCAGAGCCCACCACTAGGATCCGAGGCTTGAGCCCCAGACGGAGGATCCCCTGAAATAGATTCAGTTGCCCCCGTATATTATTGGCTAAGGTGCCCCAGGGGTCCTCCCAAGATAAGGGAACGAAAGCCTGGGCTGCTAGGTGAAAGAGGTATTGGGGCTGAGCCCTCTCGAGGCTCGAAAGCAAAAAATCGGGATCACAGAGATCCCCCTGGTAAAGATGGAGTCTATCAAAGCGAGGGGCAGACTCAGGAAAACCCCTTAGATCTACCCCAAAGACCTCTAGTTCCGTGTGAGCCAAAAGGTAATCGGCCAAATGGCTACCGGCGAAGCCGGTGATGCCAGTGACCAGTGCTCTCAAACCCCCTCCTGTTAAAACGATGTGTAGGCGATTATAATCCACCTTCCTAACAAAGTAAAGTCAGAAAATGGGGGAGCGGAGGCACCTCACTACCTACAGTGCCCCCGCCCCAGAGGGAGTGAGCCCAGGCTACCAGACAGGAAACTCCCCTTGTGCCAGGCGCTGGGTGAACTCATAGATGTTGGCCAACTCTCGCTCTATCACCGCCTGGACCTCATCGGATATGGAAGATAGGGGGAGGTTAGGCCTTAAGACCAACTGCGCGGAGGCGATGAGGGGTTGGTCGATGGGCTGGCCGATCTGGCTGCAGAGCCAGATATACACCTCCCGGATCCCAGGCACCTCCTTATAGACCTCGTCGGCCATGCGGTGGGCCAAGAGATTGTAGATCTTCCCCACATGGCTTACGGGGTTCTTCCCCGCTGCCGCCTCGGTGCTCATGGGGCGGTTGAGGGCGATCACCCCGTTCACCTTGTTCCCCCGCCCCACCTGGCCACCATCGGCACCCTCGGCGGAGGTCCCCAACACCGTGAGATACATCCCCGCCTCGCCTCGCCCAGGTTGATCCAAGGTGTTTACGTCCACCCGCACATCCTCAAAGTGGAGCCCCCTGCTCTTAACGAAATCGCGGACCGCCGCTTCTATCTCTTTCTTTTGGGCAAAATACCCCTTTTCGCTCTCCACGAAGCGGGCCACGAAGGCCAGGGCTACAGTGAGGACCAGCCGGCGGTCGAAGCGATAACCCATCACCTTGATATCCTCTCCAGCGACGGGGAACTCCTTCTTGAATTCCGGGGAGTTGAGCCGCTTCTCCGTGGCCAGGACGATCTTCTCCGTCTCGGTCATGGGAGCGTAGCCTACCGCTGCCGAGGTATCGTTGGCGCCGATGACCTCCCGCTCGAAGATGTCGGTCAGCTCAGGGGATCCAGGCTTGATCTCGTTTTGGAAGATGATATGCTCTTCTGGGTCCACAAAGCGCAGGTTCTCTCGCAACCACTTCTTGGCTGTCTCTGTGGCGATCTCCTCCACGGGGACCTTTTTGCCCTTAAACTCGTAGACCGCCCGGTCGCCGAATACCAACCGCATAGGCTCATCTACCGTACCGCCGCCGATGCGGGGGGAGGTGCGGCCAGCTACCAAGAGGCTTTTATCTATGTTATGGTGGAGGATGCGGCCGAAGGCCTCCATATACTCCCGGCAGAGGGTTACGGAGATCTCCTCCATGATGGCGTCGCAGATGGAATCGGGATGCCCTAGCCCTTTGCGTTCCACTAACTCCACCTGCTGCTCCTCCACAGGGACTCTGTCCAGGCTTTCAAGTAATATGTTTCGCATCTTTAGCCCCCTTGCTTGTTTTTGACTATCAGTTAAGTTCCCTCCTCCCAGGAGCGAAGATACCTCTCCTGCTCTGGAGTGAGGGTGTCGATCTCCATCCCCATGCTGGCCAACTTCAGCCTAGCGATCTCTTCATCTATCTCCCTGGGTATGGGATAGACTTTATTCTCCATCATGCCCGCATTCTTGAGGAGGTACTCTACCCCCAGGGCCTGGTTGGCGAAGGACATATCCATCACCGCGGCGGGGTGGCCTTCCGCGGCCGCCAGGTTCACTAGCCGCCCTTCGGCCAAGAGGGCCAAACAACGGCCATCGGGCAAGAGGTACTGGCTCACATGCTCTCGCGGAGAGCGCACCTCCACCGAGATCTCCCGCAGGGCGGGGATGTTTATCTCCACGTTGAAGTGACCGGAGTTGGCCAGGATGGCCCCGTCTTTCATCACCTCAAAATGGTCTCTATCTATGACGTTCTTGTCGCCTGTGGAGGTGACGAAGATATCGCCTATCTTCGCCGCCTCCAAAAGGGACATCACCTGGAAGCCGTCCATTACCGCCTCCAGAGCCCTAAGAGCATCCACCTCGGTGACGATCACCTGAGCCCCCAGGCCTCGCGCTCGCATGGCTATGCCTCGGCCACACCAACCGTACCCGGCTACCACGAACCTCTTGCCCGCCAAGAGGATATTGGTGGCCCGCATGATGCCATCCACTGTGCTCTGACCCGTGCCGTATCGGTTGTCGAAGAGGTGTTTGGTCAGGGCATCGTTGACCGCCAAGATGGGATAGCGCAGAACCCCCTCCTTGGCCATAGCCCGCAAGCGGATCACACCGGTGGTGGTCTCCTCAGTGCCCCCCAGAACGTTTTCGATCACCCCCTGGCCCTCCTTGTGAAGGGTGGAGACCAAGTCTGCGCCATCATCCATGGTCACCTGGGGCCCATGCCCCATAGCGGCGCGGATATGCTGATAGTAGGTCTCTTCATCCTCCCCCCGGATGGCGAAGACCGATATGCCATCGTCAGCCAAGGCAGCGGCCACATCGTCCTGGGTGGAGAGGGGGTTGGAGGCGCAGAGGGCCAGATCGGCCCCTCCCGCCACCAGGGTATGGGCCAGATTCCCCGTCTCGGTAGTGATGTGCAGACAGGCGGAGACCTTCGCTCCCTTAAGGGGGGTCTCCCTCTCGAACCGCTCTCTTATGAGCCTCAAGACCGGCATCTCCTGAGCCGCCCACTGGATGCGCTCTCTTCCCCCTGATGCCAAAGAGGGGTCCTTGATGTCGTATTCAGCCATTCTCCTTTCCTTTCTAACCGGGAAGCGTTTTCCTGTGCTTTCGCACCCCTAAGGCCTCTATGAAAGGACAATACTCCCTGAAGCCAAGCCTCTTGTAAATACCGAAGGCTACTTCGTTGCTTCGAGCCACGTTGAGGACGATCTCCAGAGAACGGCTCAACAGTTCCTCAACCAAGGCGCTAGTGCAAGCCGTAGCGTACCCTCGGCCTCGGTGGCCAGGGTGGGTAAAGATATTCCCCACCGCCGCTATCTGATAGGTGGGAGAGAGGAGATGGGTGCCGGCTACGGAGACGAGTTCCCCTCCCATCTCCACGCCGTAATATATCCCCCAATCTAACTGGTAGGAAGCGAAGACCCCCTCCCCTCTATATAGCCTCTGCAATGAGGACAGATGCCGTCGTGATAACCTGATCACCCGCCCATCGTGGGGACGGAAACCCTCTGGCTCTAAGACCATGCGGACCATATCCCCTACCGGTCCCAAGGAGAAGGCTTCTTGGAAGAGGGAAAGGTGCGCCGGTCGAGCGGTGAGATAGACCCGTTCCGGTAGCGACTCCTCCCGAAGGAGAAGGAGGAGGCCCTCACTGGAGCCCATAGCGAAGAGGGCGGGCGGCCTGAGCCCTCTGAACCGGAGAGTTAAAGCGGTCTTTAGGTCATCTTGCACGGCGACATGCCAGGTGCATAACTCGAAGAGGCCTGGCTCCAGGTCGCTGATGGCGTAGGCCGCATAGCACCGGTCCTGAGCCAGGAAGGTGTAGATCTCCTCTTTGTCGTGGAGTTCCCTCACCTCTACACTCACTAGATCAGGCCTCTAAAGGTTCGAAATGGGTGAAATGCTTGAACTCTTGATACCGACGCACGACCTCCTCCTGGGTCAAACCGCACAAGCGATCTACGCTGAACTCTTCCACGGCGAAGGAGGCCACGACGCTACCATGGACGATAGCCCGCTTGATACATTCATTCGAACAATCGCCCTGCTGGGCTATATAGCCTATGAAGCCGCCAGCGAAACTATCCCCCGCTCCTGTGGGGTCGCTTATCTTCTCTAGAGGGTAGGCGGGGACGAAGAAGAAAGCGGCACGAGGATCTTCATTGGCGCAGAACATAGCCGCTCCGTACTCCCCCTTCTTGACCACCACCGCCCGAGGCCCCAGGCTCAAGATCTTCCGAACGGCCCGTATGAGGCTAAAGGTGCTAGCGTACTGGCGGGCTTCATCTTCGTTGATCATCACGATATCCACAGCCGCCATAGCCTCAGTGAGGGCCTCCTTTTTGTAGTTGATCCAGTAGTTCATGGTATCTAGGACCACCAGCCGAGGGTTCCTCACCTGCTCCAAGACCTCTAATTGAAGATGGGGGTCGATATTGGCTAGAAAGACATACTTGGAGCTCCTATACTCCTCCGGCAAGCGGGGATGGAAGGAAGCGAAGACGTTTAATTGCGTATCCAGGGTCTCCGCGGCGCCCAGGTCGTAGTCGTACCGCGCTGACCAACGGAAGGTCTTCCCCTTCGCCACCTGTAACCCTTTCAGATCCACTCCCCTCTCCTTGAGGAAGTCGATATGCTCCTGGGGGAAATCGGTGCCCACCACGGCCACCAGGTTCACCGGAGCATAAAGGCCAGCCGCGATAGAGAAATAGGTGGCCGTGCCGCCCAAAGCCTCCTTCACCCGGCCAAAGGGGGTCTGGATCGAATCTAACCCCACGGAACCAACTACCAAGATGCTCAAGATGCCCCTCTCATCCGGGAAGCCTGCACAGCCTTTCGCAACCCCTCTTCAAAAGGCGGGCGTATCACTCCATACTCGGTGATGATGCCCGTGAGGTAACGATGGGGAGTGATATCGAAAGCCGGGTTGGCCACCGGTACCCCCTGGGGGGCGATCCTCTGCCCCTGGATGTGGGTCACCTCACTGGCCTCCCTCTCCTCGATGGGGATTTGGGCCCCGGAGGGAAGCGAGAGGTCGATGGTCGGAGTGGGGACCACGGCATAGAAGGGAACGCCGTTCTCCTTGGCTACCACGGCTAATTTATAAGTGCCGATCTTGTTGGCCACGTCTCCGTTGGCGGCCACCCGGTCGGCTCCCACGAGGATGATATCCACCTTACCAGTCTGGATGAAATAGCCCGCCGCGTTGTCGGCGATGAGGGTCAGAGGGATCCCCTCGCGCATCAGTTCCCAAGCCGTGAGCCTGGCCCCCTGAAGACGAGGACGGGTCTCATCCACATAGACGTGAATCCGCTTCCCCTGAGCATGAGCCACCCTTATAGGCGCTAGAGCGGTGCCATAATCCACGGTGGCCAGGGCCCCGGCGTTGCAGTGGGTTAGGATATTATCACCATCGGAGATCAACTCCGCCCCGTGCTCCCCCATCCGTTTGTTGATCTCCACATCCTCAGAAGCGATGACCTCCGCCTCGGCAACCAAAGCCTTTTGAATTTGGCCCACATCTTCCAAACCCTCACCCCTGGCCCTTCTTAACACCCTCTCCAAGGCCCAAAAGAGGTTTGAGGCTGTGGGCCGGGTCCGGCGCAGCGTCTCGGCGGCCTCCTCCAGGTCGGAGAGTAAGGCCTCCCGGGTTTTTGCCCCACTTCTGGCAGCAGCGAGAGCCAAGCCGTAGGCCGCGGCTGCGCCTATGGCTGGAGCCCCGCGGATATACATCTCTCGGATAGCCTGGGCTACACCTCTATAATCGTCGAACTCTACCATCACGTACTCATGGGGGAGCCTCCGCTGGTCGATCATCCGCACCCGGCCATCTTTCCACTCGATGCTCCTCAAGGCCCCACCTCCACTTAAAAACCAGGGCCGGTCTTTCTCCGGCCCCAACGCTTCAAAAGGGAACTCTCCCGCCCAGGGAGAGAAAGTAACGTGACTCTCTCTCATCTTCCAGATCCCAACCCTACATCTGGGAAACCACCATCGCTATTTGTTTCCCTGGGTATGAGACCTGCCGGAATTGGCACCGAAACTGCGGGTTGTGGCTTGAGCCTTAGTCGGGATGGACAACTGCAGGCTCCCCCACAGAAGGTTGCCGGGGCTTCAGTGGGCCGGTCCCTCCACCCCTCTAGATAAGAGACCACATCATCTTAGCATAGTAATAATTCTTTGTCAAGCACGCTCCCTGTTGTTACGTAACATCTAAACTGTCCTAGCTTCTTAACATCTGAATTGTCCGCTATTCTACCTCCAGGTGGTAAGTGGAAAGGAGGTGGAATAGATGCAGACGAATCTTGAGCAGAAGGTGATCGCTG
>DAOULQ010000139.1:0-14271 GCA_034419095.1 Anaerolineae bacterium | reverse complement strand
GCCCTGGACATCCCTATCTTGGCCTTTTACGCCCTCTTCCGAGGGGTTTTGAACGGCCTTCAGGCTTTCGCCCAGCAAGCCATCACCATCGTCACCTATGCCATGACTCGAGTGGGGGCTATCGTTCTCTTGGTGTTTTTGGGCTTCTCCCTTGCCGGGGCTTTCATAGGGAACGTCTTGGCCTCCCTTGTGGCCCTGGCGCTGGCCCTCCTCCTTTCACGCCGCTTGGAGGGCAAAAGGAGCAGAGGGGTGAACCCTGAAGATCATTCTGCTCTTATGGCGGGGGAGAGAGGGGTATCGGCTGGTCGTCTCTTCAGATTCGCTCTTCCGGTGATCCTTTTCACTTTGAGTAGTAACCTCTTGATCAATATCGATCTCTACAGCGTGAAAGCCCTCATCGCCGATGAGGCCACGGTGGGGTTCTACGCTGCGGCGGTTAACTTGGCAAACGCGCCCCGCTTCGTCCTTCTGGCCTTTTCCTTCGTCTTACTTCCCTCCCTCTCCGAATCTATCGCCATCCGAGACTATGAGGGGGTGAGGAGGAGGCTGGGCCAGGTGGGGCGGTTCCTGATCTTGCTTCTCCTCCCGGGTGCCTTGATCGTGGTTGCCACCTCAGAGGAACTAGTCACCCTTGTTTATTCTGCTACCTACTCATCCGCGGCACCGGCTCTGAACATCTTGATCTTCAGTGCCGCCTTTTACAGTATCTACATGGTGCTAGCGACCGTTATGTTGGCCGAGAATAGGCCCCTCTTGGCTTTTGGGCTGGGCATCTTCTTACTTCCCCTAGCCCTTTTGGCCAACTGGAGGTTGATACCCTTATGGGGCGTCATGGGCGCGGCCTTGGCCTCCGCCCTGACCACTTTCTTGGGCCTCTCTTTAGCGGCTATCTACGCCATTCAGAGGTTTGGGATACCGCTCCCGGCAAAATCGTTCCTTAAGATCGTCCTCGCCTCCGTAGCAGCCTATCTTCTGGCCGGTCGATATTCGATTTCTGGAGTTCTAGTCTTTCTAAACTACGCATTCCTCTTCTCGGTGTATATCTTCCTTCTCTATCTTCTAAGGGAGATAACTCTAGAGGATTGGCAAACGATTAGGAGCCTAATCCCCCTTCCGCGGATGAGGTTTAGAGGATAAGGGTGGGTAAGAGAGAGCAGAGAGTCGTTGTTTTAGGGTTAGATGGAGCCACCTTCGAGGTTCTGCTCCCCATGATGGAGCGAGGGGAGTTGTCGAACCTATCGAGGGTGATGCGTGAGGGTGTCTGGGGGAGGCTGGAATCGACCACCCCTCCTTTCAGTGTCCAGGCCTGGGTATCGATGGCCACGGGTAAGAATCCAGCGAAGCACGGGGTGACAGATTTTTGGGATCCATCCGCGGGCAAGTCGCAGCGAGAGTTTGCCAGTTCCCATTCCATTCAAGGGGGGACACTCTGGGAGATCCTTAGTAGGCATGGAAAAAGGGTGGGGGTAGTCAATGTTCCCGTAACTTACCCCCCTCTGAAGGTCAACGGCTACATGATCTCTGGCCTTCTGACGCCCAGAAACAAGGTCGATTACACTTACCCCGCGGGGCTACGTGCTGAGATCCTTGATGCGGTGGGAGATTATGCGGCCGACCCCTATGACCCGTTGTCCCCTAACAAAATACTCCTTAAGGAGTTTCTCTACTGGATGCGGAAGAGGGAGGAGGCCAATAGATACTTGCTTCAAAAGCACCCTTGGGATTTCTTCATCAACGTCATCCAGGCGCTAGACCATCTACAACACCTGTTTTGGCACCACCTGGACCCCCGTCACCCCTACTATAACCCCCGAGAAGCGAAAAGATATGCGCCCCTTATCACTGAATGCTATCGTCTGGCGGACACCATCGTGGGTGAGCGTCTGAAGATGATGGACGGGGAGATCACCCTTTTCCTAATTTCCGATCATGGGTTTGGTCCAGCCCATAAGTGGTTCCACGTCAACCGCTTTCTGAACCATCTAGGCTTGTTGGTCTTCCAAGAGCGGGGTGGCAGCCTCTCTAGTTCCCTCCTACGGAGGAGCGGGCTTACCTCCCAAAAAGTGAAGGAGATAGTGCGGCGGGGCGACATCTTCGGCTTTCGTCGCCGGGTGATGGGAAGGGGGGCTCGAATAGGCTTCTCAAAGAGGGTAGGGGGTCTGCTCACCTGGCCTATAGATTGGAGCAGGACTAAAGCCTACTCGGGAAGCCCTGCTACCCAGGGCATCTACATAAACTTACAGGGTCGAGAACCGAATGGCATCGTTGAGCCGGGCCGGGAGTATGAAGAGGTAAGGGAGTTTATTATCAGTGAACTATCGAGGCTCAGGGATCCAGATACCAGAGCGTCGGTGATCGAGAGAGCCTATCGTAGGGAGGAGATATATAACGGCCCTTTCCTTTCCCAGTTGCCTGATGTGGTTTTCTCCTTAGATGGGCAGCCTTTCCTGGCTAGTGACGATGCTTCAGTGGGGCCCATCTTGGAGAGGATACCACGGAATCATCTGGGGGGGAAACATAAACCAGATGGGATCTTCTTGGCCCTGGGGGCTAATATCCGAGAGGGGGGCACTATCGAAGGGGCAAGGATCATCGATGTGGCCCCTACAATACTTTACTCTATGGATTTGACTATCCCTAAAGATATGGACGGGAAGGTGTTGTTAGAGGTGTTTGCTCCCAACTATAGAGAGGCCCGCTCTATAAGATACGAAGATGTGGGAGTCGCTGAGCGAGAGGGAGAAGGCGAAGCGACATATTCAGAGGAAGAGATAGCCGAGATCGAAGGGAGGTTGAAGGGTCTAGGCTATTTATGAACCGTTCAGGAGAGTGCTACTAGGCCCTAGGGTCGTGCACATTTATTAGAATGGTAGGTATGCATCGTTTCCTGCGTTTTATCTCTATGGCACTTATCTCCTTCCTACTATTGGCAGCAGCGGTTGAAGGAAGCCCGTACCTTCCTCTGAGGCCCATAAGGCTCTCGGTAGAAGGCCAGGAGATCAGAAGAGGAGCTATAGTCTCCATGTCGACGGCCCTTGATGATGAAGGGAGACCTTGGGTGGTATGGGAGGAGGGCCCAGAGGGGATAGATAGCGAGATCTACTTCGCTTTCTGGGATGGGCGGGGCTGGAGTGTGCCCCGATTGGTGGCTTCCGCCTCGGGAGGCCATGCCCCGGTCATCGCCTTCGATGGTTTAGGGAGGGGTTGTCTGGTATGGAACGAGGATGGGGGTCTTTTCTACAGTCATCGAGAGGGCGATGCTTGGAGCCCTAAGAGGGAGATAGATACCAGCCCCTCGACCAGGGACCGCTCTCCCTCCTTGGCTGTTGATCCCCAGGGGGTCGTTTGGCTGGCTTGGAGCGGCTTCGATGGAAGCGATGAGGAGATATTCTTCAGCCGGTGGGAGGAGGGTGGCTGGGAGAAGGCTCAGCAGGTGAATAGAGATGACGCTTCCCCTGATCTCTATGATGAAAGCCCCCATTTGGCCATTGGGGGAGATGGCTGGCCCTGGCTGGTTTGGGTGGGATATGGGGGAGGTCTAGACGAAGAGATCTTCTACGCTCGTTGGGAGGGTGATGGTTGGAGTGAGGAAGGGTTGGTGAGCGCCGATGATTCTTCTCCTGATCTAATGCCCACACTAGCCATCGATGAGAGGGGGCGACCCTGGGTTGCTTGGAGTGGAGAGTACGGTGGGAAGAGCGGGGTCCTATACTCTCGCTGGGAGGGCGATGTTTGGAGCCCAGAGGGTTTGGTAGATATACCTTCTTCTCTTCTCGGAGGCGGTGAGCCAGCCTTGGCTATAGGACCCCGGGGGGAACCCCGGCTGGCATGGACCACCTATGATAGGCTGGGCACATATATAGCCTATAGCCGATGGGAGGGTAGTGGTTGGGGTAGGCCGCAGGAGATAACGAGGGAGGGGCTCCCTGTCTCGCCAACCCTAATGGTGAATGGGGAAGAAACGCCCTATATCCTCTGGGTTAGGAGCGCCCCTGGCGAGGAAGCCCTTTTGGGGCAACGGGTGGAGGCCCCCCTTAGATCCTTAGAGGGGGCGTCTCCCGAAGATGCGGTGGGGATCGCGGCTCTCGTCTCAGATCGGTATGTGGCCTTCGGAGATAGCATCACCTGGGGAGGCTACGCTCCAACTCCTTACCCCCTTTACGAGGAGGGGCTCTTGGATGGCAATATCACTCCCTCAGAGGTGATCAACTCCGGACAATCGGGGGAGCGGACCAGTGGTGGTGAGGGTCGGATCATAGAGGTGATGAACACCTATACTCCGGAGTTCGTGCTAGTTATGGAGGGGACCAACGATCTATCTAGTAATAGACCCACCAATGAGATCATCGGCCACCTGGGTAATATCATAGATCGGATCAAGGCAAGGGGAGGGAAGCCGGTCGTAGCCACCATCCCACCCCGTTTGGATGATCCCTATAAAGAGGACGAGACGAAGAAGGTCAACCGAAGGATAGAGAACTATCTGGCCCCCATGAAGGGGATACCGGTGGCCGATGTCTGGCAGGCTATCGTGGATTACCCTAATTGGGAGGACTATTATCTCTCCGATGGGATGCACCCCACTGGCCCCTTGATGGAGGCAATAGCCCAGGTTTTCTATGGCGCTATGGTAGATTGGCCTTACGTCTATGAGGACGACACCCCTCCCTCTTCGCAAGTGAACGGTCTTTCAGCCTGCCAGACAAACGTTAATTTCTCCGTTTCCTGGTGGGGTGAGGATGGTGACGGGACGGGAATTGTGAGTTATGATATCCAGTATAAGGATGGGGGGGGAGAATGGACAGGGTGGCTCACGGATACCGCGAGCACCCTCGCGACCTTCACCGGGGGGCAATGGGGTCATACCTACTACTTCCGCTCCCGAGCCGAAGATAAAAGGGGCAACGTAGAGGCTTGGCCAACCGGTTACGATACTTCCACCCAAGTGGCCTACACCGTCTCTGGCCATGTATGGGGAAACCGGGAGTTGCCGGTGGTTGTAGCCAAAGTGAGCGGTTCCCCCCATGGTTGCTCTGATGCCTATACTACTCGCCTAGGAAAGTATACCTTGCCTGTGACGGGTAGTGTGACCGTGAGGGTGAGCCAAAGCAACTTCGGTGATCTGCCCCCCATGTATGGAGTAAAGGTGGTCGGGGGTGAGATTACAGGGGTCGATTTTTGGCTTCCGCCTCCCGATGATGTGATAAGAGATGGACAATTTGAGAGTGGAGATCTCCCTGGGGAATGGTCACCGGTTGGAACGGCAGTTGCAGTGACTGATACGGTACATACCGGGATTTATGCGGCGAAACTGGGGGGTTCAGAGGGTAGTTCCTCTATCTCGCAAACGGTGAGCATCACTCCTACCACCATATATTCCCCCACCCTCTCCTTTATGTACATCTATAGTTCCACGAACTCTAGCGATTACCTTGATGTTAGGGTGAACGGCAGTTCGGTTTGGAAGGCGACGCCTGTTGCGGATTGGGCCCATGCCTACCTAGATCTTAGCGCTTACCTGGGGCAGACGGTCGATCTCTCTTTCGCCCTTCATCAGGAGGGAGCCACCCCTGCTTACGCTTATCTAGATGAGATAAGCCTGGGCAGTGCGGGTCAGGCCCCAGAGGTGATATTTCTCTCCTTGATCATGAAAGGGTATTGATTGTATCTATTCGGGGGGTAGGAATGGTTAAAGAACGTTTTTCTCCCGAAATCTCCGTGGTGGTGCCTCTCTTGGATGAGGAGGAGAACATCGAGCCTCTCTACCAGGCTCTCCGGGAGACTCTGGAAGGTCTGGATAAGGGGTACGAGATCGTATTCATTGACGACGGAAGTACCGACAACTCCTACCAGATTCTAGAGCGGTTGCACGTCGAGGACCAAGAACATGTGCAGGTTATCCAATTCCGGCGCAATTTCGGAAAGACGGCGGCTCTAGCCTCTGGCTTCAACCAGGCGAGGGGTGAGGTAATCGTTACCCTAGACGCCGACCTTCAGGACGACCCTGGCGAGATCTCCAAACTTCTAGGGCCTTTGGAAGAGGGTTATGACCTGGTCTCCGCCTGGCGGCGACACCGTAAGGACCCTCTCTCTAAGACCCTGCCTTCCCGTATCTTCAACGGAGTGGTCTGTACCCTCACCGGGGTGAAATTGCATGACCTGAATAGCGGCTTCAAGGCCTATCGGCGGGAGGTAGCCCAGGGGGTCAAGATATACGGAGAACTCCACCGTTTCATCCCCGTCCTCGCTCATTGGCAAGGCTATCGAGTGGGAGAGGTGGAAGTAGTTCACCATCCCCGAAGGTATGGCCAGTCTAAGTATGGCCTCAGCCGATTGGGCCGAGGCTTCGTGGACTTTCTGGTAGTCCTTTTCCTAACCTACTATCTTAGGAGGCCATTACAACTTTTCGGGACCATCGGCGCCCTCCTCTTCACCTCAGGGTTTGCCATCGGGCTCTATTTGACGGCGCTTTGGTTCGCTGGTCAGGGGATCGGTTGGCGCCCTTTGCTCTTCCTGGGGATCCTCTTTATGATCGTGGGCGTGCAGCTGATCTCCATTGGGCTTCTAGGGGAGATGATCAGGAATTTCGCCTATCAACCGGAGGAAGAGTATTCCGTCCGCCGCATCTTGGAGTAGATATTTCAAAAGGTTAGCCAGGCTTTGAGGGAGATGACCAAAGAGGAGAGGGATATAAGGACGAAGCCCCCCAAGGGGATCTCCTACGAAGGGTTGGGAGGGAATTTCAGGCGTTACGTACAAAGGGTTACAGGTCAGCCCTCCATTTTGCCTTTCCTCTGGCAAGGTTTTGTCCTCTCCCTCTTAGGCCCTTTGCCTACTATCGGGGCTACGTACCTGCGGGGTTTAATTTATAGGCTCGTCTTAGGGAGCGTAGGGAAGAGCTGCCTCATAGAGCAGAACATCCGCTTTCTGGTCCCTCGGAGGGTCTTCCTGGGGGATCACATCTTCATCGGGGAGAATAGCCTTTTGGACGCCTCCTCGTTGGAAGGTCGGATAGAGTTGCGGGACGAGGCTTGGGCTTCGCGCGATTGCATCATCGTGGCCGGAGAAGGGTATGAGGTAGTGGTGGGCGAACACGCCTATCTGGGCCCTAGGGCCCTCCTCTACGGTCACGCTGGTATCACCATCGGCAAGGATGCTCTCATCGCCAACGACGTCCAACTGATATGTGGAAGCCATGTTTTCACCGACCCCCATACCCCCATCCGCCTCCAGGGAGCGATAGAAGAAAGGATCGAGATCGGAGATGATGTATGGCTGGGGGCCTCGACCATCGTCTTAGGAGGGGTCACGATAGGGAAGGGCGCGGTGGTGGCAGCCGGTGCAGTGGTGACCAAAGATATACCCACTTACGGCATCGCCCGCGGAGTGCCGGCCACCATCGTGGGCCAGCGGGGTTAGAGAGACCGATTTGCGCTGGGCTCTTGTTTTGACCCCCCTTTTTCTTCATGGTATAATGGCCGTTACTGATTACCTATTGATGGTTCATAACCCCGGGCGGGGAGAATTAGCCTAGACAAAGGAAAAGAGGTCCAAGTGGGGAAACGGGTGCTAAGCAGAGGGATACCAGGGCTAGCAGTGGTTCTGGGGGTTATCGCTCTAATCGGCTTGCTTCTTTGGGGAGGAGGGAGTAGTGGCCTGGCACAGGAGACCATCGAGATCTTCTTGCCCCTGGTGATGAAGGAGTATCCGACCTCTACCCCGACCCCAACCCCCATGCCGACCTCACTGGAGGACCATTTCGATACCGACGCCAACAACTGGACGCCTTTCTTAAACTATTGGCGGCTGGAACCTGAGCAGTGGTACTGGGAGGCGGGGACTGGTTATACAGGGGGTGGCTATAGGCATTACCGGTACGGTGGAGACAAGGAAGCCGAGGACGCCCTCTCCATGTATTTGGAAGGGGATAGCCAAGAGTGGACAGACTACAGTTTCGAAGCCAAGATGATCATCAAGAGTGGGTCGAAGGCTGGCCTCTGGTTCAGGGGGACGCGCCTTGAAGATGACGCCGCAGCGGGAAATGTAGGGGGCTACTATTTCATGATCAGTGGCAAAGGCGCCTCATTACAACAGATGCAAACCGAGGATGACTGCATATACCCAGCCTGCGTCAATACCTGGAACCTTTGGGATTTCAACAACCCACGGTTGTTGGCTTCCGTATCCATGAGCATCGACAAAAGCCAGTGGCATACGCTTAAAGTGGAGGTAGAGGGGGCTAGGATCAAATGCTATCTCGATGGCCAACTGCTCATAGACTACGATGATAGCCCCATCCCGAATGACGGGATCGAGAACGACACCGTCTTCCTAGAAGGGACGGTGGGCTTTAAGACCTACAAATGCGCCAATGTGGTCTTTGATGATGTCCTGGTAACGACCTTGCCATAAGGCCCCCAGGGCACGCCATTCCTCTTTTAAGCAGATACACCCTCGGCTATTAGCCGAGGGTGTTTTTTATGGCTTGTCAGGAGTTGGAGGCGGGGGTATAATGGTTATCAAGGTTCTTTAGGGAGGATGCCATCTCTATGAAGGATGTTGCTCTATCTATAGTTATCCCCATCTACAACGAGGAGGAGAACATCGAGCCCCTCTGCTGGGAGATAAGAGAGGCTCTGGAGGGCTTGGGGCTAGAGTATGAGATCTTGGCCATCGAAGACGGCAGCACCGATGATAGTTTCACCGTTCTCAAGAGAGTTCACGAGGAAGAGCCCCGGGTGAGGGTGATCCGGTTTAGGCGCAACTTCGGTCAGACGGCGGCCTTCGCCGCCGGGTTCGATGTGGCTCGGGGGGAGATGATCGTCACTTTAGATGCCGACCTACAAAACGATCCGGCGGATATACCACGGCTCCTGGCCAAACTTGAGGAGGGGTATGATGTGGTGAGCGGCTGGCGGACAGAGCGTCGCGACCCCTTCTTGACCCGTCGCTTTCCCTCTATGATCGCCAATCGGCTCATCTCCGAGATCACCGGCGTCCGGCTCCATGATTATGGCTGCTCTCTAAAGGCTTATCGCCACGAAGTGGTGAAGAACATCAGGCTTTATGGCGAACTCCACCGTTTCATCCCCGCCCTGGCTTCTTGGATGGGAGTAGAGGTGACGGAGGTACCGGTGAACCATCGCCCTCGAAAGTTCGGACAGACCAAGTATGGCCTCTCGCGCACCATCAGGGTGCTCCTTGACCTTCTGACCGTGAGGTTTCTCCTGAGTTACTCCACCCGACCGATTCAGATCTTTGGGCTTTTGGGGGTCCTGTTCTTTGGGATCGGGGGGTTGCTGTTGGCTTACTTGGGTTTCGTGAGGCTCGTATTGCAACAGCCCATAGCCGATAGGCCCCTAGTGCTTTTGGCCATCCTCTTGACTATGGTGGGGGTGCAACTGGTGACCATGGGGCTCTTGGGGGAATTGGTAGTGCGTACCTATCACGAATCTCAAGGGAAGCCGATCTATGCCGTGCGCGAGATATTGGATGGGGAGTGATGTACCGGATCCTGATGATCGCTCCCACGCCTTTCTTCGCCGATCGTGGCGCCCATGTGCGTATCTTTGAGGAGACGAGGGCCCTCCAAGAACTGGGAAACAAGGTGGCTATTTGCACCTATCATCTAGGTCGCGATCTCCCTGGTTTGGAGATCTATCGCACCATAGATGTGCCCTGGTATGGAAAATTAGAAGCGGGTCCCTCCCTTCATAAACTTTACCTCGACTTTCTTCTCCTTTTCAAATCGCTATCCGTGGCCCGACGGTTAAAGCCCCACCTGATCCACGCCCATCTTCATGAGGGGGTGGGTATGGGCTATCTCCTGTGCCGGCTCCTGGGCCTCCCCTTGCTGGGCGATTTCCAGGGGAGCCTCACCGGTGAACTGCGTGCCCATGGGTTTTTGAGGGGAAACCGCTACCTCTATTCTTTTCTGCACCGTGCGGAAGGGGCCATAGACAGCCTGGCTGACATGGCGGTGGCTTCCTCCAGCCGGGTGGCGGAGGAGTTGCGCGAGAAGTTCGGGGTCAAAGAGGTGGTAGTGGCTTTGGACGGAGTAGACACCGAGGAGTTCCGGCCTGGCCTGCCATACGATGATCTACCCCTCGGAATACCGGCAGGTAAAAAGGTGGTGGTATACCTAGGGCTCTTGACCAGGTATCAGGGGCTCGATTGTCTTTTGGAGACTATCCCTTTGGTGCTGGAGGAGTTTCAGAAAGCTCACTTTTTGATCATGGGCTATCCCAACGTAAAACGGTATAGGAGGAGGGCTGAGGATCTGGGGATCGCTGAGAGCGTGACCTTCACGGGAAGGATCGACTATCGCTTGGCTCCCCGTTATCTGGCCTTAGGGGATGTGGCTGTCTCCCCTAAATTAGCGGAGACGGAGTCGAACGGTAAGCTTTGCAATTACATGGCCAGCGGTTTGGCCACGGTAGCCTTTGATACCCCCGTCAACCGAGAGATTTTGGGCCAGTGGGGGGTGTATGCCAGGTTGGGCGATCCAGCCTCTTTGGCTAAAGCGTTGTTGAAGGCGCTGAAGGATGAGAGAGGGGCTAAGGAGTTAGGCGAACGTTTGAGAGAGAGGGCTGTGAAGCGGTTCTCCTGGGATAATACAGCGCGCAAGTTGCTGGAATGCTATAGGGCCCTGGTTGCCTGATGGAGTGGGTGAAGTGTGACCTCTGCGGGCTGGACGATGTGGAGTCTCTCCTAACCGGCAAGGAGCGGTCATGGGGTGGAGAGGAGGAGTTCGGGGTCGTTCGCTGTCGAAATTGCGGGCTGATCTATACTAACCCTCGTCCCACCCAGGAGGAGATCTCCCGTTACTACCCTTCCCAATACTCTGCCTTTGCCTTTAGCCAGGGAGGGCTGGGGGGCCTTCTGCGGCGAACTTTACTGGAAAGGGAAGTAAGGAAGATGAGGAGTTTGATAGGCGAGGTGGGGAGGGTATTGGAGGTAGGGTGTGGGACAGGGGAGTATCTGGCTGCCTTGCAGCAGGTGGGGGGCTGGTCGGTCATGGGGTTGGAGCCGAGTCCTTACGCGGCCCAGGTAGCAAAGGAGCGAGGTTTGGAGGTAGTAACCGGAACCCTGGAAGAAGCGAGGTTGGACGACCAGGCCTTCGACTTGGTCATCCTACGACATGTTTTGGAGCATCTACCCAGCCCCTCTCACACCTTAGGGGAGGTTCGTCGCCTTCTAGCGGATGGTGGGCTCTGCCATTTGACCCTCCCAGATATAGGTTCCTGGGAGGCCAAACTCATGGGCCGGTTCTGGTACGATCTCGACCTGCCGCGCCATCTCTATCACTTCACAAAGAAGACCCTCTTCGACTTGCTAGCCAAGCACTACTTTCAGGTTCGTCGTATCGGTCATAGTTATACCCCCAATATCTGGATTGGAAGTTTACGTTATCTCCTCCAAGAGAAGAGGATACCTGGATTTCTGACTGAGCGGTTGAGGATAGAGAACCCCTTCTGCCTCTTCCTCTTCGCGCCCCTAACCCTTTTCTTGGGGGTCTTGGGCCAGGGCAGCCGCATCACGGTGGTGGCGGAGAAGATAACGCCCCTAAAAGCATCGTTCGATGGTGACTGTGAGAGATGATCAGGAGGTTCCTTAGCCCCTTAGCCATTTCAAGATCCATCTCCCTTCTCGTCCTTATGTTGGGTTCCTATTTTCGCTTCTCCTATCTACTACGGTCGGCCCCCTTTGTGGATGAGTTCGCTACCCTACTTGCTGCTCAAGGGATATTGAGGCGGGGAATCCCCATCTTGCCCTCGGGGAACTTTTATGGCCACGGACTTCTCTTCTCCTATTTAGATCTCGCCTTTGTATATCTCTTCGGTCTCGACCCCTTAATGGCCAGGATTCCCAGCCTAGTAGCGGGCTTGCTCATCATCCCCCTGGCTTACCTTGTGGGAAGGCGGATCTTTTCGCCCCGGGTTGGCTTGATGGCGGTTCTCCTTTTGGCTTTGGACGGAGAGGCCATCCTCTGGGCCGCCCGGGCTAGGCCCTACGCTTGGGAGCAGTTTCTAGCCCTCCTGGCGGTCTTCCTTTTTTATGAGGCGGGCTCAAGAGAGGATGGTGCTCGTTGCCTCTGGGCAGGGGGCGTCGTCTTTTGGGCCGCGCTTTTCTCCCACGCTGAGGTGGCTCTCCTTCTTCCTGCCATGCTCTTGGGTCTCTTTCTTCTTTTGTACCGCCGTGGAGCATGGCGGTTAGAGGTGGCTCCGGTTGTTCTCCTCTGTGGCCTGGGGGTGCTAATTCGCTTTCTTTTGCAGGAGTATATCGCTTCCGGCATGGGAGGAGAGTTCGAGACTATCTACCGTTCCCGTCCCCCTTTAGGCCCTTCCTTAGACTTGGTGGGGGGACTGCGGCCTTTTGTACCTTTCTTCCTCGCGCCTGGCCGCCCTCTTCCCACCCTTCTCGCCCTAGGGGGGCTATTCTTCTTAGTTGTCGAGGGGAGGGGAGGAAGGGAAGTCAAGCCCTCTCTCTACTTGTACCTCATCCTGGCCGTTGCCCTCTTAGAGATGGCTACCCTCATAGGTAGGTTTTGGCAGCATCCGCGGTATATCTTTATGCTCTTGCCCTTCTTGTTTCTGGTATCGGCTTGGACTCTGGACAGGCTTCTCTTAGTGGGAAGGCCCGCTGGGGTTATAAGGGGCACAAACTCTTTTGGGGTGGGTCAGGGTTGGTTGACCCTCATAGCGTTGATCTCCCTCTCCCTCTTCTCTATGCCAAGCGCCCTGGAAGCGAGCGCTCAACGAGAGTTGGGCTATGAGCAGGCATTTAAGTATGTGGGGGAGAGGTGGCAAGAGGAGGATATGGTGATGACGGTCGCTCCTGCCGCATGTGGGGTCTATCTTCCACGCTGCGACTTCTTCGCCATCCAGAAGGGGTATGAGCCTTATGTTATGAGGGAAAGAGGAGGCGTCTGGATAGATCGCTGGGTGGGGAGCCCTCTTTTGGATTCGGTTGAGGGGTTGGGTGAGGTGCTTGAGGGAAGATATCGAGTTTGGTTTGTAGTTGATGAGGAGCGGTTCCGAACCCGTTATGATGAAGATTTTGAGGCTCTGGTTGAGGGAGCGATGACACCGGTTTTCAGCCATGAGGGGGTGTTGGTATTCCTAAGAGGAGAGCCATAGGCTGTAAGGGAGAGGCTGGTGATGGATAGGGGGCCAGTTGGTGGTCTGGTCACTACGGTCAGAAGGCTCAAGAAGTGGGATATCTATCTGGTGGCGCTTCTCTACGTGGCGGTGACCATCGCTATGACCTACCCTGTGGCCTTCCGTCTCTCTTCCGAACTGGCTGGCTTCGATCACCAGGATTCCTTTGAGCACCTCTGGATGTTATGGTGGGGCAAGAAGGCGATCGTAGACCTTCACACCAGCCCCGCCAACAGTAGTTTCATCTATTACCCTCTTAAGATCTACCACCCCATGCTGGCCGTAGAACCGTATACGAAGTTGGTTACTATACCCTTAGTGATGGCCTTGGGGCCGCTGGTAGCCTACAATCTGCATTTTCTGGCCTCCTTCGTCCTTACGGCGTTTTCCGCCTATCTACTTTGCCGTTATTTGACGAAAAGCAGCCTAGCCTCCTTTGTCGGGGGGCTCATCTTCGCCTTCTTCCCCCATAGGATGACCCATGCCACAGGGCCCTTAATTCAGATTATGATCTACTGGTATCCTTTGTGGGCGCTCTCTCTATTCCTGCTCCTCAAAAGGCCTACCACGAGCAACGCCCTTTTGGGCGGCGTGGTCTTGGCCCTCTCACTGCTCGTGGGCCTGATGCACATCGCCTATTTTGTTATCCCTTTTACCTTGCTCTTTCTGGTGTACAACTATTCGACAAGCCGCGATGAGTTACTCAACCCTCTATTCCTGAGGGGCCTGGTAATAACCTTCGGTATAGCCGCCATCTTAACCGCGCCTTTCTTTTTGCCCTTCATCCTGGACAAGTTGTCCGGTGGCTTAAGCTATTTGACCAGGGGAGGGACTATACAATACTCGGCCGATTTGTGGGCCTTCTTCGTTCCTTCAGCGCAGCACCCTATACTGAGCAGGATCGAGCCCCTCCGTTCGTTAGGGGAGCGGGTGATACATTCGTACCAAGGTTCTTTCTTGGAGAACACGGTCTACATAGGGATCGTCCCTCTTCTGTTAAGCCTCTGGGCTGCCATTAGGAATCCAAAGCCAATGGGGTTTTGGGTGATCTTAGCCCTGGCTACTGCCATTTTGGCTCTAGGCCCTCTCTTGAAAGCCGGAGGCCAATTGG
>DAOULQ010000138.1:0-18171 GCA_034419095.1 Anaerolineae bacterium | reverse complement strand
CCTTACGGACGGCTCAGGCGCTTCGTTGGTATCTTCTGGGATTGCCCTTCGCGGCTGTAGATCAACCCCTCGTTTTCGCCTTCTACGCTCGCAAGGATACGAAGACCCCCGTATTGGTAGGGGTGTTCTCCGTCCTGGTCTATTTGATTGTGGCCCTAGCCACCATCCGGCCTATGGGGATGATAGGGTTGGTCTTGGCCAACTCGGTCCAGTGGGCTAGCCACGCCGTGGTGATGCTTGTTCTAGCCCATCGACGACTGGGTCTGCTGCGCGGCCAAGGCTTGCACCTCGCCCTGAGCAAAGCGCTTTTTGCCTCTACGGTGACGGCCTTGATGGCCTATGGGACGGCCAAAGGGCTAGAGGCGCTTGTGGGAGGGAGCTTGCTAGGGGAGCCTTTAGTTGTCATCGGGGCGGGGGGGATGGGGTTTCTCACCTATATCTTTCTCATCCTTCTCCTTCGCTCTGAGGAAGCGAGCCTGGTGATTGAACTATGGCAAGGAAGAGGTTTACAATTTGACGTAACATCCAGAGGGAAGTAGAATAGATTCGGCTTATGGCTGACGAGCGTTCTTCAGAGGGTCTATCTGCGGAGGAATTGGAGAGGCTGCTTGCCGTCAAGTGGAGGGCCGAGCGACTACGTCGTTTTCGGGGCATCGTTGAGGAGGAAGGGCAGGGGGCCTCGGTTAGCGAGGAGTTGCCCGGTGGTCTTCCTGCGGGCGAAGAGAGCCCTGCTAGTCGGGGTAGGGGCAGAAGTTATCTACCTCCTTCTGGGAGCCCTTTTCCTCAAGGATCCCCGCGGGAGGAGAAGAGAGGCCGGGTATGGCGTAGGTTACGAGATCGCTTTCTTCTCCTAGTGGAGTTAGGGGCCCTCCTGGGGCTTATAGGTGTGGTGGTAGTCTCCTTCTATAACCTACGCCTCCTCAAGCGAGAGGTGGTCCAAACAAGGGAGCAAGGGGCTACCGTCACCCCCATCCCGCTTCTCCCAGGGAGCAGTTCCCCACCCACCAGCGAGATACCCGCTCCATACCAACATCTGGTCCAAAGGCTTACCCCTATCCCCATCCCCACCCCCGGCCCGGAGCAGGCCACCCACATCGTCATCCCGGCTATCGATGTCGATGCCCCGGTGGTGGAGGGGGATGCCTGGGAGGAACTGAAGATGGGGGTGGGACATCATATCGGTTCGGCGAACCCTGGGGAGCGGGGAAACATGGTGGTCTCCGGCCATAACGACGTCTTCGGCGAGGTGTTCAGGCGTTTGGGGGAGCTGGGACCAGGGGATGAGATCCTCGTATATGCGGGGGAGACCCCTTATCGATACCTGGTAAGGGAGAAGAGGATCGTGCAGCCGGATGAGGTAAGCGTGATGGAACCCACTACTAAGGCTACCATGACCCTTATTACCTGTTACCCCTATCTGATCGATAGCCATCGTTTGGTGGTCATCGCCGAATTGGAGGGGCAGTAGAAGGGGTTAGTATGACTAAGAAACGTCGTAGTCAAAGGCGTCGAGGGAAGAAGAAGCGCGCCCCTGTGGCCGCCGCGCGGTCCGCGCCACTCCGTGAGGAGAAGAGAGCGGAGGTGAAAGCCGAGCCAAGCCTGGAGGCGGTGGCTTTGGCCGAGCAGTACCCCTACGTTTACGATGACCTGAAGAGGATAGCCATCCTGGCAGGTATCATGTTCGCCATCCTCATCATCCTGTCTTTTGTGATAAAGTGAAATAGTAGGCGTTCCGGGGGCGCTTTCCTAGTCCGCCTATCTTTGGTCTGAGTCGTAGGCCGCTGCTTCGCTGCTCATTAAAAGAGCCCAGCAACTCGTTGGGCTTTCTGGACGTCAGGCGATGCGGGCTCCCCGCTTCCGATATAACGCTCCTAGAATAGCGAGCAACCCCGTCTCCAACCCCAGATGGATAATGGCGCAGAGCCAGAGGTTGCGGGTGAAGAGGAAGATGACGGCTATCACCAAGGCTAGACTCCCCGTCCAAACTATCTCCCCTTGTCGTTCTGTGCCCAGATTGCGGCGTAAGGTCGGATTCGTGGCCCATTCGCTAAAGACGACCCCTAAGCCGACAAAGACCCCCCAGTAATCTCCCAGAACCGCTAACGGCCCGCTGCGGTAGAAGGCCCAATGGGCTTCCAAGTAGATGATTTCCAAGAGGATAAGGGGCCAGCCCCAGGGCTGGGAAAGGATACGCGCCTCCGCTAAGCGGGGACTCTCCACCTTACGACGCCCCAGGGAGCGGATGTAGTGGCTCCAACCCCAGACTAGGAGAAGGAAAGCACCCAATCCAAGAGGCACACCGGCACCGATACCCTCGATCCAATCGAGATCGCTAAGGCCCAGGAGTCGGGGGCTCATGCCCCCCCTTATGAGGACCAGAAAGGGGAGGCCCACATAGTAAGCGGAGCGGAAGATCTGATCGAGCCAGAAGCGATGGGGCCAGGAGTCGAGCCTGGTCACTAAGCGGCCGAGGCGGGCATGGGACGAGCGACGACCGTAGTCAAGGAAGTTAACTGCCAGAGCATAGAGGGCCACCGAGCCAGCGATCCAAAGGAGAAGCCGCGCTTTGTAATCGAAAAGACCAAGGAGGATCTGAAGGGGAGTCAAAAGCATCTCCTTTAATACAGGTGGCGAAAGTCCGCGGGAGAGTCGCGGACCACGAACATGGGCGAGACAGGACTCGAACCTGTGACCTTACGGATGTGAACCGTACGCTCTAACCAACTGAGCTACTCGCCCTGGCCTACATTATAGCATCGAGGGGGGCGCATTGCAAGGTTTGCCTTTTACTGGTATGATTAAGTTCGATGCAAGATAGGACTTACGCTATAGCCTTCTTATTGATTCTAGCCATTATCTGCTTGGGGGCCTATGTGGCCGTCACCACCGTTCTCTTTAGCCCTAGGGTTCCTACCATCTCCTTGGGGACGCCGACGCCTCCTGCGCCTCTTGAAGTGACGGCTACCCCAACGCTGCCCCTCTTCCCTACCCCTACCTCCCCCCCTTCCCTTGTGACCCCCGTCGCTCCCACGCCTACACCTCCGCCTCCTGCCACTCCCACCCCTTCCTCTTCGCCCACGCCTACCCCAGAGCCAACGCCTATGGGCCCCACTCCAACGCCAGCGCCGTCCACTCCGGTGGGGGGTTTCCTCTACCAGGTGCTTCGGGTGGAGGGACCCTACGGTGGACAGGGTCGATATATCCGAGGTATCGTGTACGATGCGGGGGCAAGACCGGAGCCTGGGGTGAGGGTTCACGCGTATACCGACGCCGATGATCTTGGCATCGCCATTTCGAAGAGCAGCCCTTCGGACATGGGGCAGTATAACTTCCCCGTGGGGTCAACTCCCGGCTTCTATCATCTGGTCATCGTTAGTGCAGCGGGGCAACCGATCAGCCCAGTTTGCGATGTGGACTATCGAGGGAGTGGTACGATCTACGTGTATTGGCAAAGAGCAAGGTGAGATAAGCACTGATGGCGGTGCTAAGAGCCGAGGCCAGAGCCTCGGCTATTTTGTCATCTGGGAGAGCATCACATACGCGGGTCGAGGGGTGCCATCAGGGTCGGTGATAGCCCACCAGTACTGCTCATGATCCTGAGTCCAATCGGGGTCAGATATATAGATAAGGGTCATGACACCGATCCAAGGGGCCCAGTGCTGTTTTGCGTACTGGTAAGCACGCACTAGATATTCGCCTTTCTGCTCCTCGGTCACAGCGAACCAGGAATATTCGGGGTGTATCGGATCGCTGGTCCAGCCGAACTCTAGGACAGCGATCTGTTTGCCAGCATCGCCAAAATCGACCATTATCTGTCGGATGTCCTCTGCATGACGGAAACAATAGACCCTCCGCAGATAGGCAGGACTGGGATCGTTGTTGTTATAAGCGGGGTCGCTCGCTACTTGAGCGGGGTCCATCTCTGGCGGTGCTTTCCACCCGGTAGCGTGTGCTCCCAAAAGATCGAAGTAGGACTTGGCTCCGGCCTGATACATGCGCTTGAAGTACTCAACGTCGGGCATAGCAACATTGTCCCAACGGGTCGTGGGGCTGAGGCCTGCGGTGATGACTAGGGCGTTAGGGTCAACCGCCTTGATGGTTTGGTAAGCCACTTTCAGTAAGGCTACATACCCTTCGGGATCAGGTGGCCCACCCCATTCGCGCGAGAGGTTAGGTTCGTTCCAGATGGAATAGGCACGGATACGGCCTTTGTAGCGAGTAGCCAGTGCAGTGAGAAAGTCGGTGAAATCCCGATAGTTGTTGACGGCGCCGCTAGCGGGATAGTTAGGCCCCAACCAGGCAGGGGGCTTGAAGACCGCAGTCAATATATCCAGCCCCCGGCTGTTTGCATCCTCCACGATCCGGTCGGTGTGGCTCCAATCATAGCCCCCCTTTCCGGCCCCCTCTATGTCGATCCAGGCGAAGACCTGCTTCACCCAGGTGAAACCAGCTCCTTTGATTAGGTCGAGGTCTCTCCAAGCTGTCTCGGGCCGCCACCAAAGGAAGGCTTGCATGCCATATTCCGGCGAGTTCATGCGCGGGGGGCTGGGAGGCGGCGGAGAAGTAGGCGTTGGTATCGGTTCGGCGGTAGGGGATGGGGTTGGTGCCTCGAGCGAAGGTGTGGGGGTCTCTGCAAGGGGTGTGGGTGTGATAGCCTCCTCTTCTACCGTGGGTGTTGGGAACTCTTGCGCTTCCAAGGTGGCGGTAGGGCGAATCCGGGTTGGGCTGGGGGTGGGCATGGCTTTGGCTAAACGTATGGGAAGGTGAGGGAAGAGACACAAGGCCAGAAGAGAGCCCAACAGAAGAGCGGTGATCATGAAGAGCGCCCCGCCCCGTAAGCCAAGCCAACTTTTCTCTATTCTCTTAAGCCACTCGAACTTCATAACTTCTCCTATCCTGATTCATCCTGGTACCAGAAAGCGGTGCTGGAGTAGGTCACGGAAAGGTTGTTGCCCTTAAAGCCGTGCTCCACCTCCACGCGGAGGGAGTTAGTGAACTCCAACTTGTTTGTGAGGTAGAAACGGTATTGAGACGTAACCTCTCCCCACTTTTCGTGATCCTTCCAGGTGTTCCCACTCAGGGGGAAGATCCAGTTACGTCCGGGAACATCTGTATATATATAATAATACCCGGCATCGAAATCCCCTTCAATCCCCGTGCCGGGGAGGGCGCATCTTCCATCCACCCAGATATTCACGTCGCTCTCTAAGTAGGCGAAATACCAGTGGGGAGCATCTACCGCGTCTACCGGGCTCCGGTCCAGATCGTACATGGTGAGGATGCAACCCACATATCTTCCGCTACCCCCGAGATCGGCCAGGATGTAGTTGCCTCCATCGTCCTTCCTGGCCTGCAGCCTTTCCCTCTTAAAAGCGGCGTGGAAGTGGGGGATACTCGCCTTGAAAGGCGTGGGATGGTAGAGGATCTCCACCCGCATGGCTGTGGGGTCTTCTCTGCCGTTCTCGAAGATTATCCTCGCTTGGTTATTGAAAGGCATAGGGAGGTAGTTGTAGAACTCGTTTCTATCCCCTGTCCAGCGGATCCCTAGAGGTAAGGCTTGGTACCTCTTCATCTCTTCCGCCGTCCCGAAGAGAGGGCGGATAGGCCCTTCCACGCTGGGGCTCCCTTCACCGTCCCAGAATATCTTCATACTCACGTTCTCGTCCATTCCACTGGCCAGATAGAGTTTCAGGGAGGTTATGACCCCCGGGCCGGGAAGGGTTATCTCTGTCGAGGAGAAGGGAGGGATGGTCAGGTCTCGTTTCAAGGAGGCGAGGTCTCCCCTGGGGTGATAAGGGTGTTCCCCCCGGTTATTCCAGAGGTCGATGAGCCGATTCAATTCCTGGGTCTCTGTGGGGTTCAAGGGGAGGTTGAAGCTATCGAGGTTCCCTGGGTCCTGGTTAAACTTGACCACCTCGATTTCGAAGATCCGGGGCAGCCCGGTGGTGGCGACCAGAACCGAGCGGGAGAAGGGCATAGGCAGGTAGGAGATGTTGCCTCCATTGGCTGTCCCATAGTGTCCTACTAAGGGGGCCATGAAGGGCCAACTGTTGCCGCTGAAGAACTGGGTAACCGGCATATCGATACGGGGGGTAGGCTCGTCGTCGAAATAGAAGCGGATATCCCCCGCCTCGTGGAAGAACCCCCATTCGGTGGCTTCGGGGCCTTCTGGGTCGTCCCCTTCCTCCAGGGCCCAGTTATGTTGCCGATGGGTGAAGTAGATGCGAGCGATATAGCCCGGCCCTTCTATGCGGGGCAGGATGACATACTCCTTCTGGCCATCATAACCGTTACGGATCTCGAACCCTCGGGATCGAAAGAGTTCATCGCTGTTGAAGTAGTCCCAATAGTGTTCCAAGTAAGTAGTATCCTGGCTCGATCTCTGGAAGATGGTGGTATCGGTGGGCTCGGGCAGGGTGGAGAGGTCGGCGAGGCGGCGCAAAAGTTGGCACATCGCCGTCCCACAGGGAGCCACTGGTTTTGGCGTTGGTGTGGGAGTGGGCTCCACGGGGTTGGAGGCCGAGGGTGCGTTCGTGGGTATGGGGGAGGGGGGCGGTTGTGTCGCCGTTGGGGCTGTCTTCGTAGCCGTTGCCGATGGTTCTATAGGTGTAGGGCTAGGTATTTCAGGTGAGGGCATGGAGGTGGAGACGGCAACTATCAGGGTCGACCCCTCTAGAGGGGGAGTAGGCGGCGAGGGAAGATGGGCCGCCTTGAGATGTAAGGGAAGCAGGGGGAAAAGGAGCCAGGCGAAAAGCGAGCCAAAGAGGAGGGCAGTAAAGACAATCAACAGACCTGCCACCCTACTGAACCAGTTGCTCTTCGTTCTCATCTTCTCTCCAAGAAAAGGTGTGGAGCAGCGCTCCTGCCCCACACCTATCAACCGCCATCTTTTAATCTCTCACTTGGGCATGCTTGCTAGGGCGCTGTAGGCTGGTCTGGGTGTGCCATTGGGATAAAGAATGCCGAACTCAGGTTTGCCATCGGTGTCACCGACCATCCCATAGTTTAGGTTCCAAAGGAACATAACTCCCATATAGCCACGCTGTCTGCCTATCTGATAGGCCTTAGGGGTCCACTCGGCTTGCTCTGCCTGCGTGTTATCGTAAGCGTAGGGACATCCATTCCAGTCTTTACAAGGAGATAGACCTTCAGAGGATGCCCAACCGAACTCCGTGGCCCAAAGCCTCTTGTTCCCATCGCCGTTATTCTGCATTGTGGTATGGTAGGCGCTAATGGTAGCCTGGAAGAACCAACTGCGGTGTCCTTTGGCGCCAAAGGCAGCGGTGGGATCGGTGTAGGTTTGCCAGTTGACATCTGGGGGGTTGTTGAAGCCTGAGGGGTGGACCCCCACGACATCGGAGCAGCTCTTGAGGCCGGCTCGATACATCTGTTGCAAGTATTGGACATCATCGATGGCTTCGATACCATCGTTCCAACCAGTGGGGGTGGGAGCGCCCGAGACCACAACGATGCTGGGATCGACGGCCTTGATGCTCGAATAGGCCCGACAGAGGAGGTCCACATATTCTGCCGCGCTCAGGGGTCTCCCGGTGTTCCACTCTCGTCTCAAATTCGTCTCATTCATAACCTCATAGGCCTGAACTCGACCTTTATAATGGCTGGCCAAATCACGGACGAAGTTCGCGTAGAGGTCGTAGTCGTCCGGAGGCCCACCCAAATCTTTTACTGTTCTGGACCAAGCTGGGGAATGAACTACACTGAAAAGGATCTTGATCCCGGCGTTGTAGAAGGCGTTCACTGCATCTTCCAGCCCGTAGGCGTTCCAGTTCCGTTGACCCTGCTGGGGCTCTACCCAATTCCAGGGGACTTGGAACTTCACCCATCGGAACCCCAACCCCTGTACCGCGCTCACCAGTTGGTTGAGGTCCACGTTGTAGGGGTGAACCTGGATGCCGTAGTTGAACCCCGTCCCCCCTGGCGCAGGTGCGACCACGGGCGCTGGCGTGGGTGTAGGCGTCTTTGCAGGCGCGGTGGAGGGGGGCGGAGTAGGCGTAGGGGTGGCGCGAGCGGTGGAGGGGGCAGGGGTAGGCGTAGGCGCGGGCGCTAGGGCCACCAAGAGAGTCTCCTCGCCAACGGCAGAGGCGGTTTGCCCACCGTCGTCGGAGATGGCATAAGAGATAGTGTATTCCTCGGCTTCTGGAGCCTCTGGCACCGTCCAGGAGAAGGTGGGCTCATCCAGGGAACAGACCTCTTCCGCTACCAACTCTCCCTCGGCGTCCGCCACCTGCCATAGGATGGCGAACTGGCTATCCATTGTGCAGGGCCGTGCGGCGGCGTATTGGCTCAAGGCCTCCCAAACCCTTTCATCGCTCCCTTCCTCCAGGAGCCCCTTGACTACTACCCCTTTCAGGTTGAAGGCTCTGGCCAGTTCCAACTTAGGGGCTATGCTTTCCGCGTTCTCCAAAAAGATGGTATGTTCACCTCTCTCATCTTGATGGGTGAACCAATAGGTATGAGCCCCTTCTAGGTATTGCACCCCCCAATCCCCGAGGGAGGAAGGCTCCACGGTCAGGGTCTGGCCAGGGGTTACCTCCTCTTGCGGGAGAGCGATCTGACTACCTAAGAGTTCCAGAGCCTCCTTGTAGGAGAGGGAAGTCTCTTGTTCCCCCACGCAGTCGCGGGCCTGGGCGGAGAGGGTGAGGCGAACCTTGTAGCGATCCACTACTCTTACGATATAGTTTAGGAGCGCTTCCATCTGTCCACCAGGCAGGTAGGCCTGGGGGAGAGGAAGGGCCGGCAATTGGAGACCATCTACTGCTCGTCCCAGCGCCTCCCAATCGTACCCGCCCGTATCCCAACGATCCTCCGCTATCTGCACCGGGGGTTCCACCTTCACGGTTAACAGTTTCCCTTTGATGTGGAGTTGATTAGCCAGTTCAGTGATGAAGGCTGTGAAATCCTCTCGCAGAGAAAGGCCTATCCCCGCATAGTCGATCTCAATGCCAGCGTAGTCGTTCTCCACTACTAGAGCCACTATCTCTTGGATATGGTTTTGCCTCAGATCCTCGTACGCTAAGATGTTATGAGTGAGATCGTCCCGTATCACCCCCTTCACCCTGTTCTCCAGGGTTGGTATGACCACATAGTCTCCTACTTGGGCCAAGGGGGCGATCTTTCCCCCGACTGTCGCTTCGCCACTTAACCCATCGTTTTGGAGGAAAAAGCCTCGAGCGCTGACCCTAGCCAAGATATCGCTCTCCGCCCCTGCCAGCGTGCCCTCCTTGCCCAACTCGGCAGCCACCGAGGGGGCCTGAGGGCTGGTCTGCATAACCGCTACGCCTCGGGGGAGGGAAGAGAAACAGGTCTCTATCACGTCATCCTCGGGGATGATCTTATGGGGGAGCCACTGCCACTCCTCGCCGGTCCATTGGTAGATGTCCAAGTTGGCCAGTGGCTCGGCGTCGTTAGGGATGGGGATGGTTAGAGTGGAGTGTTCTGGCATGGGGCCCCTCACCTCCAAGAGATAGAGGGGGCTCTTCATATCCAGGTAAGTGGGCATTAACTCCATAGCCTCCTTCTCTTCCGTCTTCCCCGCAAGGAAGTCCAGGCGAGAGAGAGAGGTGATACGCACCCGGATCTGTTGGGAGAAGCCCTGAGGCAGAATAGTGAGTTGCGTCCCGTCAGGATCTACTACCGAGCCGCCAGCCAGGGTGATGGTGGTAAAACCCGCGGCCATCACTCGATTGGCTAGAGAGACGGGGGGTAAAAGAACGCTCAGGATCAAAAGGACGGGGATGAGCACGAAGTTGATCAGTTGCCCCGTCCGTTCCCCCTCCAAAAGGATCTCCAAAGCCTTGATGAAGGGACTCTTCTCTTCATTCATAGCAGCCATTTGCTCCTTTCTCCCCCTTTAGACGCGCCTATTATAGCCTTAGGGCTCTATCTTGTCAAACCATACTAGGAGCCTGGCTGGCCAGCCCCAAGTTGCCATTCACCAGTCGAAAAACCACTACCTTTCCCTCTTCCCCATCAAGCCAAGGTGAGAATAGGCCAAAGTAATAGCCATTCTAGCATAGGGTGAACCCCCAGCCAAACCAGCCTGTGCCCCGGTCCACCTCCGCCAGGACTGGGCCGAACCCCCGGCCTGACAAGTACCGGGGCAGGCCGACAGGGTCTTCCTTACAGGATCCCGAGGGAAGGGATGACAGGCCAGGGACCAGTAATAGGCCAATAGATCTAACCACCTATGAAGGGCTCCCCTCGGCCTTTATCTCAGGAGAGGCCCAGGCTGAGATATAGGACGATCTTTTGGCTCACCTACGTTTTATCCTTTTCTTCCGCCTTCCCTTGGGTTATAATTAGATTGCTCTTTGTAGGAGGTATAATGGAGATCAATTGGTATGGTCATTCCTGTTTTCGGCTGCGGGACAGGGGAGGGGTGGTGGTCACCGATCCTTATGGCAAGGGGATGGGATACACCCTACCACGACTGCGGGCCGACATCGTTACCGTCAGCCATTCCCATCCGGGCCACAGCTACGTGAAGGGGATAAAGGGCTCCCCCAAGGTGATCGACGGGCCCGGCGAATACGAGATCAAAGGGATATTCATCACCGGTATCGCCTCCTACCACGATAGGCGGAAAGGTCGGGACAGGGGCAAGAACACTATATACCTCTTCGATTTTGAGGGGCTCACCGTTTGTCACCTGGGCGACCTAGGGCAGGTACCCACCCAGTCTCAGGTGGAGGATCTGAGCGATATAGATATCCTTCTCGCCCCCGTGGGCTCCCATACCACCATAAATGCGGCTGAGGCCTCGGAGGTGATAAGCCTCTTGGAGCCGCGGGTGGTGATACCGATGCACTATCGGACCGAGGCTATGGGGAAGTCCCCTTTGGATTCCGTGGATAGGTTTCTTAAGGTGATGGGGGTGAAAGGGACCCCCCAAGAGAGCCTTAAGGTCACCAAGAGCACCCTCCCTGACGATACGCAGGTGGTGCTTCTAGAGCACAAAGGATAAAAGATGTCTTCCCCCTACAAGGCTATCCTCTTCGATGTTGGCATGACCCTCATCCAACCTCGCTTCTCCGACACCGAGATCTGTGCGGCCATCTGCGCTGAGCATGGCTACTCCGTACCCCTGGCTCGGCTCGAAGAGGAGATGAGTAACTTTACCGATACCTTAGTGGCCCGGTATAGGGAGAGGGGGGATCTCTGGGCTTCGGAGGAAGGCGTGCGAGAGTTCTTTGTGCAACTCTATGCCGAGTTCTTTGAGGCCTCAGGGCTTCCACAACCACGGGTGTTGGCTGACGCTGTCTATCAAAGGGTGCAGCGCCCCGAGAATTGGGCTCCATTTCCTGAGGTGATGGGGCTTTTGGTGGAACTGAAGGAGCGGGGGCTGATCCTAGGCGTGGTCTCGGACTGGGGAGATTGGCTGCCCGATTTGCTTTTGAGCCTGGGGTTAACTCGCTATCTCGACTTCGTGATCGTATCCGCTGTGGTGGGGGCCACTAAGTCCACCCCTCATCTCTTCCGGTTGGCCCTACAGTGGGCAGGGGTGCGACCCCACGAGGCCCTCTACGTGGGGGATAGTTACCACGCTGACATATTGGGTGCCCGGACCGCGGGCCTCAGCCCGATACTTCTGGATCGCTCCGGTTCCGCACCTACCACCGTTGATTGTCCGGTGATTGGGAGTCTGGAGGAGATCCGGGAGTTTCTCTGACCGGTTGTCACGCTGCTGCGTTCTTGTGAAGATCAAAGATTAGGAAGGTGAAGGACAAGTGGACCAACGACGCATAGAGAAAGCGGTGAGAGAGATAATCGAGGCTTTGGGGGAAGACCCCAAGCGGGAGGGGCTAGTCGGAACCCCTCGCCGCATCGCCGAGGCTTATGAGGAGATATTCTCCGGACTGACGGAGGACCCCCTTGGGGTCTTGACCGTTGGCTTCTCCCGGCCTCAGAACGAGGAGATGGTGGTCTTAAGGGATATCCCCTTCTATTCCGTTTGTGAGCACCATCTTCTACCCTTTCACGGGGTGGCCCACGTGGGGTATATCCCCGTGGACAGGGTGGTGGGGATCAGCAAATTGGCCAGGGTGGTGGAGATCCTGGCTCGCCGCCCCCAGATGCAGGAGAGGCTCACCAGCCAGATAGCGGATACCATCATGGAGGGGCTTCGACCTAGGGGGGGGGGGGTGGTGATCGAAGCGGAACACCTCTGTATCACCATGCGAGGTATCAGGAAGCCGGGTAGCCGTCTGGTTACCTCTGCCACGCGAGGTATCTTCCGCACCAGGGCCGAGACCAGAGCGGAGTTCTTCTCCATCATAGGGGAGTAGCGGGTATGAGTTTTAACCTCCGCTTCTTGAATTTGGATACCCCTGAAAGGCTTCGGGGAGAGATGGAAAAGATCGGGGCTCACCCTGGGGGGATCAAAATCATGGTCCCTAAGGGGCTCTTTTACGCCGTGAAGTTAGAGGGGGTGAAATTCGCCGCAGCCAATATCATCAAACAGGAGATGCTCTCCCTGGGGGGCGAAGCGGTCTTGGCCGGGGATATATACTTTGGCGAGAGGCAGACGAGCGATATATTGCTTCTGGGTACCCAGCGCCATTACGAGGGGCTGATCAAGAAACTCCGCGGCCAACCCTTAAAGAGCCTGGTGGCCGTGGCCGCTGAACTTCAACAGGGGCTAGCCCGCTATAGTAGGGAGAGGAGCCCTCTCACCATAGGGGATACGACCTTTCACTGGGGGAGGAGGACCTATATCATAGGTATCCTCAACCTGACCCCCGATTCTTTCTCTGGCGATGGTCTCTTCGGCGACGTCGATAAAGCAGTGGCTCGAGCCCAGGAGTTCGTCGCCCAGGGGGCCGACATCATCGATGTGGGGGGGGAATCGACCAGGCCAGGTTCCGAACCCCTCCCCGCGGATGAGGAGATGAAACGGGTCCTCCCCACTCTTGAGAGGTTAGCCGGTAAGATCGATCTTCCCATCTCCATCGACACCTATAAGGCGGAGGTGGCAGAACGGGCTCTTTCCGCTGGGGCCAGCATGGTCAACGACGTTTGGGGCTTGCGGATGGATCCGGATATGGCCTCTCTGGTCGCCAAGTGGCAGGTTCCGGTGATCGTCATGCATAACCGGAGCCGACCCAAAGACGCCGTTCAGACGGAGAGGTTGGGAGGACGTTACCTAGGGGTGGAGTACCGAGATCTCATGGCTGACATAATCCGGGAGTTGAGGGAGAGCATAAGGTTGGCCCTGGAAGCGGGGGTGGATCGGACTCAGATCATCGTCGACCCCGGCATCGGCTTTGGGAAGACAGTGGAACAGAACCTGGAACTCCTTTTCAATCTGGAGGAATTCAAAGTCTTAGGCCACCCCATCCTGGTGGGCCCCTCTCGCAAATCGTTTATCGGCTATACCCTCGACCTTCCGCTGGAGGAGCGGCTGGAAGGGACAGCGGCGGCGGTGGCTCTAGCCATCGCTCGGGGGGCGGATATAGTCCGCGTCCACGATGTGAAGGAGATGGTCCGGGTGGCCCGCATGACGGACGCGGTGGTGAGAAGAGAGACAGCCTTGCAGGGTTAACCCAGAGGTGAAGTAAAGTCAGGAGTATTATGTCCTTATCATTGCAGGATCCCGGGGGATACGAAAAGACTACTTTGGATAACGGCCTACGCATCTTGAGTTCGGCTATGCCCCATACCCGCGCGGTGAGCATAGGCTTCTTCATCGGCGTGGGCTCCCGCTTCGAGGATGAGGAGGAGAACGGCGTTTCCCATTTCCTGGAGCATATGCTCTTCAAGGGGACGGAGAAGCGGCCCACGGCCAGGGAGATCGCCGTGACCATCGAGGGGGTGGGCGGAGTCATCAACGCCACTACGGGGCGGGAACTCACCACCTACTGGACCAAGGTCCCTCAAGAGCATCTGGCTTTGGCTATTGATCTCCTAGTGGATATGTTGCAGTGCTCCAAATTGGAGGAGGAGGAGATCGAGAGGGAGCGGCGGGTGATCATAGAGGAGATCAATATGATGCTCGATACCCCCGCCGATTGGGTCCACCTCCTGCTCAATCAACTGATCTGGCCAGGTCACCCTCTAGGGCGTGATGTGACCGGCACCAAGGAGAGCGTAAGCCAGATAGATAGAGAGAGGATGTTCCGCTACCTGGCCCGTCACTATCATCCTGCCAATACGGTAATTAGCGTAGCGGGGGGGATAGAACATGAAGAGGTAGTCGAGGAGTTATTCTCGCCTTTGGGGCCTTGGCCACGTGGGGAAAGGGAGGCTTATCTCCCTGTGGAGGAGGCTCAGTGTGAGCCGCGACTCCGTCTGGGCTATAGGGAGACGGAGCAGGCTCACCTAGCCCTCAGCCTTCAAGGGATACCCCGCTCTCACCCCGACCGGTTCACTCTGCAACTCCTCAACACCGTCTTGGGTCAGGGGATGAGTTCTCGGCTCTTCCTGGAGGTGAGGGAGAAGCGAGGGTTAGCCTATAGCATTAGTTCGTATGCAAACCACCTCCACGACACAGGGAGGCTCGGTATCGCCGCAGGGGTCGATCCCCAGCGGCTCGAGGCTGCGCTGGAGGCGATCTTAGGGGAACTGGATAGAGTGCGGCGGGAGCCTGTGCCCCCTGAGGAGTTGAAGAAGGCCAGAGAGTTCCTGAAGGGGCGTCTCCTTCTCCAGATGGAGGACTCCTTCGCTGTGGCCTCTTGGCTGGGGAGGCAGGAGATATTGGAGGATAGGATCCTCACCGTGGACGAGGTCCTGGCGGCTATAGATGCTATTACCGCGGAGGATATCCAACGGGTGGCTAGTGAGCGGTTCCGAGAGGAGAGCCTTAATCTGGCTGTGGTAGGCCCCTTCCAAGAGGAGGAGAGACTAAGGAGCCTGCTTAGACTCTAAAGAGCAGGGGCGTGCCTCTCTTCGTTCTATGGCTGTTTTTGGTTCTCCGTTTCCTGCTTTCGCTTAGCTCACGGTGCTGGGCCTTCGCACCGGGAGTCGTTTCCCCGAGGCTTTCGCCTCCGTGTGACTGAACTTTCTCCATAAGCCTGCGGTTTCCGCGGCTCGTTTTGTGGACCGAGGCGAAGGGTGCTAGAATCCCCCTTAGATGGTGAAACTTAAGTCCGTTCTCAGGATACGGCTCATTCTCCTTCTCTTGGTTCTCCTTTTCCTGCTGAGAGGAGACGGCCTCTCGCCCCTCGACTTTTGGAGATACCAAGTTGACCCCTTCGTTGGTCCATACCTTTTCGATTGGTGGGACTATGAGGTGAAGACCATCTGGGAGAAGGCAGGCGCTTGGCTCCGAGGAGTCTCTCTGCCCCCCGAAGAGGGCGCACAGATCCGGGAGGTGAGAAGGTATTTTGCCTTAGTGGATGAGATAGGGTGGTTGGGCGGCGAGATCCAAAGGGCGGTGGCGGAGGGCAAGGGCAAGCCTGAGATAGAGGCTTTGGAGAAGGAGATGGAGGCCAAGGAGGAGGAACGCCGAAAGGCTGAGAATGGGGTGGAGGGTATTTTGCGAGGACAGGTGGAAGGGATCTTGGCAGAAGAGGGGATCGTCTTCACTTTACCTCTCCTGGCGGAGTTGGTTTTCCCTCCTGTGGAGTTCGAGTTTCAAACCTCACCTCATCTTCTGGTCATCTCCCCGCGGGAGAGGATAGAGACTCTGGAGAAGATCTCCCTTTTTCCCTCCATGAGGCAGATGGAGATGGAGGGGGTGGAGCGACAGGTCGACAGCCTGGGGGTCTCCTCGCTGGTGGTCCCCACGGGAGGGATGGGCTCCTATCCTCCTATCATCATCGAATCCGGTTCCCTCTCTTACGTCTTGGGGGCTGTCATCCACGAATGGACCCATAACTATCTATACTTCTTCCCCCTGGGTCAACATTACAGCGACAGCCAGGAACTGATCACCATGAACGAGACGGTAGCCAGCCTAGTGGAGGAGGAGTTATCCTTGGAGTTGGCCAGGATATATTACCCGGAGATCTATCTACAGAAGTTGGAAGCCAAGGGGGAAGAGGAGAAGAGAGAGCCCGAGGAGTTCGATTTCAACGCCTTTATGCGGGAGACGAGACTCCAGGTGGACGAACTTCTGGCGGCGGGAAGGGTGGAGAAGGCGGAGACCTATATGGAGGAGAGGAGAGAGGAGTTGGTAGAGAAGGGGTACTACATCCGGAAGTTAAATCAGGCCTATTTCGCCTTCCACGGCTCCTACGCTACGGCTCCCACCTCGGTCAGTCCCATCGGGGGACAATTGAAAGAGTTGCGGGAAAGAAGTCCTAGCCTGGCTCATTTCTTGAGAACCGTGGCCCAGATGAGGAGTTACCAGGATCTCCTGGACGCGCTGGCCGGTTATGAGATGCCTTCCTCGTCGGGATATTCCACCAGTTTGTACCCTTCTCCCTGGGAGGGGAGAAGGGCTTTCACCTTGAGTTCCGCCTCATCCAGGAGTTGACTGCAATATCTTACTAGTTCCATCCCCCTCTCGAAGAGGGCCATCGACTCCTCAAGGCTTAGGTCTCCCTCTTCTAGCCTTTCTACCTTCTTCTCTAGTTCCTGGAAGGCCTCCTCGAAGGAAGGTTTCTCCTCGCTCATAACCTCTCCTAATCTACTGTGCCCTCGAACTGGCCATCGGTAACTTGCACGCCAATGCGATCTCCCCTGACCACTTGGGCTACGCTTTTCACTATCACGCCACTGTCTACTCTCTTGGTGATGGAGTACCCCCGCTCCAACGTGGCTTGGGGGTTGAGGCTTGTGAGTTGCAAGGTGCGACTCCGTATCCGTTCCCTTTGGAGTGCTATCCTCTGCCC
Source organism: Anaerolineae bacterium (assembly GCA_034419095.1). Lineage (GTDB taxonomy): Bacteria > Chloroflexota > Anaerolineae > UBA7937 > UBA7937 > UBA7937. The sequence goes on along the minus strand of DAOULQ010000138.1, from coordinate 1,378 downwards.
TACCTGTGACAGAGCCTGGCGGCCCAGATCATCGACTCGTAACCGGTACCTCTCCAAAACTGTCCTGGGAGATAGTCGAAGGAGGGCTTCTTGGGCATAACGGAGATCCTCCCTCTCTCCTGCTATCTGCGCCTGTATCGATTCGGCTAGCCCTTCTCTCTGGCGCTGAAGGGTTATCTCATATTCTTGGGCATCGGGGACGGCAGCCACGGCGGCAGCGGTGGGGGTGGGAGCCCGGAGGTCGGCTACGAAGTCGGCGATGGTGAAATCGATCTCGTGCCCCACGCCGCTGATCACCGGCACCCGGGAATCATAGATGGCCCTGACTACCACTTCCTCGTTGAAGGCCCAAAGTTCCTCTAGGGAGCCGCCGCCTCGCGCGACGATTATAAGATCCACATCTGTTTCTCGGTTAAGGGCCCTGATGGCCTCCGCTATCCCGCGTGGGGCTTCGGGGCCTTGGACCATGGTTGGAGCCAGTATCACCTCTGCGCGAGGGTAGCGCCTCTCTAGGACGTGGAGGATGTCCCGCCAAGCGGCCGCTTGAGGAGAGGTAACCACGCCTATGGTGTGGGGAAAGGGAGGTATGGGCCGCTTCCGCTCGGGGGCGAAGAGCCCTTCCCTCTTCAGCCGATCCTTGAGGGCTAGGAACTGGAGGTAGAGGGTGCCCACGCCAGCCGGTTGGACGAGGTCAACGTAGAATTGGTAGGCCCCTTGTATCTCATAGACCGAGACTCGACCGTGGAGGGTGAAAGCCTGGCCATCAGCGGGAAGGTGGGCCTGCTCCTCCGCCACATACCGCCAGAGGACACATCTGATGCTGGCCTCTTCATCCTTGAGGGTGAAATAGATGTGCCCCGCCGAGGAGCGAGAGAAGTTGGAAACCTCGCCTCGGCTCCAGACGTCTCGAAGGAGAAGATCCGACTCCAATAGATCCCTTATATACCTGGTCGCCTCAGAGACGGTGAGAACCGCGGGCTCTAGATCAACATCCATACTTACCCGATTATATACCCCCCTCCACTCCCAGTCAAAGGCAGAGAACTCCAATCGCCCATAGTTGCCGATAGGGGATGAAGGTGATATGATGTCAAATAGGAGTACCTTATAGATGAGGGGCCTCATCTTCGATCTCCAGGCCGAAGGCCTAAAGGCTTCTCTTGTGCAGAGGGCTAATCTGGGCTTGAGAAGGTGCTTTTGCCAGTGAAGTTCATATAGCGGGACCCTTACCACTGAAACAAGGAGGTGGAGTTATGGCTGTGGTGAAGGTGATAGAGTTGATCGGTGCTTCTTCCAATAGTTGGGAGGAGGCGACGCAGAATGCGGTGGCCAAGGCGGCGAAGACGGTAAGGAATATAGTGGGTGTGGAGTTGGTAAG
>DAOULQ010000137.1:0-7897 GCA_034419095.1 Anaerolineae bacterium | reverse complement strand
GAGCGCGCCATCGGCGTCCTCTACACTGGTCTGGCTGTAGCGCAGGATGACATAGTGCGGGCGGCCCTCTGGAGCAACCTGGGCCAAGCATACTTCGCCGCTGGGCGACATAATGAGGCAGAGACGGCTTCGAAGCAGGCCATCGCTCTCAACCAGCAAGAGGCAGCCGCCTGGTGCGCCTTGGGGCTCACCGCTGAGGCTCTAGAACGCCCTGAAGACGAGACGATCCTTCACTGGGAGAATTGTCTGCGGTACGTCGACCAAACCACGCCTCGCGGGCGGGAACTAGCTAGCTTGGCGGAGGCGCATCTCCAGGAACTACAGGAGGGCAAGTGATGAGGAAGACGTTTCTGCTGCCGCTCCTGCTTGCGCTCGTGCTGTCCTGTGTGTGTTGTCGGCCCGTTCCTCCGACAATGCCGACGGCTGAATCAACGCCGACCCATGACCTGGGTCTCCACTTACTGGTCAAGGTAACGGGTGATCTCAGCCACAAGCGGCCCGGCTGGAAGGAATACTTCCCCCTCTCCTTCGGTACTGCCCTGCATTGGGATGACCTGTTGCGTGCTGCGGCCGATGCTCAGGGCCTTGTGGTCTGTGCCGACCTGACGGTCGCTGAAGTGCCGGCGAACTACCAAGGTGGGTTGCCCTGTCCCCGCGCCGAGCCGGTGTTAACCCGAGGCGAGAGTTTAGTCGTTGGACCTCGACGAGATACGCAGCTTGCCCCGTCTATCCCTTACATCCTTAGCCCCCGCCGCACCTTCATTCTGACGCCTCATCCCGTGCTGCAGTGGCAGCCTTCAAGCAGCGGGATAATCACTTACACTGTTGAGGTACGGGGTGGCTCTCTAGACTGGAAGGTAGAGACGACGGCTACCGAGTTGGTGTATCCCGATAACGCGCCACTACTGGAGCCAGGCATGCCATACCATCTGGTCGTGGTGGATGAGAGGGGCCGTTCGTCCGAAGAGGAGAAGACATCGCTGGACCTGAGTTTTGTGTTGCATCCGCCGAAGGAGATAGAGACCATCGAGGCGCTGGTGGCGAGGGTTCGTGGGCTGGGACTAGATGACCGCGCTGCCCGCTTGCTCATCAGCGAGATCTACACTGCCCACCAACTGCGATCCGATGCGATTGCCCTTTTGGAAGGGCTGGCTGCCGGAGAGGGTGCCCCAGCCATCCATGGGCGGTTGGGCGACCTGTATCTGGAGATAGGGCTGTATAGGGAGGCACGGCAGGCCTATGAGCGGGCACTATCCGGCTACCGTTCCTTTGGGGATAAGGCCGGAGAGGCAGCCTCGCTGTCCGGGCTGGGACTAGCCTACCGGGGTGACGGCGATGACGCCACGGCCCGCAACTATCTGGAGCAAGCTGTGACAGTCTATCGGTCCATAGGTGATGCCGACGGTGCCAACAATGTGGAGGAGGCCATTCGCCATGGTGGAGTCACCCAATGAAACTACGACATTTTGTGCATAGTATTGGATTGCTAACCCTGGTCGTGGTCACAGACATCTTGCCTTGCGCCAACTCTCAGATGCAGGAGCTCAAGGCATCTATATCTCAACAATTCCCCGCAGGTCAAATCGCGTATGTAGAGAATGAAGACATCTGGCTCTACGACTTCGATAATGGTCAATCGGTGAATCTGACGAACCACCCGGCAGATGATGCGGATCCGACCTGGTCTTCTGACGGTCGCCGCATAGCCTTCATTTCAACGCGTGGTTTCCAGACTAATGTTTATGTGCTGGATGTCGCCACCAACACCATAAGGGAAGTCACAGGCCAAACACATGGCCTGCGAGCGAACCCTGCGTGGTCTCCTGACGGTCAACGAATTGCTTATTCTGAACACTTCTTTATTGTTGTCGTTCCCAGTGGCGGCGGCCTGCCATACTATGATCTTGAGGTAGGCGAACTAATAACGGACTTGACCTGGTCTCCCAACGGTGATTGGATAGGGTTCTCAGCGCTGACTTGGGATGATGGATCATGGCACATGGGCGTGGTCAAAACGGCTGACTGGAGTACAGAGTTGTTGGGACTGGATCCTATAGAGGCCAACGAATGCAAATCCCTCAACTATAAGGAAGCGCGCTGGTCCCCTGATGGCAAGCAAATTGCCTTCGTTGCTATACTGGGCGAGCAGAATCCGAGATCAAACGGTGAAACAACAACCTCGGATGGTAATGTACAGCAAGATGTGTTGTGTGCAATGAACTCCCACCGCCGCGGTACACGATTGGTTGCGACCGATGCTGGTAGTCCAAGTTGGTCTCCCGACGGGCAATGGTTGGTATTTGAAGGTCGGGGGAAGCGGGAGGGGTTGTGGACAGCGAGGGCTGAAGGAGGTGAATTGCGACAGATCAAAGCCTCCGGAGGTTCTCCCGCTTGGCGGCCAGATCTAACCCAGCCACCGTCTCCTCTTGGTGAAGACTTCAATACCTTGGAGCCAGCCCTTTTGACATGCAGAGACATTGGAGACGCCCGTCGCGACTCTGGGGACTACAGGGATGCACTGGCAAGCTACAGTTGCGCTATGGATGCTGGAGAGCAGATGGCCACCCTATGGCAGACTGGTAGAGTGCCCATTGAGACCCATTTTCGCTTTTTCGTGAACTTCGCCAACGTCGCAGATATTTGTGCCAGCATGGCCTATATTTACCTCGACCTCGGCGACCCCGATCAAGCCGTCGAAAGCATCAAGAAGGCTCGTGCATTTGCAGAACGAGCAGCACAAGTCGGCTCCGGTCTCAATGAGCAAGTGGAAGCCGCTTCATTGGTAGTCTGGCTCCTACAGACTATCAATGCCGCACGGGTGAACCTAGAAGCCGGGAGGCATGAGGAGGCCTTAAGGCTACTAGAACAGGCTGAAGAGATTGAAATGCTAGTGCCTGCCGATGAGAATATCCTCGGTGACAAACTCGCCTATGAGTGGTTGGTAGCGTTCTGGGCATTTGGGGCGAGCGACCTAGCCAAGGGATACCTTAAGGGTGCAGGGAGACTTGACCTCTATAAGGGCCAGGTATATCTAGGCTTAAGCGAATATGAGAAAGCAACGCAAAGTCTCTCGCTCGCCCTGCGAGAGTACTACCGCTACTATCCCCCCGAGCAAGTTGGCGTTCATACTGCCGATATGGCGGGAATGGCTATGGCCGCAAATGGCCTCGGCTTCGTCTACTACCATATGGGCAGGTATGAAGACGCAACCCAGTTTTTTGACGATGCCCTGCAATTCGCCATCGAGGCCCACAACATCTCTCAGCAGTATAGTGCTCTCTTTGGAAGCGGCCTTGTACTTGAGGGCAAGGGGGAGCTGGAACAGGCGTTACAAAAGTATCAAAGCGCTGCTACGATTCTTGAAAGCATCCGCGAGCGCATTGGGGCTGAAGCATATGTGATTTCCTTCACCGCCCAGGCGTCTTGGATTTACGAACGCATCATTGCGATTCTGACCCGGCAAAAGGACTACGAAAACGCTTTCGGTTATACCGAGCGCGCCAAGGCCCGCGTCCTCCTTGACCTGCTAGGCAATCAGCGGATCAACCCCAAAGGGGGCGAAAATCCTCAGCTCATTGAGCGGGAGAAAAAACTTCAGGCTGAATTGGCTACTATTGAGGGCAGAATTAGCGCGGAGTGGGCGAAACCAGCCGACAAGCGCAACTCCCAAGACATCGAGACCCTCACTGCCAATCTGGAAGCCAAACGCCAAGAGTACAAGGAGCTTCTCATTCAACTCCAGCTCACCAACCCCGAATACGCCGCACTGATTAGTGTCAATCCCCTGACCTTGAAGGAGACCCAGACCTGGCTCCGTGATGAGACCTCGCACATGACCCTCGTGGAGTACTTCGTTGGAGACAAAGAAACCGTCATCTTTGTCGTAACTCCAGACGTTTTTTATACCGAGGTCGTCTCCGTCACCCGACAAGAACTACGAGGACAGCTTGAGGCCCTACTTGTGCAGATGAAGGCTGAACCTCTGCTGCCCGAAGCCTGGCAAGACCCAGCCCAGACTCTCTACGGCTGGCTCATCGCCCCGGTGAGGGAATATCTACCCTCTAGTGACCCGGCGCACCCACCTTTGTTAGGGTTCATTCCCCATAACGTCCTCCACTACTTGCCTTTCGCCCTTCTGACCGATGGGGAGCATGCTTTGGTCGAGAATTACACTCTCTTCTATGCACCCAGCACCAGCAGCCTCCGCTCGATCTTTGATAGCCGCAAGCCCGCGGCCCATACCCTAATGGCCCTTGCTAACCCGGAGGTGGAGGGGCAACCCTACCTGCGCTATGCGGTCGAGGAAGCTCAGGCCGTGGCCAAACTATACGGCAAGCAACCTCTCATCGGCGCGGAAGCCACAGAGGGTTCCTTCAAGGCACAGGCCCGCGATTATGGCCTTATCCACATCGCCGCTCACAGTGACTACAACCTGGGTGCTCCCCTCTTCTCAGCCCTCCTCCTTCAGAGCGACGGGAGCGAGGACGGTCGCCTGGAGACACACGAGATCTTCAACCTAGAGTTGTCCGAGACCGATCTCATAACATTGAGCGCCTGCCAGACCCACTTGGGGGAGTTGAGTGAAGGGGACGAGTTGATAGGCTTGGAGCGGGCCTTCTTTCGAGCCGGGGCCGCCAGCCTCGTCACCAGCCTGTGGCCGGTGGACGACGCATCCACGGCTACCTTGATGGAGCGGTTCTACATCCACCTGCGGGGTGGCATGTCCAAAGCTGAGGCGTTGCGGCTAGCCCAGTTGGAAACCCGGGATCAACATCCGGAACCCTACTACTGGGCACCTTTCCTGCTCGTCGGGGACCCCGGCCTACCAGGCCAGGTCGTGATGATGCCTGAAGCCTCGGTGACAGAGGCACCAGCGAAGCCACAGATTATCCCCCCTGAGAGTCGGACAGCTACATGGCTATGCGGAGCGGGGACAATTGTGGTGATCGCAGCTATGACCCTAGGCGGTTGGCGAACTTACAGGAGAAAGAGAAGGAAATGATCATACACTGCCAACAGTCCTCAAGTCCGCTACTGATGGTTTCCTGATAGTGACCGGCACGAGAGCGGCTCCGACAACGTTCTACACCATCATCTGGGCTGCCGTCTCCACCAAGGAGCTTGCCGCGGATCGTCAGAAATGGGTGTCCATTAGCCGACCATGGGGGACAAGACTAGACACTTGATACCAACCGAGCGTCCCTTGCTGAGCCGTTTAGTGCGGAATGCAGGACGGGTTGTCAGTCATCGGGAATCCCTAGAGGCGATGTCGCCTAGTAACCCCGGGTGCAACATCGCCAAGTTGCGAACGCATACCCACGGACTCCATCAGAAGATAGAGATAGCCCCAGCGCTTCCGCGGGTCATCATAGCGCACCGCGGCCAGGGATACTCTTTCACCGGGAAGGAAGAAGCGAGGTGGTTTCCAGAATTGGAGCCATCATGATCGGTGCTGCCTTGGGACTGGGGGCATTGTCATTCCACTGATTGCCAAGCGGTGAGCCAACATCAAGTCCCTTCCACCCTCACTCGGAAAGCTCTCTTCATCAGCCGCCCACGACTAATCCCAGATGATCTCCGCCATCTGATCGAGCCCTTCCCTGATCCACCTCCTGCCGGTATGAAAAAGCAGCGGTTCTCACCGCTGCCGGGATCTCCCACCTCTACCACGGGCAGATCCAGGATAGCATAGTTTGGGCGGGGTGTCAAAGGGCTCTGTGTCCCGACCGGCATCGTGCTTGGTCGGCCGGACGGGGTCCGCTATTCTTGTTGATTCGCAGGGGGCATCTTCAACAGAGCGGCGATCTCCCTGTATCCCTTCTCAAGAACACCGACGGGGTACCGCTCCTCTCCGAACGCGCGATAGAATTGATCTAAAATCTGGGAGACAGCCTCCATAGGGCGAGCAATCAAATCAGCACCCGAGATATCAAAACGAAAGCCTAACACTGGCTCTGCAAAGGTGCGGTCGGCTGGGCCCCTAGATCCCAGAATGCCAAAGGTGGGCTTATTCGCATTCTCGATCCTAAATAGCAGCCTGACAGGACCATAGTATGTCAGGTGTTCGTAGAACTTCGCGACGAAGAAAACAAGCCGGACAACCGAACTGCAAATAGTGGGGTACCCGACTTTTTCCTCTATTCCCCTTGCATATTCGACCAGCCCATTGGCATGAATCTCAATGCGAATCTTCACGTATCCTGCCGAACCAGGCCATTTCAATTCGGCACCTTCGTATACCAGACCTCTAAGAGACGGCTGGAAAAAGGGCTGAATGCGGGACAAATTCCACGGGTTATTGTTGTGCCAATCAACCCAACTTCTTAGCTCAGGATCGGATATGTCCACACGGTCTGGCGTTAGTAGGACCGGGGCTGCTAGAACCAGCAAGAGCCCATGGTCCTTCAGAGGGATATATCGCGACGGGGCTAAGCTCAGCACGCTTGTGATCCCGGATATGTATGTGTCCAGAGCATCGAAGAGTGTCAGGTTTCGCTGGTATCTTTGCCTCACCTCGTGCTCATCCATCACAACGGGGCCAGACTGGAAGTTGTGGCGCGTCCAGTAACGGTTCTCAGCACCTATCGTGACCATGTGGGGACCGGTCCAACTCTCCGCCACGTAGACAATGATCAGAAGCCTATCCTGCCCCTCGTTGTCTTGGAATACTTTGCGCCTGATTCGGAACTCTGGAAGGCGGGGGGCGATGGTGGACAGAATGATGTTTTCCATACGCTCACAGATGCCCAATGTTGGGTCCAGGCCTACTAACTCTCGAGGGGCTATCACCGGCCCCAAATCCCCGGCTTTGGTGATATCTTCTTCAGTCACCCCATAGACCAGGATGCCGCCACACCCATTGGCAAACGAGGATGTGTCCTTTGCGAGCTCCTTGTTCTTGCCGGGTGTCCCTAGCTCGATCTGCTCCTTGTAATCCAGTTGGATGCTCTCAGATACCTGGCCAGCGACTAGGTCTCGCACCCAATCTAGTAGGTCATCATGTGTCAGTCTATCTATGTGCCCTGTCAATCCGATCAAGTGAGACCTCCGGTTCGTAGTGATTCCACCCGACACTGTTCAGCATATCACTTTTGCGGCCCGATGACAATCTACCGTCACTCATGACAAGGGTTCGCGAGGTTGCGAAAAGTGAAGAGAAGTGGGTCCGATGTCGGGAGCAGCAGTGGAACAAAATAGCAACAGAATGTCCACAAAAAGTGGAACAAAATCGGTACAAAATGCCTACAAAAAACGGGAAATGAAATCGCGGAAGAGATCGCCGACATGAACGTTCGGCACGTCACCACTGGCCGGGAGTTATTGGCCACGGGACGAAGCCGGCTTAAGAACCTTCTGCAGAGAGCGAAGAAGTTGAAAGGGAGCCTGGAGCAAGGTGACCTGGCCATCGGCCAAGCCCTGAAAGCCATAGAGTTAGGGGTGAACATCGAGCGGCTGGCCCGGGGCGAGCCCACGGAGATCGGCAAAGAGGTGATCACGTTCCAGGACCTCATAGCCAAAGCCGAAGCCTGTCGTGGTGATGACGAGGACAGGGAAGACGGGTGGATGTGAAGCCGGGGGGCGTTTCCGGCGTTGTTTGGAGGTAAGGGTCTGAGCTGACAGACGTTTTGACACGTGTGATGACCACCACCAATAGCGCCGCCGTTCGGTGGCGGTGGTGCTGCTGGAGATAACGATCATCATGACGATAGTGATGGCGACGATGTCGGCGGCGGCGGTGGCGGAGCTGGACATGGTGGTGGACCTGGTCATGGCTCAGGAGGTGACCATGGTGACGACTACCACGGCGCTGGTTCGCTGCTTGGCTGGCCGGCTGGTTGGCTGGTCAGCTGGTTAGCTGGTCGGCCTCGTCGGCCAGGTGGCGATGATCGTCGTCGGC
>DAOULQ010000136.1:0-10770 GCA_034419095.1 Anaerolineae bacterium | reverse complement strand
GCCAGGTCTCGACTTCTCCCTCTTGAGATACAAGCCATATATCGCTGTAACCCTCTATGATATGGGGCAGCGTTCTATCTTCCGCCACGTAGAGGGTCATCTCCTTTCTCAAGAAGGGGTATAGCCTCTGGTAGAGGGCGTGATCGGGGAGGATGAGAGCCGCAACTCCGGGCTCGACGGTGCTCCGTAGGAACTCCACCACCGGCCGATACTCTTCCTGGGCATAGCGGGCTCTATAGTAGGCTCCCATCAGGCGGTAGCCTCCCAAGAGGCCCATGAGTAGCGAGGCTGCGACCAGCGCGGCGAAGGCCCGGCGGCGAAGACGGGCCCCCCATTCTTCTGTAAGGGAGAAGAAGGTGGTCGAGTATTCGGCGCAAAGGATCGAAATGATCAAGGTGCGCCAAAGCACCGTCCCCACCAGAAGCCATCTTTCGTCCGGAAGCATGATGAAATAGACCGTAGCCTCCAAGAAGTTTAGGGTATCGAGGAGGAGGATATAGATAACGCCTCGCAGATGGGGCAGGAGGAGAACTACGAAGGGGATGAGTTGAATCAGGAATTGGGGGCTGTACCCTTTGTTATACAAGGTGAAGAGGTTTATCGACAGGCCGGCGAAGGCCACGATGCGGCTCTTCTCCTCACCCCATGATCGGGTGAACAGCCAGAGATATAGAAGAGCGAAGGCTAAAGTGATGAGGGGCCAGGGGAGGGTGGAGGGGCGGGTGGCCACATTGGGCTGGGGGTCGAAGCGGTCCCCGGCTACCACCCCATAGGAGTAATACCCCTCTAAGAGGGCCCAAACCGTCTCCCAGGATGAGCGAGCCACCATGCTGCGGAAAGAGGCGATGAAAAAGTGAGGGCGGGCGAGGAGGAAAGGGGCGGCGATAGCCAAGACCATGACCCCGAAAGCCAGAAACAGGCCCACTTTGCGTCGCATGGTCCTTAAGGCTTTCCACCCTACGGCTAGCATTATGGCTGGTGTGATCTTGGTCATGAAGCCCAGCCCCAAGGCTATCCCCGCGGAGGTGGCTCGTTGTCTGAGGAGGAGATAGAGGCCCAGGAGGAGGAAGAAGAGAGGCATGGAATCTATCCACCCCAACCAGAAGTAGAGAGGGGCGAAGAGAAGGGTGTAGATCAGGGCACACTTGAAGGCCTTCCCCTTATCGTAGAGTTCTAGGGCTAATAGGTAGATGACCACCAGGTTGCCGATCTCGAAGAAGAGGAGAGCCAGGCCCAAAAGGGTATCATACCAAAGTCGAGGGTCAACCCAAGAGGGTACGAGCAGGCTCAGGCGGTAGATACCGACCACCAGCCAGGGGAAGAGGGGAGGCCATTCCAGCCAATAGTGGATGAAGGGATAAAGCCCCTTATCTGACCATCGGGCGAAAGCGAGGTAACCGGTGTTGAACTCGGAGTAATCGGCGATGTACCCCCCAGGTCGGAAGAAGAGGAGGGCCATAACGCGAAAGGCGATGAAGAGGATGAGGAGGAGAACGAAGTCCTGATATTGAGAGTAGATCTCTCGGATTCTTTTCATCTTCTCCTCAGGATGCCAAAGCATATATGAGGACTCGGGCTACACGCAAAAGGGTGGGGAGATGGAGGAGCATATTAGTGTAGCTGGCGTTGGCCATGGGGCAGTAGCACTCCCCAGCGGCTATGCTCCGGCGCAACCGGGCCGCCTCCTCCCCAAACCAGAGGGGGGCGAAATCGTAGCCGCTCTCCCGTAGATTTCCTACCGGCTGGGCGCGAGTACAGCAGGTCCAGAGATCGCCGTTGGGGGCTATATGTCCCGAGGCCCAGCCGGCGTAGCAAGGGATCACCTGCCTTTTTTCCTTTAGGATTCGCTTCGTCAATTCATAGTAATAACCCCGGAACGCCTGCGTAGTCTTGGCCAGCCCTGAGGGTTTAGCCTTTCGAGCCTCGGCTATGAGGTAGTCAGCGGCTATGGCGTACTCCTGGGGCGAGGGGGTGATGTCGCTCCCTATGGTGCCCAGTTCTTCCCTCTCCTCGGCTACCTCGCTGATGTAGATGTCCGCGCCCAGAGTTTTGAGCTCTTTGTAGATGCTGGGCAAACGTTCTACATTGAAACGGGAGACGACGGTGTGGATACCCAGGGTGAGGTGGGGGTGATTGAGGCTGCGCAGATCCTCATAGGCCCTTAGGGCCCGCTCATAGTTCCCCTCTACGCCTCGGATAGCATCATGGCGGGGGCCGATATCGTCGAGGGAGAGGTTGATCCCCACCTGAGCCCCCGGCGCTACCTTGAGTATCTCCTCTACCTTTTTGGGGACGACCCTCCAAGCCAGCCCGTTGGTGGGGATGGTGATGATCGCCGGGCGACACTCTTCATAGGCTGCGGCTACCAGTTCTACTATATCCTCTCTCAGGAACGGCTCCCCGCCGCTGAAGGTGAGGTAGTAGGGCGTCTTGCCTATCTTGGCGAAGACCTGTTGCCACTCCTCTAGGCTCATCTCCTCCGATCGCTTTTGCCAGATGTTGCAGGTGAGGCAACGGGAGTTGCACCGGTAGGTGACGCTCACCACCAGGCTGAGGGGGAGGAGTCGGGGCCTGCCGAACCTGTGGAAAGCGATATAGAGGGGGAGACGAGGCAAGAGGTTAAACAAATTCAGACCTTCCTTCCTAGTATGTATCGGTGATGGGCCCAGAGGAGTTTCAGACGCCAAGGTAGGGGCAACCTCTCTAGCCATGTGTACCGACGTACCTCTTCCATCAGGTTTGGCTTGTGACCTAAGTAATAGTCCATGGTGCTCCACTGCCAACCTTGGCCGGTGAACCTCTCCTCTAATCGCTTGGATTTGATGCCCAGGCGCTTTATGACCTCCGCAGCGGGCATCACCGTATCTGGCCAGGGGGGGATGTCTAAAACCCCTTCCTCGATGATCTCGAGTCCCGCTTCCCTTAGGGCGCTCTTCACCCTCTCTATTTCTACCCACTTTTCATCTACCCGGGTGAAGAACTCCTTGTCGATCAGGTGCTTGCGCAACCAGTATCCGATCTGCCACCGGTTAGGCATGGCCACGAAGACCAGTCTTTTTGAGACGCGGGCCAGTTCCCCAAGCAGAGCAGGCACATCATCCAGATACCAGAGGGCCGCCCAATTCCAGGCTAATTCGAAAGAGCCATCTGGAAAGGGAAAAGAGATCGGGTGGGGGAGATGTACCAATTTGCAGGGTAGTCCCAATTCTTGCCAAACCTCCTCTACCTTTTTCAATCGTTGGGCGTCCGTATCGATCAGGGTTACCTGACAGCCCCGTTGGGCTAAAGGCACGCTGTTTATCCCCGTAACCCCGGCCATGCCGTAGATGGGGGCTTCGAGTACGCGCTCGATGGGGTATCGCTTCATAAGGTGCTCGAGGTAATCACTGAGCACCAGCCGCTCATATACCACACCTAGCCCTTCGTTGTACTCTTCCAACTTCCCCTCACATCAAGGTAAGGCCCTCATCCTCATAGGGAAGATGGGTGCGCAAGACGAAGGTGAAGGCCCCTTTCTTCATAACCTTATTATATCATCGCCGCTTTACATATTCAACGGAGGCAGTGGATGGGGATGAGGATGATAAGGAGAAGAGAGGGGAGAGGAGCACTTGGCGGTGGTGATGGTGATGGTGATGGTGATGGTGATGGTGATGGTGTGGTGGTGCACCTAGTGGTTAGGGAGGAGGCAGTGATGGTGACGGCGACGGCGGCGGCAGGTCGTCGGCAGTGTGATGGTCGTCGTCGGCCTCGGCGTCCGCTGGCTGGTGGTCCTCGGCTGACTGGTGGTCCTCAGCTGACTGGTGGTGGTCGCTTGACTGCTGATCACCACCAGGACGGTCATGACTATAGAACATAACCGTCTTGTTTCTAGCAAGTTCAATATAGGGTTGACTTATTAAATAAAATGGTACATGCTTTTAATAAGCAACAGCGCTATTAAAGAAAACGATAAGATGGTAAGGATGGATTCAAGTAAAGCCAGAAGACCAGAAGGAATACAGCATTGACAACTTCAATATAGAGTTGACTTATTAAAGAAAATGGTATATAATTTTAATAAACAACAGCGCTATTAAAGAAAAGAGTAATAAGGATGGACTATGGTGAAACCAGAAGACTTCACAAAGAGTACTGCCGGGCATTGTATAAAGACACCGCAGGGCTATTGGGCCTTTGTCCCAAACCCGTTGCCCCCCAAAATCGACTATCCATTATCTTTGGTGAACCTATTGTCGGATGCAGATAGGGCCTTGGGCCAGTTGGCTGGGGTGGGGACGATACTTCCTAACCCGCATCTCCTGATCGCTCCCTATATCAGACGGGAAGCGGTACTAAGTTCCCGAATAGAGGGGACTCAGGCAACCTTGGACGATCTGTATCTTTTCGAAGCGGTTCCTTCCAGAGGGCATCTAGTGCCGGATGTGCAGCAAGTGGTCAACTATGTACACGCCATGGAGTATGGGCTGAAACGATTGGAAACGTTGCCGATCTGTTCTCGACTAGTACGCGAGATTCATGAGCGCCTCGTAGAGGGGGTACGCGGAATGCACTCGACGCCAGGGGAGTTCCGGACCAGCCAGAACTGGATAGGCCCGCCCGGTTGCACACTCAACGAGGCAACCTTTATTCCTCCTCCGGTCCAAGAGATGAAAGACGCAATGAGCGACTGGGAGAAGTATCTCCACTCTGAGCTGGGCGAGCCACCACTCGTGCAGTGTGGGCTGATGCACTACCAGTTTGAGGCGATACATCCCTTCCTCGACGGTAATGGGCGTGTAGGGAGGCTGTTGATAACATTCTTCCTATGCCAGTGTGGAAACTTGCCACGGCCTTTACTCTATCTGAGCGCCTATTTTGAGCGCAATCGACAGGAGTATTACGACCGATTGTTGAGGGTCAGCACGGTAGGGGATTGGTATGGTTGGTTGGAGTTCTTCTTGCGAGGAATAGTCACTCAGGCCAAAGATGCAGTCAATTGGGCGACAGAGTTGATCGAGCTTCATGAGAGCTATCGCCGACGACTGGCAAGCAGGAGGGTACCAAGAGGTACTCATGAAATCGTAGATGAACTGTTCGTCAGCCCCTATGTGACAATAACTGATGCGAGCAAGAGATGGAATACTAGCTATCCTACTGCCAGTTCAGCGGTCAAGACACTGGTGAAGCTTGACATCCTTGAGGAAGTGAGTGGCCAGAAGCGCAATCGCGTATATCGTGCGAGTGAGCTCCTACATATACTTTCCGAGCCGGACAGATAAGCAATCCGACGTAGACACGAGTGCCATGGCGCACAAGCGCGCATTTGACAGCCCCTTACACCCTCACCGGAAGGGGCTTTTGACGTTCTTGTGAGCCGTTCCTGCTCTGCCCCTTGGCGCGGGCGGCTATTGACACTCCGAGATTTAGGTGCTATCCTTCGGTGAGGGGGAGGGGCAAATCCGTTGAAACCCAGGTAGCCTCCCCCTCTCGTTGGGAGGAGGTAGATATGGATTTCGAATTGAGCAAGGAGCACCAACTCCTTCAGCGCGCGGTAAGGGGGTTCGCAGAGGGTGAGATCGTCCCCCTCAGCGCGGAGATAGAGGAGAAGAAGGAGATACCTGGGGACCTTATCAAGAAGATGGCGGAGTTCGGGCTTTTTGGCGTCCCCTTCCCCCAGGAGTACGGGGGCGCTGGGGCCGGGGAGATGGGCTACTGCCTCATGATGGAGGAGATAGGGAAGGTCTCCACCTCGGTGGCGGCCCTCCTAGGGGCGCATATCGGTATCGGGAGCATGGCTATCTATCTCGATGGGACGGAGGAACAGAAGAGGAAGTATCTTCTTCCTCTGGCTAAGGGGGAGAAGATCGCCTGTTTCGCCCTCACGGAGCCGGGGGCCGGTTCTGATGCGGCCTCCATCCAGTTGTCCGCTGTGCGCGACAGGGATCACTATCTTCTTAACGGAAGCAAAATCTGGATCACCAACGGCCCCATTGCCGACGTGATCACCCTCTTCGCCGTCACCGACAAGGCCCTGGGAGCCCGGGGAGGGGTGACCGCTTTCATCGTGGAGAGTGCCTTTCCCGGCTTCTCCATCGGCACTATCGATGAGAAGATGGGGATTCATGGCTCGTCCACGGGGGAGTTGGTCTTCGAGGATTGCCGGGTGCCTGCGGAGAACGTACTGGGGCAGTTTGGGGCCGGGTTCATCACCGCTATGAAGACCTTGGATATCGGACGGATGGGCCTGGGGGCCGCTTCCCTGGGTGGAGCGGAAGTGGCTCTCCAGAAGAGCCTGGAATATGCCAAATATCGGGAGCAGTTCGGAGGGCCCATCGCCCATAAGCAGGCCATCCAATTCATGGTAGCCGACATGGCTACAGAGATAGAGGCCCTCCGCTCCTTGATTTACCGCACCGCTTGGATGGCCGATACGGGGCAGGAGTTCCGCCGACTGGCCGACATATGCAAACTCTTCGGTTCAGAGGTGGCTTCCCGGGCTGCCGACCGAGCGGTGCAGATCCACGGCGGCATGGGTTATATGCGAGATTACTTTGTGGAGCGGATGTACCGAGACGCTAAGATCGGCGAGATCTTCGAGGGGACCAATGAGATCCAACGCTATGTTATCGCCGCTGACCTCTTCCGAGAACTAGGGGTGCGTATCAGGCCCTAGAATGGGGGGAAAACCGGTGAAGATAATCGCTATCTTAAGAGAGAGGTTCGACCCGAAGACGGTAAGGGTGAGTCGCACCAGGGGCGCGCTCGACACCCGCCGGGCGAGGAAGTTTATCAACCCCACCGATAAGAACGGCTTAGAGGAGGCGTTACGGCTGAAGGAGGGCCAGGAGGCCGAGGTCCTAGCCTTGAGTTTTGGATCTCCGGAGAGCGAGGATGCCCTGCGAGAGGCGCTGGCCATGGGGGCTGACGAGGCGGTTCTTATCTCTGGAGAGCCGCTAGATGAGTCTCTGGAGGCTTTGGTTTTGAGCCAGGCTATCGGCAAATTGGGGGAGTTCGACCTGGTTATCATCGGGCATCGGGTGGTCGGTTACGGGGCCAGCCAGGTGGGCCCCAGGCTGGCGGAAACCCTGGGAGTTCCCCAGATAACCAGGGCTCAAGAAGTGGAGATCGTCGATGGGAAAGCCAGGGCCAAAAGCAGAAGGTCAAATGGCTACGCCTTGTTAGAGACCCCTCTACCCGCACTATTGACTGTCGACGGAGAGGCCAACAAGCCTCGCTACCCTCCGCTTCCAGCCATCATATCCGCCTACCAGGAGCGGGAGGTGACCACCTGGACATTCGCAGATTTGAGCCTGAATCAGGCCACCTTAAGCGCAAGGGATGGTAGAACCGAGGTGCGGGAGACCTACGCCGCCGAGGAGCGGAAAAAGGGGGAGCGGATAACCGGGGATGCGGCTCAGGCGGTCCGGATACTCTTAGAACGGCTCAGAGGGCGAGGGTTATGAATGTCTAGGCTCCTTTTCAATGGCAAAATCTACACCATGGATAGAACCCTGCCCCGAGCCCAGTCAGTGGCCATAGAGGGGAACCGCATCCTGGCCCTGGGCTCCGATGAAGAGGTGAGAGCCCAGACCGTAGGCAGAGGCTGGGAGAGGCTCGACTTAGAGGGCAAGACGGTGGTGCCTGGCTTCATCGACTGTCACGTTCATTTCTTGGGGTTCGCCCTAGGGTTGAAGGGGCTCGACTTCAAGGGTGTCGACTCCTTGGAGGGAACCCTTGAGTTAGTGGGGGAGTGTGCTCAGAAGGGCGAGCCGGGCGAGTGGATCACCGGTTTCGGCTGGGATCATCATCTTTGGCAGAGGGAATTCCCCCGCAAGGAGGATCTGGACCGTGTAGCGCCGCAGAACCCCGTGGCCTTGACCCGAAAGGACGGCCATCTCATGTGGGTCAACTCCTTAGCCTTGGAGCAGGCCGGAATAGGTGAAGGGACGCCCGATCCCCCAGGTGGGGAGATCGAGCGGGATGAGCAAGGGCCCACGGGGATCTTGAAAGAGAGGGCGCTGGAACTGGTAGAAGAGATACTCCCTGAACCTTCTCCCCAAACTCGCCAGGAGGCGCTGAGGGAAGCGATAAGCAAGGCTCAACGGTTTGGGCTCACCGGTGTCCATGATTGTGAGGGTTCCGAAGCCCTGGCCGATTTTCAGACCCTTCTGGCCCAAGGCGAACTGGGAGTGCGGGTCTACATGATGATCCCCCAGGAAGGTCTGGAGAAGGTTATGGCTCTGGGGTTGAAAACGGGTTTCGGCAACGATTGCCTTCGTCTGGGACATCTCAAGGTTTTCGCCGATGGGAGTTTGGGTTCACAGACGACTCATATGTTGGAGCCTTTCTACGGCCAAGCGGACAATTTTGGGATTCCCGTCCTTTCCCGAGATGAACTCGAAGATATTGTGGGGCGGGCTAACGAGGCGGAGATCGCCTGCGCGGTGCACGCCATAGGCGACGCGGCCAACCGGAAAGCCTTAGATATATTCGCCCAGTTGCGCGCTAGGGGGGTGAGAGGGAGGTTGCGTCACCGCATAGAGCACGCTCAGTTGCTGCACCCTGATGATATTCCCAGGTTCAAACAGTTGAACATCATCGCTTCCATGCAGCCTATCCACGCCACTTCCGATATGGTGATGGCCGATAGATATTGGGGGGAGAGGGCCCGATATTCCTACGCTTGGCGTTCTCTCCTCGATTCTGGGGCTCGTTTGGCCTTCGGCTCTGACTGCCCGGTGGAGAGCCTAGATCCGCTTATGGGCATCCATGCGGCGGTCACCCGCCAGAGGGCCAGTGGAGAGCCAAGAGGAGGCTGGTACCCTCAAGAGCGGCTCATCGTGGCCGAGGCGGTGCACGCCTACACCCTGGGAGCGGCCTACGCTTCGGGGGAGGAGAGGGTCAAGGGGTCGATCTCTCCCGGCAAGTTGGCCGATCTGGTGGTCTTGTCGCGAGATATATTGGAGATACCGCCAGCGGAGATACTGGAAACGGAAGTCCTATACACTATCTTCGATGGGCACATCGTCTATGAGAAATCTCAGTAACATAAAGAGTAGGGTCATCGGATGATATTAGAAGAAATCTTGAGATTTACGATTCCTGGCTATACAGTGGTTTTTGCCTTTCTCATTGCCACCTGGCCGATACTGCAAGAGATCGAGAGTGCTGTATTAGCGGCTGGTGTGGCAATTGCTGGGTTGCCAGTAGGGTACGTTATTCATCAGTTGTATATGTTCCTCTACGAGAGATGCGGGTATGCACAAAGGCCTCATCTAAAGCTAATAATCAAAAGATACAACAAGAGGTACAAGAAGAGTTCAGAGGAAGGACCAAATGAGCGTCAAGCTCTCCTCGCATGGGATTATTGGTTGTTTCATGGCTACAAGAAATCAGACGAGGCATATCGAGCTCACCTCATAAGATTCTCGTATTGGTGGCACTCTTTCCGAAGTATGCTTGTAGCCTCCATCGCCAGCCTGATGATCTTGTTCGCGGTACTTGTAAGATCCCTAGTGCTTGTCGGCTGTGTTCATTGCTGGACACTTATCGTTACGGTTTTCTATTGTCTCTTGGCTGCGTTTTTCTGCTTAAAATCTAAGCAAACCGAGCAGTTCTTATACCCACTCATGCGCGTTGCTGTTATCCAGAATTGGTCAGATATGGAACGTGTTCTATCCGAGATATTGAGAGATCAGGATGATATTTGGCCGGAGTCGAGATCTGATGAGGAGCGGAGATGAAAGCCGCTTTGGTGCTCTCTATGGGGGTGGTAGCCGTCTCCTTCGCCTCCATCTTCATCAGGCTGGCGGAGGCGCCACCCCTTATCATCGCCGCCTACCGCTTAAGCCTGGCCTCTCTGGTTATAGGGCCTCTGGCTCTAATCAGGTCAAAACAGGAGTTGAGGGGTTTGAGGCGTAGGGATCTCTTCTATCTCCTGATAGCGGGGCTATTTCTGGCTCTCCATTTCGCTCTATGGATCGCCTCTCTGGCCTATACTACTGTGGCCAGTTCCGTCATCTTAGTAACCATGAGCCCCCTCTTTGTGGGACTATTCTCCCATCTTTTGGGGATGGATCGGGTTACGAAGGGGATGGTGGGAGGGATAACTCTATCCCTGGTGGGGAGCGTGGTCATCGGCTACAGGGACTTCGCCTTAGGAGGAGCCCTGTGGGGGGATATCCTGGCCCTGGGGGGGGCGGTGATGGTTACCGGCTATCTACTGGCCGGTCGAAGGCTCAGACAGGGGCTCTCGCTTTTGCCCTACATCTCTCTCACCTATTCTGTGGCTGCGGCTGTGACGCTCTTTCTTTGTCTTCTCACCGGAGAGCGGTTCACCGGCTACTCATCTACCACTTATCTCATGTTCATCCTCTTGGCCTTGGGGCCCCAGGTGATCGGCCATTCGGCTTTCAACTGGGCTCTAGGGTACCTTTCGGCCCCTTTCGTCAGCGTCATTATCTTGGGGGAGCCGGTAGGGGCCACGATTTTGGCCTACCTCATACTCGATGAGGTCCCCACCCTTTTGAAGATAGCAGGTGGGGTGATGATCCTTTCGGGCATCTACCTGGCTTCACGACAGAAAGCGGTCGAGGTTGTCCCCTAAAATGATCACCCGCTTGATTCTGGTACGGCACGGGGAGACAGATTGGAACCTGGAGGGGCGTTATCAGGGGCAGGCAGATGTCCCTTTGAACGAGCGGGGGGGGGAACAGGCCAAACTCCTGGCTGAACGGCTAAGGGGTGAGAGGATCGAGGCTATCTATGCCAGCGACCTCTCCCGTGCCT
>DAOULQ010000135.1:0-7635 GCA_034419095.1 Anaerolineae bacterium | reverse complement strand
TCACAGGGCAGTCTGTGCCTACAGTGCACAAGGAGCTGCATGCCTTGGAATCTGCGGGCTTGCTCAGGGCAAAGAGAAGGGCCAACAGACGGTACTATCGAGTCAATAATAAGTTCCCCGGTTATCGAGAGTTGCAGAGACTAATACTCAATACCGAGGCTGTGGGAGACCCATTTCGCGCACGGATGAAAAGACTGGGCAAGATTCAGCAAGCATTCATTTACGGTTCTTTCGCAGCCGGCAACCCCACTGCCCGTTCCGATCTGGATTTGATGATCGTCGGTGATCCCGATCCCGATGAGTTGGCACTATTGGCCCAAGACCTGGAACTTTCCCTCGGGAGAGATCTCAACTACATGGTTGTTGAGCCCAGGGAGTTAGATGCAAGACGGGGGCCTAAAGTCGCTTTCCTGGCGGATGTGCAAAGTGGACCCATAGTGAACCTATTGGAGGCGTGAGATGGAACCGTATCAGGACCTGGTAGATAGAGAGCAGATAGAGTCAATAGAACTCAATCCAGCGGTCGTGAAACGAAAATTGACCGGTGCTTGGAACAAGCTAGGGGTTGCCCAGAAGCTTGCCAAGTCTGATAGTGAGAGTGAACGTCGGGAAGGACATGCAATAGCCTACCAGGCAGCGCTAGTGGCCTTGGAAGCTTGGATGAGACATAAGGGGTATAAGAAAACCAAGAGTGCTGGACATGTGGCGGTTCTCAACTTCGCCCGAAGGTCACTCGGTTCCGAACATCACAAAACGATAGGGGAACTTCACCGCATGAAGACGGATCGACACAACATCGAATACGTCGACGCCAGCGTGTCGGTGTCCCGCAAAAAGGCGAAACAAGGGATAGACCTAGCGAAGTCCATCATCGATTTAGTTCACAATCAGATCACTGGCCAGGAACGGATGGATTTGGAGTAGTGTGCAAGTTGGGCGTGCCCTAAAGTAATGTACTTCGCTTCTTAATCTGGCAAAGGGAAGTGTAAGTCCCTTTCGAGTGAGGACGGGAGGGGCTTTTGTATGTCTGGAGAACCTAAGAATACAACGAGCGGCATAGCATATGTCAGCAGAAGAGAACGTTTGCCAGAGAGGGGCCTCTAGTCTATAATGCTTCTCGATGAAGTTCTTCAGAGGGACCTCATGAAACTCTCGGTCATCATGCCCGTCTATAACGAAAGGGAGACCATCTCTGAGATCCTCCAACGGGTGAGGGAGGTCGATCTCCCCAAGGAGATAATCGTGGTGGACGATGGCTCCACGGATGGGACGAGGGAGGTCCTGCGAGGAGAGGAAGGCAGGGGAGAGACCATCGTCGTTTATCATGATAGGAACCAGGGCAAAGGGGCGGCCATCCGGACGGCTTTAGAGAAGGTTACGGGAGAGGTGGTCATTTTTCAGGACGCCGACCTGGAGTACGACCCTGGTGATTATGGCAAATTGCTCCAGCCTATTCAAGAAGGCAAGAGCAAAGTGGTTTACGGGGTGCGAACCCTGCGAGGGCAGGACGCGCTGCGGCGATGGGGGAACCGCTTCCTTACCTGGGTGACGAACCTCCTCTATGGGATGAGGCTTCAGGATATGGAAACCTGCTACAAGATGGTCTCCCAGGAAGTGATCGATCAGTTCACCATAAAGGCGAACCGTTTCGACATCGAGCCGGAGATCACGGCCAAGATACTCAAGCGAGGCTACCGCATCTACGAGGTGCCCATCTCTTATACCCCGCGGCGGGAGCGAAAACTCTCACCCTGGAAGGATGGCCTGCCCGCGCTCTGGGCTCTTATTAAGTACCGGTTCGTGGAGTGAGGTAGAGTTGCTTAACCTTCGCTACCTTTTCGACCCCCGCCCTGGTCCCCTTTTCCCTCAGGCTCTCTATCTTCATCTGGCCTTGGTGGCTTTTCTGGCTTTGGGCCTGGGGTTTAGCATCTACGGGTGGCGAAGGCGACTCTGGCCACGAGATAGAGAGCGGCTATTCCATCTCCAAGGCCCTCTCTCGGCTTTGGGCTTGATCCTCATCGGAGCCCGCTTTTTGAGCCTTCCCTACCTTTCGGCCAGGATCTGGCTTTTGGTCACTCTTCTGGCAACTATGGGGGGGTGGGTGACGGGGCTATGCCTCATAGCCCATCGTCTAGGGCTCCTGGAACGGCAACTGCGGCTTCTCCTCTTCGCCTGGTTGGGGGAGGAGCGGCCTCTCCCCCTCGCTTACCAGGCGGCCTTTCTGGTGGTACATCTTTTGGGACTGGCCTTTCTGGCTACCCACTACAGCCGCTCCTATCTCTGGGCTCTCAACCTGCTTCTGCTCCTGGCCAGCCCTATGATAATCTACTCCCTTCTTGCTCGAAGGTGGACCCTTTACTGGGAGGCTTTGACCCCCCTCTTTTACCTTTACTTGGTGGTAGCCCTTCACCGCTTATCTAGCAACCTTTTGGCTATACCGGATCCTCTTTCAGGCGGCTTCACCTACCCCTATTTCCTGAACGTGGCCTTCAATGCCACAGCGGCGCTCATCGCTTCCGCCGCCTACGCCCTTCTATGTCAACTCTACATAATGAAGCGAGGGGCACGAGGCTTGGTCCTCTCTTTGACTGGGATCATCCTTTTAGCCTTGACTTTTTTCTGGGCCGGAGCGGAGTATATAGGCCATCGCACCAGGGGGGTGACGGGTAGCGACCCTTATGTCTATGCTCAGATGGCCGTGGATTTGGCCAGGCATGGGACTCCTTGGCATCGCTTTTCCCTCTTCCCCAAGGTGAGCGGGCTGCCCATACCCTGGTGGCCCATCGTTCACTTGGGCTACCATCTGCCCCACGACAGCCTGGGCCAGGCGGCCAGCGTCTGGCCGGTGGGACAATCGGCACTTCTGGCGGTGGGGTACCTTCTCTTGGGGGAAGAGGGGCTCTATATCACCACACCTGTGATCGGCCTCCTATCTCTGGGAGCCATCTACCTCTTGGTGGGCGAGATGCTGCACGATGGATCGAGGGGAGAGCGGCTTTTCGCAGGGGCCTGGGCGGCTTTCATTTTGGCCACCTCTTGGGAACAGATCGATAGGCTGCTCGTCCCCATGGCCGATGCCACAACCCAACTCTTCACCATGTTGGCTATACTTTTCACGATGAGAGCGATGAGGGGTAAGCATCGGCTATACGCCCTTCTAGCGGGGCTCTCTTTCGGAGGGGCCTACTGGGTACGTCATACCCAATTAGTAGTGGGTCTGAGTGTGCTCTTGGTGGTAGTCCTCTGGGGTAGAGAGCGCTCTCGAAAGGAGAGAGGGGAGTTTTTGCTTCTCTTTGGCCTCGTCTCTTTCCTTATGGCTCTTCCTGACCTCCTATACCACCGTTTAAGTTTCGGGAATTTCCTGACCCCGGAATCGGAGGAGTTGGCCCTTTTCGCCTTTTCCCATCTACTCACCACCGGGCCTCGGCTGGGGCGAGATCTTTTCAGAGGAAACGAGTTTGGGTATCTCTTCCCCTTTCTACTCTACGGTGCTTACAAGATGTATCGTCAGAAGAGGGGCCTATTTGTGGTTCTAGGGAGCTGGATCTTGGCTCTGACTTTCTTTCACCTTCCCTATGTGGCTCTGCGGTTGCGCGATCTCCTCTCGATTTTCCCGGCGCTCATAGCCTTTATGGTATATGGGATGATCTCCCTCTGGAAAGTGGCCACCTCGAAGACAAGAGCCTCTCTGGTAAGGGGTTTTCTGGCCTCTATGGGCATCTTTTCCCTCTTCCTTCTGCCCGCCTACCGGACGAGGATCACCCTTACCAGGCCCTTCGGCTCCTCTGAGGTTACTTTTGGCTTCGTAAGGGAGGAGGAGCGGTGGGCTTTCGATCAACTGGCGGCCTATACCTCGCCGGGGAGCGTCATCGGCACCTCGCTGAACGGAGGGCCCATTGACCTATATGCGGGACGGGAGGCTTTCAGGCCAGAGAGTTGGACGGCTGAGGAGTTGGAGGTTTTTCTCTTGGCTATGTGGGATGAGGGACGTGAGATCTATATTTTGGACGACGATCCGGAGTTGGCTTCTACCTTGTCGCATCTATCGAGTCGATATGGACTCTTGCCCATCGTAAAACTCGATGTTCCCCTATTCGGCGAGAAGGCGACGGGCTATCTCTACCAGGTGGAAGGGCCAGGGGGCAGCCCATGAGAAGAAAGGTGGCGGATACCATTTCTTTGGTTTCGCTTTTGGCGCTGGTTCTCCTTTTCTTCTGGAAGATAGCCCTCACCAACCTCATCCCGGCGGGGCTGGACGTATTCACCTATTTCTGCCCCTATCGGGAGTATGCAGCCCAGGTGATTAGGGCCGGGCATCTCCCCCTTTGGAACCCCTACCTTTTCCTGGGGGCGCCGTTCTTGGCCAATATCCAGAGTGCGGTCCTCTATCCCCTCAACTACTTTTTCCTTTGGCTTCCCGCACCCAAGATGGTAGCCTACTCCATAGTATTACATATCTTCCTGGCCGGGGCTTTCACCTACCTCTTCGCCCGGCGAGCCCTCAAGATGAGCCCCTCAAGTGCCTTGGTGGCGGCGGTGGTCTTTGCCCTAAGCGGCTCTCTGGGAGCCCAAGGGGAGCATGTGAACCAACTGAGCGTCTTCGCCTGGCTACCCTTCCTTCTCTTGCTCTTCCATGAGGCCTACAGGCAAGAGAGCGTGGTCTATGGCCTCTTTGCTTCCCTGGTGGTGGGGCTACAGTTCCTGGCTGGGCACGCCCAGGCCTCGTTCATTAACCTCTCGGTTCTGGGTTGTTACGCCATCTACCTTTTCCTTAGAGGTAGGCGAACTCTACCTAAAAGGTTGGGGCTCTTTGTAGGGGTTACCCTTCTAGGGGCTGGCCTGGCGGCGGCTCAACTTCTCCCCACCTTGGAACTCTCGCGCCTCTCCCTCCGGGGTGGAGGGCTCACCTACCGGCAGGCGGTCTCCTTCTCCCTGAGACCCACCCTGCTTCTCCTCTCCCTCCTCCCCAGTTTCGACTATAGCCCCTTCAGCGAATATATAGCCTATGTGGGGATAACTCCCATACTCTTGGCTTCCCTCGCCCTCCTGAGAAAACGAGGCGCTTTCTTCGGGGCTCTGGCCCTCTTAGGGGTGTTTTTGGCCCTGGGGCTCTATAATCCCTTCTATTACCTCCTATATCGATTGGTGCCCGGCTTCAGCCTCTTCCGCGTTCCGGCTCGGTGGCTCTTTTTGTACACCTTTGGCCTGGCTATCCTGGCCGGGTTGGGGATGGAAGAATGGGCGAATAATGCCTCTTGGGAGGCGATGAGGGAGAGGTTAGCGAGTCGGAGTGTCCTTCTAGTTGCAGTTTCTCTCTTCCTTATACTTTTGGCCCTCCTTTTCTTGGGAAAACCTCCCCTTCGCATAGTCCTAATCTGGTTGACCTCAGCGGGGTTAGGGTTGGGATTTCTCTCTCTAGGAGGTAGAAGGGGCGCTCTTGGTCGCCCGCTTCTGGGCCTTCTCCTAGTGGGGGAACTCTTCTTCGCCAGCAGGTATCTGGCCTACGACCGGGCTACGGCTCCAGAGGCTTACTCTTCCCTCCGGACGGCGGTCACCCATCTCCTGGCCGATGAGGGCCTCTACCGAGTTCTGAGCGTTTCCGGCACCTCCTTCGATCCCGGCGACCTGGGCGAGATCGAGGGGATTTTCGAGGGCCAACTATCCGAGGAGGCGATCTACGACTACCTGGTGGCCACTAAATGGAAGGAGGTATTGGCCCCCAATCTGCCTCTGCACTACAAGATAGCCGCCGTAGATGGTTATGATGGGGGGATACTCCCCCTGGCCAGGTATATAGAGTTGGAGGGGCTCTTCCTTCCCCCGGAGGAGGTATCTCTCGACGGGCGGATGGGGGAACGGTTGGGCGAGATACCTCCGGCCAGGCTCTTGAGCCTGATGAACGTGAGGTATGTGATCAGAGATAAGGTGGAAGACGTTTGGGTGGATGGTGTCTACTACGACCTGGGACATGAGGTCGTGCTGGAGAGGGGCGAGAAGGTGGAGATCTCGGAGATACCGTGGTTCCCCACCACATCTTTGGGCCTGGTCTCCCACCTGGTCGATGGCAAGGTGGAACAGGGGACCCCGGTGGCGGAGGTAAGGGTCACCGATGAGGAGGGGGAGGCGGAGGCGTATTGGCTGTGCGCGGGGATAGATACGGCCGAAGGGGGGTATGAAGAAGGCGTGCGCCACCAGAGGGGGAGGGTGGTCCGAAGGGGCGAGGGGAGCGATGACTACCATGCTTGGGTGGGATTGAGGGAACCAGTGATACCCCCATCGATCGAGGTGAGGTATCTGCTTCCTTTTGGGGAGTTCCATCTGCGGGGCCTTACTCTTATCGAAGGGCGGACGGGGGCTCATAAGTCTTTGGTGGTCTCCCCAGCATACCGACTGGTACATAGCGGTGATGTGAAGATATATGAGAACTTGGAGAACCTGCCCCGGGCTTTCACCGTTCATAGGGCGCGGATTTCGGAAGCCGCCTTGGAGGCGATAAAAGAGAAAGCCTTCGATCCGGGACAGGAGGTGATATTAAGCCAGGGGCCAGTGGGCCATCTTGAGGAGGGGAAGGCTCAAGACCGGGTCTCCATCGTCAGTTACCAGCCGGAGAGGGTGGAGGTTCAGGTTCATCTGGGAGCCCCTGGCTATCTAGTGCTCACCGATGCCTACTACCCCGGCTGGAGGGCCCTGGTGGATGGGAAGCCGGCGAAGATAGAGCGGGCGGATTACTATTTCCGGGCCATATACCTGGAGGAGGGGGAGCATACCATAGAGTTCGTCTATGCTCCCTTATCTTTAAAGGTGGGTGTGGCTATCAGTCTGTCCTGTCTCGTCCTCGTGATCTTGGGTTTGGGATGGGGGCTGCGGCAGCGATGATAGGAGGTACCCTGACTAAGCGTTGTCTCTTGCCGCAGGGTGGACGGGAGAGGCCAAGGAGTGTATAATTGGCTATCAAAAAGGGAGGGTGGATGATGAATGTCTTCAATCGTGTAGTAATGGTGATTCTTTTGCTCCTGGCGTTGGTCGTCTCGGTAGTCTTCACTATCATCCCCGTTCGCTTGCTTGATGTGGTGCGCAACGCGGCTAGCCTCCTGGCACAGTCGGTACAGATGGGCCGTCTCGTTTTCGTCCTCATAGGGATAGGTTTCATCCTGCTCTGGTTCTTGCTCCTGGTGCTGGAACTGTGGAGGCCGCCCAGGAGGACGGTGAGGGTGGAGAAGGTAAGCGGGGGGCAGGCGGAGATGACCGTGGATGCCATCGCTCAGCGTGTCATCTACCGGGTGGATCAGTTGGCCGATGTGGTGAAGGTGAAGCCCCGCATCCGAGCCAGGCGAGGTGGAGTGGATATCGACCTCGACCTGGAGACCACCCCAGACATAGATGTGCCCACCAAGACCGAGGAGGTCTGCGCCGTAGTGAAGGATGTGATCGAGGAGCGGATGGGGTTGAAGCTAGGAAGGATCCGAGTGAAGGTGAGGCACGCTCCCTACGCTGAAGAGTAGAGACCATGGAGTTGGAGGAGGCGAAGGAGGCCATCGAGGCGCTCCTCTTCGTGGCCGGAGAGCCGATCACCTTATGGCAGTTGATGCGCACGCTGGAGGTGGAGCGAGAACTGGTGGAGGAGGCGCTCCGCTC
>DAOULQ010000134.1:0-19623 GCA_034419095.1 Anaerolineae bacterium | reverse complement strand
GTTGCGAGATTTCGGTGGGATGGTGATGGTGGCGAAGGAAGTCAGCGAAGTGGCGGAGGAAAGCGTCGTACCAGGTGATGGTTTTGGGGCTCAAACCCTTGCAAGAATTGAAGAGTCTGAAACCTTCAATCAATGTCTCTATTTGCACGAAAAAGCCTCCTCTCGTACCTAGAGGAGGCTTTCGCCTGCACTCACTGATTCGTAGTCAGTCGCTCTCTCCAGTTGAGCTACAGGCGCATGGCGGAGAGGGTGGGATTTGAACCCACGAAGGAGGTTTTAGCCCCCTTAGTCGCTTAGCAGGCGACCGCACTAGACCGGACTATGCGACCTCTCCACATGGCGGAGGGAGAGGGATTCGAACCCCCGGTGGGCTTAACGCCCACTGCGGTTTTCAAGACCGCCGCAATAGTCCACTCTGCCATCCCTCCAATCAAGTATAACACCTCTATTCGGTGATGTCAATTGCGGGCAGCCGCTTTATTCGCGCTGGGGCTCAATAGTTACTTTGAGCCTGGCGGGAGCCTTGCTTCCTACTATCCATTTCTGGATGTAGAGTGCACCAATCTTCGGGGGGTAACCTGGCTCCACTACCTCTTGATATCGAAAGGTGTTTTTTGTTTCTCGCTCGAAGGCGAACTCGATGGTGATTTCTCTCTTCTCCTCCATGTTTCTCTCTCCTCAGGGCGGTGGGATGGGTCGCTTTTATCTACTATATGTTCGCTGATCTATCAGCAGGGATCCTCTCCAAGCCGTCCATGTATGGCCGTAGGACTGGGGGGATCACGATGCTCCCGTCGGGCTCTTGGTAGTTCTCCAGGATGGCGATCATGGTGCGGGGCAAAGCCAACCCTGAGCCGTTGAGGGTGTGGACGAACTCCGGCTTAGCGCCCGGCTCCCGACGGAAACGGATGTTGGCCCGCCGGGCCTGGAAATCGCGGCAGTTGCTCAAGGTGCTAACCTCTAACCACTCCCCGCAACCAGGGGCCCACATATCCAGATCGTAGGCCAGCGCCGCGGCGAACCCTAAATCTCCCGTACAAAGTTGTTTGACTCGGTAGGGGATTCCCAACTGACGGCAGATCTCCTCCGCATCGCTTATCATGGCTTCTAGTTCAGAATCGGACGTTTCCGGCGTGGTAAACTTGTACATCTCTACTTTGTCGAACTGATGAACCCGTTTTATACCTCTCACGTCGCGCCCCGCTGACATCTTCTCTCGACGGAAGCAAGGGGTATAGGCTACATAGTGGAGGGGCAAGGTGCCGGGCTCTAGTATCTCATCACGGTGGAGGTTTGTGAGGGGAACCTCGGCGGTGGGCACCAGCCAGATATCATCCTCTACGTCATGATAAAGGTTGTCGTAGAACTTGGGCAGTTGGGCCGAGCCCAACATCATCTCCTCTTTGACGACGAAGGGAGGGTAGATCTCCTTATAGCCGTGCTCCTTGATGTGTAGGTCGAGCATCCAGGTGATGAGAGCCCGCTGCAGCCGGGCCCCCAACCCTTGGAGGACGTAGAAGCGGGTGCCGGAGAGTTTCACCCCCCGTTCGAAATCTATGATCCCCAGGGTAGGCCCCAGGTCCCAGTGGGGGAGGGGCTCGAAGTCGAACTCTCGTGGTTCTCCCTCCTGACGCACTATTATGTTCTCGCTCTCATCTTTGCCTAAAGGCACTGAAGGGTGAGGCAGATTGGGCAGTTGGAGCAAGAGGGGGTTCAGTTCCTCCTCCACGCTTTTGACCTCCTGATCCAGGGCTTTTATCTCGTCACCTAAGCGCCGCATCTCCTCGATGAGAACCTGGTCCTTCTCCTTCATGCGGCTTATCTCTTTAGAGGTGACGTTTCTTCGGTGTTTAAGCCCCTGGACATCGACCAAGAGGGTTCGCCTTCTCTCATCGAGGGCTAGGATCTCATCGATGGGGGCCATCTCGTTGCGCTTAATGAGCGCCTCTTTCAACTCGTCGGGGTTCTCGCGGATATATTTGAGATCTAGCACGGCCTTTGGCCTCCCAGATATGCTTATTTGTCATTATATCGTTTTTCTGCTCCTGTGGCAAAATAAAAGGAGCCTTTCGGCTCCACACGGCGGTCAAACTTGAGGGTCAAGAATCAAAGAGAGACTTTATGGCCCTAGCGTATTTAGACAGTTGCAGGCGGCGTTACATATTCCTAGTTCTTTGCGCAAAACATGCGTCTCCTTGCAAAGTGCCACTTGAGTCTCTGGAAAAGAGTTTCGGATCATAGGGATAATCGTCTCGTAGATCTCTTTTCGTCGCTCATGGGGAAGGTGATAGTGGGAGCCCTGCTTGACCAGGTCCGGCGGCTCCCAATCCATGGGAGGGATGCCCCATTTCTCGGCCCAGAGGGAAAGTTGAGTGTTCTTCTCGCGATAGGTACCCAAGGTGATACGTGAGGGTCTATGGCCCGCTTTGCTTGTGGCCTTGAAGAAATCGAGGTAGATAGCCTGCCATCCAGAAGGAGTTAGGATGGGGTCAAGCCGCCAGCGATAATCGTAGTCCCAGGCTTGGACTTTCAAGCCTGCCTCCAGTCGGCGGTCAATAGAGGGGGCGATCCCTTCCCAGAGCTCGGCTATCGACTGGGGGTTGAGGCTGAAACTGACGATGGTCTTGTTGTTGTGAGGTAGTCCGTCAAGTTGGTCAACGTTTGCGCTTTTGGTGAGCAAGACAAGTTCGGCTTGATTGGGGTTCTGGGCTTGGTCGCCGAATATGGGGATTATCCATTGGCTGACCCCCGTATATCGGTCGTATAGGAGGCTGTCAGAGCAATCTATTCCCAACCCTAAAGTTGTATGAGAAGGACAGGTCATTAGCCACCTCTTGACTTCGCGGTTCATCTCATCGTAGTTGGTATAGATGAGATGGCGGCGAGGGTCGCGTTTGATGCGGTGCGTCAGGATAAGAAAACAACTCCGGCATAGGAGACCGCAAGGGCCGCTGCCGATGGCTAAGTCATACCAGATAGGGGGGCACCAAGTTTCCTTGCGCTCTTTTTTGCTAAGGGAGAAATGCTTGATGAAAGAACTTTTGCGTTGCCCCTCAAAGATGGAGACTTCCTGATCGAGGCCTGTGATGTGCGGCGATAGGGAGACTTCTTTCCACTTTCCCTTCTGTACCCTCTCATCCACCCACCAGGTTATAGAACGCTTAGACACAATTTCTCCTCACATCAGGGTTATTCAGCATGCTCGAATATTAGCACAGTCTTGTTATCGATTCTAGTGGGTGGGTCAGATTCAAGATAGCCTTTAGCCTTGAGGTCTTTGCAAGCGTTCCGATAGTGCTTCTCCTTAACTCGACCAAACCACTTGCCAAAGAGTTTCATCTTCAGCCGCTTAAAAGTGAGTTGTCCGTGCTGTAGACCTACTTGAAGGATGTCGGAGGTGAGTTCCTTTAGCTTGGCTTGTTCAGCTTGCTCTGCTGTCATTGGCAATGGCTTGAATAGGTCAAGTTGAATCGGTTGGCCTCGCTTTGCCTCCTCAAGTTGTGCCTGGAAGTCTTCTTCGGCCCCGCACAGAATTTCGTTCATAATGTCTATACCCTTGAAGTTGCCAGTCCCGTAAACCAGATGGTACTTGAGCGCCTCATCAGGGAATGATCGTATCGGGTAGCTGCAAGCGTACGCAAAACGGCCGAATGCTAACACTTGTTCTCTATAAGCACCAACCAAGGTTTCGTCCCTGTCCTCCTGACTTTTGTCCTGTGCTTCCTTCCATGCCACCATCCATTTCTCGGTTCCCATCACAGAACTCAACTTCTTGACTCGTGAAGCGGCGTGTGCATAGGAGGAGTCCAAAAAGCCTGCTAAACGGCGTGCCTGGCGTGTGTTGAAGTTGATAAGAATCTCGGTTTTCCCCGGCCGTGAGAACAGGGGCAGCAATTTATCCCAATCTAACCCTCCTAGCCCAAACGGGTCTAGAAAGAACAAAGTGGGCGAGCGTCCAACCCTTGACAGGATTTCAGGCAGCAGTTCGTCGAATCTGCCCTTGAGATTAATCACTACCTCGGGAGGGAAGTCGGCCAGGTGAGTGCACAAGTTGTCATACAAGTCCTGCTTGATCTCTACATTGATGCATTTGATGTTGAATGCGCGAGGACTTTGTGCCAGATCGGCTGCTACTTTGGCGGCAACGACAGGTGATCCAATAAATCCATCTTTATAAATTCCGGGTCCCGCGAAACCGTCAACATAGCAGACACACTGTCCTGCATGGCTACCGAGTATTCTGCCAAAGGCACGGAAGTATTTCCGCAGAATGACTATTTTTCGCCGTGACCATTCTTTCTGTTCTTCAAAGAAGTCTCTTTCAGGCATTTGCTTCTGTTAGTTTCAGTTCTAGGAATCGCGGGCCCAAACATTTTACCTTGAAGTACATCCATTTGACAAACTATCTCGCACAGCGTATAATATGATATATAAAACAAATCGTACTATTCTTACCCATCGTCCAGGAGGCTATATGATGGAGAGGAAGCATCCGCCTGGGTTCGGCAAGTGCTACGGCTCGACGACGGTGAGCGAGCGGGGGCAGGTCGTCATCCCCGCCGAGGCCCGGCGGGAGATGGGGCTGGAAGCGGGCACTAAACTCCTCATCTTCGGCGGTGGACACGAAGGGGGGCCTTTGAGCCTCATGACCGCGGAGATGGTCACCAAATTCGTGCGCCACGCCATGGGGCGGCTCAGTGAATTAGAGGTTATGCTGAAAGAGGTCCCGGGAGCCGAAGAGAAGTAGGCCATATCTGATCACGCAAGATAGACCCTGAATCATCTCTATTGAGGAGAGTTATGGCTATCATCGAGGTAAAGAACCTAACTCGTAAGTTTGGCGATTTGACGGCGGTGGACGGCGTCTCCTTCACCGTGGAGGAGGGGGAGATATTCGGCTTCTTGGGCCCCAACGGGGCGGGGAAGACGACGACTATCAATGTCCTCTGCACGCTGCTTAGGCCCACCTCTGGAGAGGCTTGGCTTAACGGCCACCACGTGGTCCGGGACCAGGCCAAGGTGCGCCGCTCGATAGGGCTCGTCTTCCAGGAACCCAGCCTAGATGATCAGTTGACCGCCGAGGAGAATCTGAACTTTCACGCTATCCTCTATGATATCCCTGCGGAGGCGAGGGCTAAGCGGATGGAGGAAGTCCTCAAGATGGTGGAGTTATACGACCGGCGAAAAGATTCCATCAAGATCTTCTCCGGGGGCATGAAGCGGCGGCTGGAGATCGCCAGAGGCCTCATGCACTACCCCCGAGTCCTCTTCCTCGACGAACCCACGTTGGGTTTGGATCCCCAGACGCGCAACCTCATCTGGGAGTACATCCAGCAACTGAGGGAACGGGAGGGGATAACTATATTCTTGACCACCCACTATATGGACGAGGCGGAGCACGCCGACCGCATCGCCATCATCGATTACGGCAAGATAGTGGCCCTGGATACCCCCGATAACTTGAGGGGGTTGGTGGGAGGGGATATCATCACCGTCAAGACAACAGATGACCGGTTGGCGGCGCAGGAGATCAACCATCGCTTTGGCTTCCAGGTGAATGAGGGCCAGAATGGCTTGCATTTCGAGGTGCAGAAGGGCGAGGAGTTCATCCCTCGCTTGGTGGAGGGGTTGCCGGTGGAGATCCATTCCATCAGCCTGCGTCGTCCCACCCTGGACGATGTCTTCCTGAAGTTTACGGGTCGCCGGATAAGGGACGAGGAACTCAGCGCAAAGGATAGATGGAAGGAGCGAGTGAAGAGGAGACATCGTGGGCGAGGGCCTATGCGAGGGCATCCATGAAGCCCCAAGGAGGTTCAAATGCATAACCTGAAGGCTATCTATATCATATGGTATCGGGAGGTGTTGCGTTGGTGGCGCAATAGGAGCCGCATCGTCGGCTCCTTCGGCATGCCCATACTCTTCCTCTTCATCTTCGGGAGCGGACTCTCGCCGGCCATGGGAGGGTTGACAAAGGGGATAGCCTCTGCCCCTTCTGGGATGGAGATCGACTTCGTTAAATACGTCTTCCCGGGAATCATCGGTATGAACGTGCTCATGGGCTCGGTGATGTCCGGTGTCTCCATCGTCTGGGATAGGGAATTTGGCTTCCTGAAGGAGATCTTGGTAGCCCCCATCAACCGGACGGCGGTGGCTTTGGGCAAGACCCTGGGTGGGAGCACCACGGGGGTGGTTCAGGGGCTGCTATTGCTCCTCTTGGCCCCCACTATAGGAGTGAGGGTCAGCGCGGGGATGGTGATCAAACTTGTGCCCCTCCTTTTCCTCGTCTCCTTCAGCATGACCTCTCTAGGGGTCCTCATCGCTGCGCGGATGAAATCGACCGAGGGGTTCCAGATGATCATGCAGTTCATACTTATGCCCATGATCTTCGTCAGCGGGGCGCTCTTCCCCATGAGGGATCTCCCTGTCTGGATGAACCTCTTAGTTAAGGTGAATCCGGTGACCTACGCCATCGACCCCCTCCGCAAGGTGATCTTCGGGGCTCAGGGGCTGCCGGAGTTCGTGCTAGAGATGCTGCCCCAGGCTGGGCTAGGGGTGACCCTCTTCGGCCATGCGTTGACCCTGGGGGAGGATATAGCCATCATCGGCCTCTTTGGGGCGGTGATGACCGCGGTCGCGGTCTGGATGTTCAACATCCAGGATTAGAGGAGGCTTCGTTGTCGGCTAAATCTTGGGCTTGCCATTTCGGCAAGCCCAGTTGTTTGATAAGTCGGTTAGTTAGGGGATAATCTACTGCTTCAAGCCCTGGGTGAAGGTCTCTTTCCGGAGTTCGGGTATATGACGCACGAATATCACCCCTCCGGCCAGGATGCCCAAGAGCAGTATTTGGGGTGGGCTCTTGAGGGCCCAGAGCACAAAAGGCGCGGTAAGGGCGATGGCCGCCTGGGAGCGGGGGGAGTGGCGGAGGATGGCCAACCAACCCCCCCAGATGGCGACCATAACCAGGGCGGCACGAGGGGCGAGGTGTAAGATCATAGCCATTCCAGAGGCTATCCCTACCCCTCCTCGGAAGCCCACATAGATGGGCCAGCAGTAACCTACTACAGCCATGGCACCGGCCACCGGCATGGCCCAACCAGTGGGGTCTAGGGCTGGGCTATCTTGAGGGCCGCTAAAGCCTTCCCCATGTCGCCAAAGCCGACAAGCACCCCGGGGAGGAAGCCCACCATGCGCCAGGTATTGAGAGCGCCCATATGCTTGCTCCCCCCACTTCGCACATCGATCCCCTTGAAGAGGTGGCCGAAGATCACCCTGAAGGGGATGGAGCCCAGAAGATGGGCTACGATTCCCGTCAGGGTCAGGCCTAAGAGGTTCATTTTAGGTTATCACTCGAAGGCGACGGGGTATGATCTCTATCTCTAGATGGTGGGCATCGGTATAGAGGACCTCGCCGTCGGCATGAACGGGCAGGGGGTCTGGGGAATCGAGGGTCATCCTCTTCGCCCTGGCCATGGTAACCGGTTCCTTGTCCACATGCGTGCCCCGCATCACCTCCGGCAGGAGGCGAAGTATCCCTAGACGCCCTAACCCTCGGGCCAGGCAGATGTCGAAGAGGCCGTCGTCGTTCTCCGCATCGGGGGCTATGAGGAAGCCACCGCCCTCTCGTTTCCCGTTGGCGACCTCGACCATAGTCATAGGCATAGAGAGCCGTTGTCCATCGAATTCGACAGTGATATGGGGGATCTCGTATTCCCGCAGGGTCATGAGGACGGCCGCTAGGTATAGAGGCAGGCCACTCAGGAAATGCTGAATCTTGAGGGATTCCACGGAGGCCAGGGCAGTGAACCCGATCCCTGAAACGTTGACGAAGTAGCGGCCATCGACTCTCCCTATGTCGATGAGGCAGGTCTTACCTTCACCTAGTCTGCGTGCCACAGCCTCCAGGTCAGTGGGGGTATCAAACATGGTGGCGAAGTCGTTCCCAGTGCCTATAGGGATCATCCCCAGGGCAACTTCGCTGTTGTCGGAGGAGAGGAGTCCATTTGCCACCTCATTGGAGGTGCCATCCCCTCCCAGGGCTACCACCAGTTCATACCCTTCCTCGGCCGCTTGGCGGGCCAAATCGATGGCCTCTAAAGGCTTGGTGGTGAGTGCCTCGCTGAACTCTAGCCCTGCTCGGTTTAGAGCCTCTTGCACCTGAGGCAGGATCTTGCCCCCCCTTCCTCGCCCCGCTATGGGGTTAGCGATCAGTTTAATCATCCCTCCGTTCTCTCCCCGCAGTGATCCTGGCCTCTCTTTCGGTCTCTTGCCTATCGAGGCAGCGGCTGTTCCGGGTTCAGTTCGTAGTATCTATGGGCGCCACGGCTGCTCCGTATGAGGAGGCTATTCTTGATAGCCTTCTTTATCATCTCTTTGATCTGAGAGTTGGAGAGATCTATCACCTCTTGGTTCCTCAGGCCGCGGAGGGAGTTATATATGTGGACGAAGAGCACCGGTTCATCGAACTGGCGCATAGCCTCTACAAAGACCTGCCACTCCCGGCGGCCGATCCCTGCCACCTCCTCCTCTTCCTCGGAAGGAGGCTTGGAGGCGAAATGGCTCAATTCATAGGGGTCCTCGCCAGGCAAGAAGACCTCGTTCACCGTGCCGCTGGTGAAGATCTGTACCAGCCCCCGTCGCTCCGCCTCTCTCACGAAATCTTTGAACCTGGTGAAAGAGCGTCCTTGGGAATCTTTGTAATTTTTCTCGTCGAATCCCCCCATGATCTCCATCAGGAGGAGTTTCAGAGAGGCCAGGGTGCAGACGTTCCCCCTGCTCCGGGCCAGATGGACCGCCTCAACGAGAGTCTTGTAGGGATCCTTGGAGGGCTCTTCCTCAACAGTCTCCTCTTTGTCTATCAACTGTTGGTAGAGGAGAAATTCGTCAGCGCTCTGGGCCAGATGGGCAGAGGCCGCTCCTCCAATGGCTATCACCACTACCCACTTGCCATGCTGACGGATAGAGTTCACCAGGGGGATGAAATCCCTATCCCCTGTGGCGAAGATGTAAGTGGTGATATTGGGATAATTATAGAGGGTCTTCATGGCCTCGATGGAGAGGTGGATATCTACGCTGTTCTTTATCGCTTTGCTACTCTTGGTGTCGTCTCGGTCATAGTAATAAGTGGGGACATACATCGGCTCTATGCTATTGGCGTAGAGGGCGCTGGTCACCCGGGGATACCGATACCAGTCAGCATAAGCCCGGGCGATGATAACCCTTCCGTAGTCGTTGCACCTGTCCATGATCGATTCGAAGTTGGGATCCGTATCGTATTTGTTGTGCACGGAGATATAGATGTTCTCGAAGTCGATAAAGACCGCTACATCACTTTTCTCAACCATTGGCTACTCCTTTGCCTCTAGATTTTCTCCTACAAACCTACCCCCATCATGGTCACGATGGTTAATATCAGGGGGGCGATCAGTAACGCTGGTAGATAGTTGGCAACCCGCAGCCTCTTGACCTCCAAGAGCACAAAGCCCAGCCCCATGATTAGTACTCCCCCTGTCGCCGACATCTCACCGATCATGGGGTCAGTGAGGAAACCGCCTACGTAGGCGGCCAGTAAGGTAAGAGCCCCCTGATAAGTTAACACCGTTAAGGCCGCTAAAGGTACGCCCGCACTTTACATATTATATCATTCCCGCTTGGATGAAAGCAACTTTTTGTTAAAGACGTCTATCTCTCCTACCACCATCCCGGTTAGTATGAGGGCGCAACCCAAGAGCCCTCGCCAGCCTAGTCTCTCTTGTAAGCGTAGATAGCCGAAGATCGCCGCGAAGACCGGCTCTGTGGCGAAAATGAGGGCTGTGTGGGTAGGGGAGGTGAACCTCTGGGCCTTGCTCTGGGCGAGGAAGGCTAAGGAGGTAGCCATGATCCCGGTGAAAGATATGGCGAACCATACTTGGCCGCTCATCTGTGGGGGCGATCGCTCTATGGCCCAGGCGAGGGGGGCACTCAGAAAGGCGACCGTGGCTATTTGTATAGTGGCCAAATTACTGGTCTCCATCTGGGGGGCGAAACGGCCCAAGGCCACGATCTGAAGGGCGAAGGCTACTGCACCGCCCAGAACCCATAGGTCGCCCGGAGCCATACTCAGACCTCTCAGGGTGAGGACCCCTAAACCCGTCGTGGCCAAGCCAACGCCCACCAGGGCATTGAGATGTGGCTTTCGCCTAAGAAGAAGGGTGGAAAGAAGGGGAACGATCACCACCGATAAGCCGGTGATGAAGCCCGCCTTGGAGGCAGAGGTGTATTTCAACCCTATAGTTTGGAAGGAGTAGCCCCCGAAGAGAAAGAGGCCCACCAAGGCCCCGGCTAGGAACTCCCTTGGCCAAGAGGCGCGGAGGTGAGGCCAGGAGATGAGGGCCAAGACCAAGGCGGCGAAGAGAAAGCGAAGGGTGAGGAAGGTGAAGACACCTATCTGGGACACCGCCTCCTTCACCATGACGAAGGTGGCTCCCCAGATGAGGGCCACGAGAAGAAGGGAGAAATCGGCGACTATTTGGCGTCTATCCATACGAAAGAGATGGTATTACGGGATGCGTCCATCGTCAAGGTTGCCGAGACCCCCTGGCCGTGTTAAACTGGCTGTACTACGGGGGGGAGAACTGAGATGGAAATCACTATCGCCTTGGCTCAGATAGATATAGCCCTGGGCAGGCCGGAGGAGAACCTAGCCAAGGTGGAGGGGATGATCGCCGAAGCCAGCGAGAGCGGAGCCCAAGTCGTCCTTCTCCCCGAACTCTGGTCCACGGGCTACGACCTAGAAGGGATGGAAGAGCACGCTAAGGCGACGGAGGGGCTTCTTCTGCGCCTCTCCCAATTGGCTGAGGAGCGGTCGATCTACATCATCGGCTCTCTCATCACCAGAAAGGGAGAGGGATACTTCAACACCGCCGCTATCTTCTCCTCCCAGGGGCAAATGGTGGGCCAGTACGATAACGCTCACCTCTTTCCGCCCCTGGAGGAGGATAGGTATTTTTCGCCTGGCAGGAGCACACCGCTTTTCGACCTCCCCTGGGGCAAAACAGCCCTGGCTATCTGTTACGACCTCCGCTTCCCGGAACTCTTCAGGAAATACGCTTTGGGGGGAGCGAGGGTCGTTTTCCTTCCCGCTGAGTGGCCCTATCCTCGCTTGGAGGCTTGGCGGATACTATTGCGGGCCCGGGCCATTGAGGATCAACTCTTCATCGTGGCTTGCAACCGAGTGGGAGAGACGAAAGGTTATAGGTTCATCGGTCATTCTGCCATCTGTGACCCTCGAGGGGAGAGGGTTATCGAGGGAGGGGAAAAGGAGACGCTCCTGGTGGCCACGATAGACCTTGACTTGGTGGAGGAGGTGAGGCGCCAACTGCCCTTCTTGAAGGACCGAAGGGAAGACCTATATTGAAAAAGGGGGCGGGGTGAGAGGGGAACCGCACGATATCGTGGCCCGGGTCATCTGATGATGAAGGGCATACGCTTCTGAAGATAGAGATACGCGATGAGGCTGGGAGGCGAGTAACGTACATTGAGGGTCAGTTCTTTGACAAAGAGGGGAGATTAGCTGCTAGAGGCGACGAGCGTGGGCTGCTTGTGAACTATCCGCTTAGGCTATAAGGAGCACTTTGGAGATGAGGCACTCTTTGTTTTGCCAAATGACGCTTAACAACGTGTTTGCGGTTCGCTTCGCCCACTCAAATGCTTCGCACTTCGCAAAGCCAGAAAACGTTAGATGACTAAGACCGGCTATACACTCACGCTGGCATTAGCAGAGGCTTCTAGGCATCTACCCTTCCTCTGCGAATCTCTCTATCAATTCCCCGATATACTTTATCCCCTGGATATAGTCGGCGATCTTGATATTCTCGTTAGGGGCGTGGATCCTGGACTGAGCGTGGCTTACCCCCACGCCCGAAGCAACCGGTATCCCCAGCGCCTTACTGAAGTGATATATGGGCCCGCTCCCGGCCAAGTTGGGGTAAACCACCGGCTCTAGGCCGTAGATGGTGCGGGCGGCCTCCAAAGCCGCTTGCGCGATGGGAGCCTCGGGGGGCGATTTGGCGAACTGCTCGCCCGTCACCTCCACGATTTCGATATCCTTGAAACCTCGTCGATCTAAGTGCTTGCGCAGAAGGTCCAACACCAGGCGGGGCTCAAGGTCCGGCACTAGGCGGAAGTCTAGTTTAACCATAGCCTCACTGGGGAGCACCGTTTTCGACCCTTCTCCGATGTAGCCGGATCGGAGGCCGCAGATGGTACAAGTGGGCCCATAAAGATGTCTCTCTAAGGCCTCGACCCCTCTTACCCCTCCTAGGAAGCGGGGGATGCCGAAATCGGCTTTCAACTTCTTCCCCTCGAAGGGGATCTCGCGCAAGAGATCCCTTTCCTCCGGTGAGGGCTCTACTACATGCTCTGTCAAGCCATCTACGGTGAGGCGATCATTCTCGTCTTTGAGGCTAGCCAGGGCCCATACCAGCCGCCAGGCTGGATTAGGCACCAAGGTAGCCCAAGAGGAGTGGAGATCCCTCTTGGCCCCCTTAGCCCGCAGTTCCACATAGAGTATCCCTTTCAGCCCCAGATATATCACCGGTCGGTCGGAGAGATCCTTGGAGCCTCCCTCCCAGATGCAACCATCGGCCGCAAGAAGGTCTCTATTCTCTTCCACAAATTGGCCCAGATGGGGACTCCCTATCTCCTCTTCCCCCTCGAAGACGAATTTTATTTTCAGAGGCAGTTCGCCTTTGGTCTTCTGATAAGCCTCGACAGCCATGAGGCGGGCCACCAGATCTCCCTTGTTGTCGGCTGCTCCTCGGGCGTAAAGGACTCCCTGGCGAATCTCCGCGGCGAAGGGATCGGATTCCCATTCCTCGAGGGGCTCGGGGGGCTGGACATCGTAGTGGTTATAGAAGAGGAGGGTTCTTGGCGCCTGGCCGATGGTGCCATAGACCACGGGCGCCCCCTCGGCTACGGGGATGAGGCGGGCCTGGGCTCTGATCCCCTGGAGCATGGAAAGGACCATCTCCGCCGTTTCCTCTATCCCTACCTTCTGGGCCGCTATGCTCGGCTGCTGGCACAAGCGTTGCAGTTCGGCGACGAAACGGTCAGTGTTCTCATCAACGTAGGCTTTGAACTCTTCCATGGAGCCTCCTTTCATCATCCCCAGTATAGCAGGAGGCAGGACCCTTGACAATGCTCGGTGAAGCGGTACGTAGTGGCACATCTAGGGTAGGGGAAAAAGTGCGAGGAGAAGGTAGACCGGATAGATGGCGACCACCGAAGGGGGCCCGTTCCTTTTTGGGTTGTCTCCACAGGGGGTAGGAAGGGGCACAAGCGATCCCCGAAAATTGAAGAGTTGGTCAAAGGGGACGGTATATGGTATATTTATATTCTAAGGCACGAAGGGGTTGCTCCTCTTCTCTCGGCCTATGGTGGTTGAGGGGCCATGGCCGGGGTAGACCACCGTCTCTTCGGGGAGGGTGAGGAGTTTACTTTTTATGCTCTCGATAAGGGTCCCGAAATCGCCTCCGGGGAGGTCGGTGCGGCCGATGCCCATGTTGAAGAGGGCATCTCCTGTGAAGACTACCCCCTCGCCCAGGAGGGAGATGCCACCCGAGGTATGGCCAGGGGTATGAAGGACCTTCAAACCGATGTTGCCGAACTTCACTTCGTCTCCCTCCTCTAGGAGGATATCCGCCGAAGGGCCGGGGCTGGCCCCCAGGAGTAAGGCTAAACCGCCTTGGGGACTGGTAAGCCAAGGGGCATCGAGGCGGTGGATGGCTATGGGGGCGTTGGTAGCCTTTTTGATCAATCTATTGGCCGCCACATGGTCGATGTGGCCATGGGTGTTGACGATATAGGCGGTATTCAGCCCCAAGGCCTGGATCTGGGAGAGGATCACCGGAGCGTCGCCGCCGGGGTCGATGACGATCCCTCCTTTAGTCTCTTCACAGCCTACGAGATAGCAGTTGACCTGTAAGGGACCGACAACGAGCCCTCTAACTAGCATGGAAATATTCCTTTTCTCTCCTTCGGATGTCGAGCGCAAATTTTGCGGGGATGATTCTATATCTTTAGCCCTCTTTTCGTCAAGTTGAGGGGGAGGCTTGCCTTGTCCGAACCTATACTTTCGACCATGTGGGCTCAGAGCCGTTTCACTCATCTGATCGACTTTTTCGCCGCCGCCAGAGAGATGGGTTTCAAGCGGTACGAGTTGAACCACCAGGTGACGGAGACCATGCTAGAAGGCATATCTCCAGGCGAATACGAGATCGCTAGCCTTCATGCTCCTTGTCCCCAGACTATCGATCTGATCGCTCAGACCCGTAGCGATCTCCTCCCCTCCTCGTTGGATGAGGAGAAACGGAAAGAAGCGGTCTCTATGGTTCAGAGGAGCGTAGAGTTCGCGGCCTATCTGGGGGCCTCCTCTGTAGTTCTCCATCTGGGCCGAGTGAATGCGGACTGGAAACTGGAGCGGGAAGTGAGGGAGGCTTTCCAGCAGGGGAAGAGAGGGAGCCGTCGATATCGAGCCCTGATGGAAAGGCTAAAAGAGGCCCGCGCTCTCCAGAAAGAAGCCCACTTGGAAGCGGTGGCTAGGAGCCTGGCCGAGATCGCCGAGTGTGCCCGTCTCAAAGGGGTCAAAATCGGCTTAGAGAACAGATATTATTATCTCGAGATCCCGAACCATGAGGAGATGGGGACGTTAATGGACCTCGATCCTTTCCTCTACTACTGGCACGATGCCGGCCATGCCCGGGCCCTGGAGAATCTAGGCTTCACCCCCCAGGAGGAGTGGCTCCGCACCTATGGGGAGCGGATGCTGGGGCTTCATTTCCATGATATAGTTGGCCTCCGCGATCACGGTATCCCCGGCCAAGGGGAGATAGAGTTCGGGGCTCTGGCCCCCTATATCCCCACCGAGGCCCTGCGCGTCTTTGAGATCGATTACTCTTATTCACCAGAGGAGATCGTGGCTGGGTGGAGACATCTAGAGAAGACGGGGTGTCTCTAGTGAGCGAGGGGCTGGATAGGTGTACATTTGCATCTTGGCCGGCCTTCCAGACCGAAGGCCGGCTCTTTTTATAGGAGGCGATCATGAGGCTTTCCAAACTCTTTGGCCGGACTCTACGGGAGGTTCCCGCCGAGGCGACTATGGTTAGCCATCGGCTTTTGCTTAGGGCCGGGATGATCCGTCCCTTGGCAGCGGGCATCTACACTTATCTGCCCTTGGGCTGGCGAGCCCTCAAGAAGATCGAAGGGATCATGCGCCAGGAGATGGACTCCATCGGGGGCCAAGAGATCCGGATGCCCTCCGTCCACCCGGCGGAACTTTGGCAGGCCGCAGGAAGGTATAAAGAGGCAGGGCCGGTGATGGCCCGCTTCCGCGATCGGAGGGGACGGGAGTTGGTGTTAGGGATCACCCACGAGGAGGTGGTGACCGATCTGGCTCGACAGGAGGTCAACTCTTATAGACAACTCCCCTTCATGGTCTATCAGATCCAGACCAAGTTCCGCGATGAACCTCGCTCTCGAGGGGGTCTGATCCGGGCGCGGGAGTTCACCATGAAGGACGGTTACAGTTTTCACGCCAGCGAGGAGGATTTAGACGATTACTATCCTCAGGTCTATCAGGCCTATCTCAACATCTTCCGCCGGTGTGGTCTGGAGCCGTTGGTGGTGGAGGCGGATCCGGGCCTCATGGGGGGCTCGGCCTCCCATGAGTTCATGCTCCTCCATGAGGCTGGGGAGGATACCTTGGTGCTTTGCCAGGTCTGCGGCTGGGCCGCCAACGCCGAGGGGGCGGTGGCTATGAGGGAGGAGGTGGCTGGGCAAGAGGAGCAACCCTTGGAGGAGGTGGCTACTCCGGGGATGATCACCATCCAGGAGGTGGCCGATTACCTAGGAGTCTCCACCAGGGAGACCCTTAAGGCCATCTTCTACATCGCCCTTGGCCAGTTGGTTTTCGTGATCACTAGAGGCGATCTGGAGGTGAACGAGGCTAAGTTAGCCAGGTTGCTTGAGGTTTCGGAGTTGCGTCTGGCCACCGAGGAAGAGGTCAAGGGAGCAGGTATAGTGGCTGGTTACGCCTCGCCCCTAGGGTTGAGGGGCAAAGTGAAGATAGTAGCCGATCGCTCCATCCGTGAAGGGTCCAACTTTGTGGCCGGAGCGAATAAGGGGG
Organism: Anaerolineae bacterium; assembly: GCA_034419095.1. Classification (GTDB taxonomy): domain Bacteria; phylum Chloroflexota; class Anaerolineae; order UBA7937; family UBA7937; genus UBA7937. Next base: position 3,464 of record DAOULQ010000134.1, on the reverse strand, counting down.
GATACCATTTAAGAGGCGTCAACTACCCTCGTGATTTCGAGGTGGATCTCTTGGCCGACATGGCTATGGTGCGCGAGGACGACCTTTGCCCTCGTTGCAAAAAACCGCTTCGCCTCACTAGAGGGGTTGAACTGGGCCATATCTTCAAACTGGGGACCAAATATAGTGAGGCCTTGGGGGCTACCTTCTTAGATAAGGATGGCCAAAAGAAGCCCCTGGTGATGGGTTGCTACGGCATCGGGACAGGATGGCTCTTGGCCGCGGTCGTCGAGGAGAGTCACGATGCAAAAGGGATCATCTGGCCCCCAGAGATCGCTCCCTACCAGATCCATCTAGTGGTCTTGGATACTGGTCAGGCGGAGGTGTCCGAGGCGGCGGAAGGGCTGTATGGGGCTCTTTTGGCTCGAGGGTATGAACTGTTGTATGACGATCGGGAAGAGAGTCCGGGGGTGAAATTCAACGATGCGGATCTTATTGGCCTGCCCCTTCGGTTGACAGTGAGCAGAAGAACCTTAGAAGTGGGTGGGGTGGAGGTTAAGCACCGGGACGAGGAGAGTTCGAAAATCCTGGAGTTGCCCCATCTTTACCGCTTGCTCGATGATCTATATAAGGATGCGTGGCACTCTTAGCACTTAACAGGGAGGGAAAAGCAACAGGCGCACCTTGCAAAACCACCATTAGAAGAAGAGGTTCAAAAAGAGAGGGATGAGTTAGAGCCGGGAGCCTGTCTTGACATCTGGCAGTCTGTCCCCTGGCCCGTTGATGCTGGGACGGGCCGGCGATGACAGGCCGGGGCCAGGGGAGGTTAGCCTGGGGAGGAGAACTTACGCAAGGCGCGATAGGTGCTAAGTGGTGAACACAACCTTTGTATAAGGTTTAACTTGCGCGGAGCACCAAAAGGTGATATAATGAATTTAGCCGCTTTATGAAAAGTGGGAATTTCCCACTTTTCTTCTTATGGCGGCCCTAAATCAGTTGTATGGAGAGTGGCTAGATGAAGAGAGACTTTATTAGAGCCATCACCCAACTCTGTGCCGAACGAGGCCTCTCCGAAGGGGTGGTATTGGAGGCCGTGGAGCAGGCTTTGGCCTTGGCCTATAAACGAGACTTTGGCGGCCTGGCTGATGTCACCGCTAAGATCGACCCAGACTCCGGGCAGGTGAGGATCTTCACCGAGAAAGAGATCGTCGAGGAGGTGGAAGACAGCCGTTCGCAGATCTCTTTGGCTGAGGCTAAAGAGCTGGTGGAAGAGGCAGCCTTGGGGGAGACGGTCTTGGTGGAGACGACCCCTTCGACCTTTGGCCGGATAGGAGCCCAAACGGCTAAACAGGTGATACTGCAACGGATCCGGGAGGCAGAGAGGGATGCGTTATACGAAGCCTTTGCCGATAAGGAGGAGGAGATACTGAACGGAGTGGTGCAAAGCATCAATTCCCAGGCTATTACCCTGAGCCTGGGGAAAGCGGAGGCCATCCTGCCTCGTAGCGAGCAGGTGCCGAGTGAGAGATACCGCCCTAGGCAAAGGTTACGAGTCTACGTGTTAAGTGTAACCAAGACCAGTCGTGGCCCTCAAATCATCGTCTCCCGTACCCATTGGGCCATGCTCCGTCGCCTCTTGGAACTGGAGGTGCCCGAGATCTACAACGGGACGGTGGCGATAAAGGCCATCGCCCGCGAACCCGGTTCCCGTTCCAAGGTAGCCGTGGCTGCTCTACAGCCAGGAATGGACCCGGTAGGGGCTTGTGTGGGAATGCGTGGGGTGAGGATCCAGTCTATCGTCAACGAGTTGGGCGGAGAGAAGATAGATATCGTGGAGTGGAGCCCTGATCCTAAGGAGTTCATCGCCAAAGCGTTGAGCCCAGCACGGCCGGTAAGCGTGGAATTGGTGGAAGACAAAGAGATAGGGAAGACGGCTATCGTAGTGGTTCCGGAAAGGCAGTTATCCTTGGCTATCGGCCGGGAGGGGCAGAACGCCCGTTTGGCTGCCAAGTTGACGGGCTGGCGGATCGACATTATGAGCCCCGCCGAGGCGGCGGAGAGGGCCGCCCGATTAGCCGCGGAGGAGACGGCCCGCCTAGCCGAGGCTCTGACTAAGGGCGAACTGGAGCCAGGAGAGATCACCGAAGAGGCCCCTATCCAGGTTCTAGGCCTCTCCACACGGTTCCAAAACGCCTTGGAGCAGGCGGGAGTGACCCAGATGGGTGGGCTCTTGGAGCAGCTGGAGAAGGGTGCGGAGGAGATCTTGGCTATCCCCGGGTTGGGCCCCAAATCTCTGGAGGAGATAGAGGAGCGGTTGAAGATGGCAAACCTCTACCCGACTGTTGTCGAGGAGGTGGTTGAGGTTGAGGAGTCGGTGGCTGAAGAGGTTACACCGGTAGAAGCGGGGGCTGCGGAGGCAAAAGAAGCCGAGGTTGCCCTAGAAGAGGTTAAACCGGCGGAAATAGAGATGGTTCCTGAAGAGATACTCCCGGAGGAGGAAGAGGAAGAAGAGGAGTGGGAAGAGGAGGAAGGGGAGGCAGAGGAGGAGGAGGAAGAGGAAGAGGAAGAGGAAGGAGAGGAGTGGGAAGAGGAGGAACTTGTAGCCCGGGGGAAGAAAAAGAGACCCACGAGAGATCTAGTTTACGACGAGCGGTTGGGCGAGGTGGTCGCTCGGAAGTTACGTCGGCCTAGCCGACGTCGTGATGATTGGCAGGGGGAGATCGAGATCTGGAAGCAGGACGAGTATGAGTACGACTTGGATCTGGAAGAGGAGGAGAGTGGATAGGGTCCCGAGGATGGGAGGATAGCCATGAAGCGGGCCAAGTGTGTTCCCCAGCGGACCTGTGTAGGTTGCCGTAGTATCAGGCCCAAGAGGGCGCTGGTGCGAATAGTGCGCCTTCCTGCTGGGGATGTGGAAGTGGACCCTACGGGCAAGAAAGGCGGCCGAGGGGCTTATCTTTGTCCCGATCAGACCTGCTGGCAGGCTGCCCTGGAGAAAAGGGGGTTGGATCGTGCCTTGAAGGTTGCCCTTAGGCCTGAGGAACGGATACGTCTCCTGGAGTATGGTCGTACCTTGGCCAAGGAGCAACCCAGGAGGGCAGAGCAGGCGATTGAATAGAATTGCGGGGAGGGGGTGAGATGGAAACAAAGGAGGGTCGTAAGGTTGTCACCATACCTGATCTCATCACTGTCAGACAATTAGCAGAACTACTAGCGGTTAGTCCCATCGAGGTGATCAAGGAGTTGATCGCCGATGGGATCATGGCCAATATCAATCAGACTATCGACTACGACACAGAGGCCGTCGTGGCTAGTGATATGGGTTTCGAACCGCGGGAGGAGGCACCGCCTCCTCTCCGAGGTTGAGGCTCCCCCCGCGCCCCTTACCGAGGTCCCCCTGAGGGAGATCTACGCCCAAGAAGCGCCTGAGAATCTGGAGGCTCGTCCCCCGGTGGTAACGGTGATGGGCCATGTGGATCATGGCA